>JAWLEA010000017.1:0-37604 GCA_041686345.1 Polyangia bacterium | reverse complement strand
CCGAACCCGAACAGAAATATTTGCAGAAATATATGGATTATGGTGGTTCGGGTTTCTGCAATTCACTCCAAGCTATAACCTTCCAAAAATTCTTATCATTGATCTTGGTTTTCTGTTTCAGTTGTTCAAATAATTTGCCATAAAAACTGAAAACTCTTTTTGACCCGAATATTCTTTCCAAACGCTCTGCCAAAGCAAGATGAGCTTTCAATTCATCTGATTCCGGCCTGAAATCGATAATGAATAACTCAGTTTGCAATATTTCATTCATTAAAATTCCTGCAGTTGCGGCAAGAAAATCAGTTTCTCCCTGCAAAACCAGGATAATATTTGTAAACAAAGCCTGAAAATAATCACCATTTGCCCATTCCATACGAGCCAGGGTGGAAAAATTGCTCTTGACAATTGAATCAGCAGAAAGAAGTTGTTTGACGGCTCCGGAATAATCTTTGATTTTCTCATAATACAAAGATTTTATTTTGTTGAATTCAAAACCGGGAAAATTCTCCCAACCTCTAATTGTTGCTTTGAAATCACTTATCTGTCTTTCAAGCTCCCTTTTTTCCTTTCCCAGAAAATCTATCTTGGCAAGCTTGTCTTTGAAGAAACTTTCCAATTCTCCTGAAGAAATATTTACAATTATCGCAGGCTTTAATCCACTGGAAATATTTTCCTTTTCGAAGAAGGAATATAAATTGAAGGTGGTATTGTGGTATACCCATGGTAATACAGTTTCAATTACAGGGGTGCGGTCTGAATTCATTTGACCTTTTTTGCCAATTTGGGAAATTCCTTCATAATCAAGTAAATAGGCATCCATTATTTTATTCAGATCCACCCCGTAATCTTTTTGATATTCCTGATAAGGCTTTTCTTTAAGATGTTGTTTAATGATTTTCCCATCCAGTTTAAATTTACGGTTTGAACCAAGTAAGAATACAGAACTGTCATCAACCTGAAAAATATATCCATGTTCAAAAGAAGTTGAAAAAGCCTTCATCAAACTTCTAAAACCCTTTTCATTCATTCTGAACAAATTAACCCACTGACAGAATATTCCTCCAGGTTTCAAATTGTCAGATACTATCTTGAAATGCTCAACAGTATACAAATTTGAAGCACCACTCAACCAGGGATGGGATGGTTGAGAAACAATCAGATCCAAAGAAGCAGGATTTGATTTTGCCATTCTTAAAAGGGCATTGCGACCATCATCAACCAGTAAATCAACATTTTCCCTGTCCAGAGGATGATCCCTGGTTCCAAACATGATACGGGAGGCTCTCACTACCTCTTTTTCCAATTCTACAGCATAAATCTTTTTCAACTGTTTTGAAGCTAGAATATCAAGAGTTCCCCCTCCTCCCAATCCAATGAGCAAAGCACGTTTGGGATGAGGATGGAGCAAATAAGGCAGGGCTCCCAGATAAAAGATTTCAGCGGCATAATAAGGCTTTTGAACTGAATGATAAGATTCATTCAGACCATTGTTTTTTAACCTGTATCCATTGTATTTATCTTTATGTACAGTTACAACGGTGGTTGCACCTTCAGCCTCAAAAACCAATTCTTTACTCTTGGAATTATTATTTCCGAACAGAGTTAAAATCCTGGAACCAAAACTGTTTTTATAATCTTCGATAGAATATCTCGAATTAACCAGGCGAATAATATTCACACTGGGTTTTAATACAGTAACAGCCAACAATAATATTGAAACAACACCAAACAATTTTAGCTTTGTATCTATGGAATAGGATTCGTCTCTGCCCCCTGCCAGAAAAATAGCTACAAACGCCATAATAAAAGATAGATAAATAAGAATCAGCAAAAGCAGATTCAAATCTTTAAGCCAGGGAATGAAAAAAATGCCGGTAAGAACAGCCCCGACAATACACCCGACGGTGTTGAAAGAATAAACATTACCTACAGCTTTGCTTACAGTACTGCTAAGATTGGAGAGTTTAGCCAATACCGGAAAAGAAGCACCATAGAAAAAAGTAGGCACAAGAATTGCGCAAAAAACAAAAAATAATTTAAGAGCAAAAACCGAACCCGGGGTTCTGGTTCCCATTGCAATATAACCTGAAGCGAAAAAAGGAATCAGGGGAATAAGTAAAATTGTTACAACCGCCCCGGTACCTGCACCAATTTGTAATTTTACAAAAAGTTTCCAAAGATCCTTTTTTTGATCAATTTTTTTGGAAATCCATAAAGAACCAAGAGAAAGTCCAAGTAGAAATGAAGCCAGAAGAGCTGAAAATCCATAAATTGTACCATCAAGCAAAATCCCCAGCAGCTTAAACCACAAGATCTCGTTGGAAAGAGAGATGAAACCTGTAAAAAAAGCAAAAGCCAGGATAAAGTAGGGAGACCATTCAAGAATTTTGTCTGAATAAAACAGATTGGCAGAAGGGAGCTTATCTTCTGAAGACGAGACAACTTCTTCCATTACCGGTGGTTTTAGCCTGAATTGAACCAAAAATGAGCTCAAAGCTACAAAAATACCTATACCGGCGGCAAACTTGATTCCGTAATCCAACCCGTCACCTGGAATAATAATGAAACCAGCCAATAAAGTACCTAAAACAGCTCCCAGGGTATTTACAAAATAAAGGACTCCGACTCCTCTTCCAGTTGTATCTTTACTTACAACCCCTCGGGCTATAACAGGCAAGGTTGCTCCCATAGCAATTGTGGGAGCCCCCATGATGAGAACTCCAACCAGAAATCTGACAGTAGTCAGGATGCCCCGATTAATGAAAGGGGAAGTAAAATTGTAGATGAAATCCAGATGGTAGAGCAAAGGAGTAAACAATAGTCCAAAAATCGCAATGAATAGTTGTAAAATTGCATATACCAGCAAAGGTCGGTCAAATTTTTCTGCCAATTTGCCGCCCAAAGCAGCCCCAATGGCCATTCCTCCCATGAAAGTTGCCAGAACGGTAGCTGCCGCCGCCTGAGTTCCGCCAAATGAATAATGAAGAATTCTGGTCCAGATAACCTCATAAACAAGACCGGCAACTCCTGAAAAAAAGAGTAGAATGGAGACAATAATAAAAAATAATCTGTTTTTTTCTTTGTGATCAAACATAAATAATTGAAGTTTCCTCTTTGATAGTTGCTATTCCAGGATGGAGATTATTGTCTGAGCAGGAAGTTTACCTCAGGTGCACGGAATAACTTTAATGGCAGAAAGATGGTTATTTTTTCGATTCAATTAAAAAAATATAATTGGCTGCAGCATTTCTTTGATAATATGCTATAATTTTTCGCAACTGTTTGTTAAAATAGTTTTTAGTTCAGAATATTTAGTCTCAAATAAGCTTGGATACGAGTTTGCAGACTCAAAAACATAATCCCTGCGAAATCATTCATGTCAAGGGATTTGATATTCATCAACAAACTCATACCAGTCTCTGTCAACAAATAACACTTTTTTGCCTAAACATTTGTGACACAAAACGTTTACTAGTCCAAGCGTTATTTTATCCTAATGGAGTTGTTTATGCCATCTATCAGAAAAATCTTTCCAATTTTGTTTCTTGTCATCGGTTCCATTACCTTTAGTTGCAGTGGCGGCGGCGGTTGTGAACAAATCGAACCGGCTCCGGCTCCCCTGCCCCCTTCTCAGACCGTTGAAAACGGCATGCAGGTACGTATCACCTCAGATGGGTTCAATACTATCAAGGAAATCCTGCCTCAATTTATTGAAGGGGAGTTGGGTCATCTCGGCTTTATTCCTAATTTCTGGGTTGGCGACTCCAACCACAATTACGGCATCGACTTCTGTCCACTTGAATGTGGAATGGATATCAGTAATGTCGATCTGATTTTCTCTGTTAAAGATAATGTCGATGATTCCAACAATATCGAACAATGTCGCGACGGAGTTTTTGCTGAAACTGCCTGTGATGAAATCTGGGTTGATGTAGCAGCCAATATATACATTGGATTCGACATTGATATTTTTGCTGCCGGCAATAACATCACCAACGATTGCGAAGTTGACATCGGTTTCCACAACCAGGCATTCGAAGGTACAGTCGCCTTGGGTCTGCGCACCCGGCCTTCCGACGGTCAAATGAGAATGGATATCAACTCCATCACCAATATCGACTTGAGTGGTCTGGGCATCTCCCTTGAAAACTGTATTCCCATCCTGGAAGATTTCCTCAATGCTCTCATCCTCGATAACATTGGTCAATATATTGAACTGGTTCAAGCTTTTGTGGGCGATGCTCTGGTAGACTGGATTGCCAACAATCTTATTATCCCCTTGCTGCAACCCACAATCGACAATATTATCCCCGAAGCCGGCACCGACGGACAGATCAATCTGGGCAGTCTCATGGCTGAATCCGGAATCAAAGGACTTGAATCTTTTCTTGAAATGAAAATGTTCACCGGTGGACATATTGATATTAAAAATGGTGGAATCACCTCAGGCATAATCACCGGCTTCAATTCAGACGCCGATCCCGAAACCCGCGAAGAAACAACTGATGAATGGGGCGTCGCTGCTCACAGTGAAAACGCCAAATGTGTTCCTCCCATTCAAACCTTCGACTTTGCTCAAAGCGGTCTGTCTACAGTAAGTGGAGTTGCAGGTGCCAGCAACGATCGTCAAAAAACATTTACCCGGCCTGTTCTTACAGAATATGACGGCACCATGGATCAGGCTTACCTTACTTTTGAAGACGATTCTCCAGCCGATGTCAGCATTGCTCTCACCACCGAGATGCTTGATCTGGCTGGTTTTCACATGGTTAATTCAGGAGCCCTCTGCCTTACCTACGGTACTGAACAGAGTGATATGGTCAAAGTTGGCATGTTTGCCATTTTGATTCCCTCTCTTGCCGAAATCATCGACAGAAGAGTCGGTGATGCACCCTTGAAACTGGTTTTGAGACCTCAAAAACCGATAAAATTCATGGTTGGTCAAGGCACAGAAGAGTCAGCACTGCTTGATACCTATCTTCAGGATTTCCGCATTGATCTGTATCCTTATGTCAACGGCAGGTATGCCCGAGCTCTCACTCTGGCACTGGATATGCATCTCCAGATGGATCTCATGCAAGAAGTAAATGAAGAAGGCAATCTTACTGTAATGCCCGTACTTCGATCTGCCGGCACCGAAAATATATCGGCTCAAGTTTTCAATTCGGATCTGATCAGAGAAGAACCCTCCGAAATTGAAGACATCTTTCCTTCTGTTGTCGACATGATCATGCCCATGTTAACATCAGCATTGCAACCCTTCCCCATGCCGACGTACGAAATCACCAAACTTAACAGTCAAGGAGATTATCTTACCTGGCGCATAGTCAAAATGGACAAATTATCTTTCAAACCTTCTGTCAGCAACGATGCTGTTCTGATTAACGCCAGCCTTGTTTCGGTTCCCCCGGGTTCCAAGAAAAAACTTGAACTGCCCAAAGCCGAATTTTCAGCTTCTCTGGCTCAAGTTAATAATTATGAACCTGAAAGATTGCGAGCAACCCTCAAAGGGCAAGACAATGCTGTTCCCAAAATCAAGATCAAGCTTGATCCGGCTCGTGATGATCGTGAATATGAATATCAATACAGTTTGAATGGAGGTTTATACTCTAACTTCCAGGATACCAATCTTCTTGAAATTGCCAAACCGGCTCTTTTCATGCAAGGAATTCATACTGTCAGGATCAGAAGCAGATTTAAAAACGATCCCTATTCCCTCACCAAAGAACCAGTTGTTTTGAAAGTTACCATGGATTCAGTTGCACCCAAAATAGCTCCCATGGTTATAGATGGCAAACTCCAGCTCAACGCTTATGATTACGTTTCCAAACACAACGTTGAAGCAAGTTTCAAACAACCAGATCAAACCTGGTCCTCATGGGATCACGATTCCGAAAAATCCATCAGTTATCTCGAGACAATCTCCGATGAACATGGATATTTCGAGGTCAGATTAAGAGACGAGGCTGGCAATATCAGTCAATATTCAATTGACAGCGCTAAATTATTTACAGTCAATTCCACCTCAACCAATGATTCCGGATTCGGCTGCCAGACAAGCAAATCAAACAACAATACAATTCCATTTTTCCTTGTTCTTGGAATTGCTGGCCTCTTTTTTCAATTCAAAAGAAAAAGATTCTTGATTCTTCCTCTTCTGATGCTTGGCACAGTTGCTTTTTTGTCCTGTGCTGACGGCAGTGGTTCCAAAGAAAACAACGATGAAGTTGTCTGTCTGGACGACAATGATTGTGCCGGGGTTTCCTGTCCTTCCAACGAGTTTGCTGTCTGTCTCGAAGGCCAGTGTCAATGTGTCAATGATGTTCCCTGGGGCATCTCGGGTTCCCACTCTTCCCTTGCTTTGATGGGGCAACATGTCTGGGTATCTTCATATAATATGACTCACGGCGATCTCATGATCAGCAAGGTTATCCCCAAAAATAACGATTATGTCGTCATCAGACCCCATGATTGGAATTTTATCGATGGAGTCCCCGATGGTCCAGTTGTCCTGGAACAAAGTGAAGTCCGCAACGGTATCATGGCCAAAGGACAAGACGTAGGCGAATATACTTCCATTGGCAGACTCAATACGCAAACTCCAATCATTGCACATCACAACTATGATAATGGAGCTTTAAGAATCACACTCACTCTTGATGGAACTGACTGGCTTTCCTATGATATGGATGATGGTGGCGATCCCTCCGGACAAGAATTCGGCAACGCCGGCCTTTTCAATGATCTTCATATTCGTGAATCTGACGGATTTCCTGCTGTTTCCTACATGGTGAACAATCTCACTTCCCCCAATGGAAGCAGCCTCATGAGTGAAATCCGTTTTGCTCAGGCAACAACCGACCAGCCGACAGCCTTCACCGATTGGGATATCCAAGTTGTTGATTCCGTTGAATATCCATATCCTGAAGATGATGAACCACTGAGCGACTGGCCGGAAGGAAATGGGCTTTTTCTTACCCATGATCGTTTTGCCGATGGCAGAATTGCTCTCAGTTGGTACGATCAATATTCAGGTTCACTTAAATTTTCCTATCAGACTGAAACAGATGGTTCCTTTTCCGAACCGGTTGAAATAGCCACCAAAGATGAATTTGATCGTCCTCTGGGGCTTTTTGCCTCCTTTGATATCGACAAAGAAGATGAAAATCAGGTTCATTTCCTCTATCAGGACAATATGCAACATACTTTGCGCTATCAACTTTACAACCTTGATACCAGTGACGGCAGCGAACTCATTCTGGACGACGGTTTCCGCACTGAAGACGGCACCAATAATGAAGGACTGCCCATGCCTGTTCAACATTATTTTGGAGCTGACGCCAACATCATAACTACCGGACCCAAACTCTATGCTTGCTGGCAAGATGCCACCACCCAAGAGCTTTATTTTGCCGAATACGATTCTTCAGAAGCCGATCCCCAATGGGAAATCAACGTCCTCAGAGGCAATGAAGATCCTTACGAAGGCAGTATGGGTTTTTATACCGATATGGAAATTCAAGGCTCAAAACTCTATCTTTCTTATTATGGTGTTAATCTCCATGCAGAATCAGATGTTTTCGGCAATCCTCCCCTCTACTATTTTGTTGAAATCTTTGTGATAGATACCGGTATAGTTGAATAATCCCCTTCCCGACGCCATTTCTTTGTTCTTCTCCCTTGCTCCAAGCAAATCAACTCGCATTAAAATATCCCTTCTTCCTTTTTCATCCACATTCTTCATGAGAGAGAAAATCATCCCAAAATGACGGTGACCTTCCCTTTTGGGACGGGAACTAACTAATTAATTCAAAAGGATTGATGATTTGAGAGGGGGGGGAGGGGGGAAAAGAAGGGGAAAAGAAAAAGCCTCCGGTTGAACAACCGAAGGCTTTAAAAACTAATTCTGATCTTTCTTGGGAGCAGGATTGACTTTTCTGACTTTGAGTTTGCGTTTCATGTTTTTGCCTTTTCTGCGTATGCGTTTTCTCTTACCACCGCGAACTTTGCGAAGTCTTTTCTTTAATTGCTTCCTGTTGAGTTTTTTGACTCCGCGACGACCACGAGCTCCGCGACGACCACGAGCTCCGCGACGACCACGAGCTCCGCGACGACGACGTGCTTTATTTCCTCCTCTGGGAGGTTTTTTGTAAACAGCTTTGGGAAGAGCCGATTTCATGATAGTGGCAAAATAATTGTTCTTGTTAACACCATCATTCTGCTTGATATATTTTTCGGCTTCCTTGCGAGCTTGCTCGATATATTTTTGATAAAGTCTAACACTGCGTCCTCTAAGACTTTTACCGTTGAGGTAAACAGCAGGAGTTCCTTTGACTCCAATTTGCTTGGCAGTTTTCATGGTATTTTGAATAAGTTCCTTATGTTTATTTTCTGCAAGAGCCTTCTTGAGTTTGGGAATATTGGCTCCAACCTGTTTGGCATATTCAAGCAACTTTTCCTCTCCAAGGTCTCTGCGGTTTTTGCCGAGGATATTGAGATATTTGAAAAATGCCTCATGCCCCTTCTGTTCAAACACTTCCTGCATGGCCTGATGGGCCTTCATAGCCTGTTTGTGGAATCTCAGGGGAAAATGCATGATTACGAATTTTACTCCCTTGCCAATAGGTTCGACTTCTGAACCATCTTTGGCTTTGCCGCCTTTGTAAAGAGTTGTGAGAATATTCATAATTCTGGTGCAATAAGGACATTGTACATCGAAACCAAGAGCAAAAACCAGATGGCCGTCAGGATCGCCAAAGAAGGGAAGTCCTTCTGTGGGTGTTTTGTAAACTTTGGAACGATCCAATTGGGGACGAGGCGGACGCTTTTTGCGATTAAGAATCTTTTTGGTAATATACTTGGCTTTGGGGAGCGCTGATTTCATGATGGAATCATAATAGTTGTCCCTGGTAGCTTTGCCTTCTTTAATTGCCTTCTTTGCCTTTGCAATTTCTTGATCTATGATGGTTTTAAAGGACTTAAAGGGTCTGGCACCTGAAACAAAACGACCATTAATGAAAAAAGCAGGGGTGCCTCTGGCTCCAAATTTTGCAGCCAATTTCTGAGCTCTTTTAATTTCTGGCAGATGTTTATTGGTTTTCATGGCTTCTTTGTATTTTGCCATGTCAAGCCCGGCAACTTCTTTTGCCCATTTTTCAAGATTTTCCATACTGATCTTTTTGCGGTTTTCGAAAAGATGCTTGTGGAATTTCCAGAAAGCATCCAGTCCTTTTTGCTCAAGAACTTCAAGAGCAGCATTAGCTGCAGGTTTAGCAAGTTTGTGAAAACCAAGAGCATTCTGTAAATATACTAACTTGACATCATCTTTATATGTATCAAGAATCTTTTTGATGGTTGGTTCAACTCTGCCACAATATGGACATTGGTAATCGCTGAATTCTACAATGGTAACCAGAGGTTTTTCTCCACCTTTCCAGGGATCTTTATCAGTATAGTTAACTTGATATACTTGATTTGGATCAACGACTTTTCTGGTTTTAGGTTTTTTCTTTCTGGCTTTTTTGGCGTTTCGCTTCGATTTTTTTCTGAGTTCTCTCAGATTTTTGACTCCATTGGCTGTAAGGGCGGCATAAGCTTTCTGTGGAGACAGGTTGCGTTTCTTTACAATTTCCATTTCCTGCTTAACAATTTTTCTCAATGAGCTTTCAGCCTGTTTCAAATTTCTTGACATGCGGAATCTTCTGCCGTTGACAAGTACAGTGGGAGTACCACGAACACCAATCATCCTGCCGGAGATCATTTGTTTTTTAACTTGCTGGGCATATTTGTCTTCATCCAGAGCTTTTTTAAGTTTACCTACATCCATGCCAATCTGTTTGGCCCACTTTTCAACATTTTTTCGATTGATTTGTCGTTGATTGTCAAACATCAGGTTATGAAGTTCGAGAAATTTACCCTGTTTAAAAGCTTCCATTCCGGCTTCAGCTGCCATCTGGGCTTCTTTGTGAATTCTTGAAAGGGGGAAATTAACCAGAACAAACTTGATTTTCCCTTTATTGGAACCCATGACGTTCTTCAAAACTTTTGCAAACTTGCTGCAATAAGGGCATTGAAAATCATCAAATACAGCTATGGTTACAGGTGCATGCTTGGGACCGACATAAGGAGCTGAACGAGGAATTCGGTATTTTACTCTCTTGATATCTTCGGCATCAACTTTGGTTTTTTTGTCAGTCTGTGAAGTCTCGGGACATTGTTCTACTTCACCTTTGTTACCAAGTTTCAGGAAAAAACCACCCAGAATCAAACCCAGAACAAAAAAGCAAATTACTATCGGAACTACTGCAGACATGGACAAAGCAGCTGCAGGTTCTTCATCAATTTCTTTTTCCTGGATTTCATCTTCATAGAGAAGCTCGTCGCTTTTTTCTTCCTTCTTTTCTTTTTTCTCTTTCCTTTTCTCTGATTTTTCCTTTTGTTGGGAAGATTTTTCTGTTTGTTTGGTCTTCTCTGCTGATTTTTCTTCTTTTTTTGAGGATTTTTCTGTTTCCTCTGTCTTCGTTTCTGATTTTTCTTCTTTGGTTTTCACATCGTTTTTCTCTAATTTTTCTTCTTTGGTTTTCTTGTCAGAAGATTCTTTATCACTCATGATTACTCCTTTCAAAGTACTGATATAAAGTTTTTTTTTGAAGGTCAAAAATTGAGTTGACCCGAATGAACCTCAATGAATGAGGAACACAAACTAAAATAATCAGTATAGTAAGATTAAAACTGTATTCAATAATGCTTGTTCATATTATGTATTTTAAGGTTTTGAGCAAGCATTAAATTGGAAACCTGTAAAGGTACTTGGGAACTATTTTGCTTGGGGACAAAACCATGTGAGAATCAGCTGTTATTGGGGAAACAAATGATTGTCAATCAATTTTTGCATGTAATTTTGATTCTGAGAGAGGAATTTAATGATTTTTTTGGAATTTTCAACCCTTTATCCTATAAAAAAACCGGCAAGAAGAATAAATGTTTCAACTATTTTGTATCTGTAACCGTGAATCACAAATTGGAATACAGGTTGTACTTTTTCTTGAAATTGGGTATATTACCAGAAATGACGTCTGCTGGGTTTGACAGAAGTACAATATTTTTCTCCTACGCTTAAACCTCAGGGATTCACCGCTGTTCCGACGCCGCGCAAGCCGCTCGTTAAGGTGGAGTGGAAGCAGGTAAGTTTCAAGAGAAGCCCACTTTGATTCGCGAGGTTGGAAAAGTACATCATCGGCTTCAGCGGACGTTTTTTTATCTACCATCTTCTTAAATTGCATCTTCTCAAATTGGATATCTACTATCCTCTCCATCTTCTCATATTAAAAAATTAACATTCTTTTGAGCCGTCGGCATAATTCTTGATTAAACAACAAAGCGAGAATATTCTCAAACTAAAGGAGAAACCCCTATGTTTTACGTTTACATTTTTGCCGGAATTATTGGTTTTTTTATTATCCTCAAACAAATCATGGTGTTCAAACTGAAAAAAATGAAAGGGAAAGCAGTTCCTCGCCTGACTGGGAAACCCAAAAAAGCAATTGATAATCAAAAAAGTGCACTTTTTTATTTTTACTCCCCTTCCTGTGGAGCCTGTCGCTCCATGACCCCTGTAATTTCACAATTAGCCGACCACAATGACAATGTTTTTAAGGTTGATATCACCAAAGACTATGATCTGGCCAGAAAGTTCGGAGTAATGGCAACTCCAACCACTATCCTGATAAAAAACAAAATCATCAAGGATATAATCATCGGTCCCCAATCAACTCAAAAACTGAAGAAACTTGTTAGTTCCTGAAATAATTTGTTACACATGTAACAAAGGCACAACACATTGTGTCAACTTGCTTAAAAAAATATAGTGCTTATTCTACTTCTCAAGCAATTTTTACAAACCAATTTATTCAGTAAAACTTTCTTACATTTCTGAAGAACAAAATGATTAAGAAACTTCTCAAATGGGTTTTGCAATCGGAGGCAATTATTATTTGCGCCTCCATGAAAAACTGGTTATCTCGACTGGTACAGCTATCATTATGAATATAACAGAATGGGGTGATATTGAGATGACTCGATATGATATTCTTACCAATGTCAGTGCTCTTTATCCACTGCTTCCCTCCCTTGCCCTCGAAGCAGATTTGAACGTTTCCTACACTATGGGAACATCAGAAATGGGCGGCATGGAAGAAGATCTCAGCAGTTTAGGTTTCCAAGTTGGTTATTTTGGCATCAGAGCTTTTTTCTAGAGCTTCCTTGAATTTTTCTTCTCTTCTCTGAACAGTCCATTTATCCTCCCTCCAAAATCAAATCTATTTTAAATCGTACAGTCTTTGCGTTGCCCTTGACCTTAATCATATCATGATTATAGAGTATTACAGGCATGCAGGTGACATGAGTTCATTATGAGCTCAGTCACCAAACAAACTGAAAACGAAACAAAACCGCAGGAGGTTCAAATTGAATATAGAAAAATTTACCCTTAAATCAAAAGAAGCACTGCGAGCAGCTCAGAGTCTGGCAGAACAAAACAGCAACCAGGAAGTAAAAGGCATCCATCTGTTGCGGGCTTTGATCTCTCAGGGTTCCGAAGGAATTATTCCACCCCTGCTCAAAAAAATCGGTGTGAATACAGATATTTTCAACAACGAACTTGATCAAATTATAAAAAAAGAAGTTGCAGTAAAAGGAGACGGGGCTGAAATTTATTTTGGCAGAGAAATAAAAAAGGTATTGGACCAAGCTCTGATTGAAATGAAAAATTTGGGAGATGAATATGTCAGCACCGAACATCTTCTGCTCTCCCTGGAAAAAAATGGATCCCAGCAGGTTAAGAATCTCCTGGCCAAACAGGGGATAAACCGCAAAAAAATCCTGGAAGCTCTTAGTGAATTGAGGGGTTCAAACAACATAACCGATGATAAACCCGAAGGAAAATTTGATGTTCTCAACAAATTCTGCATTGATCTTACCGATCTTGCCCGGCAGGGAAAACTCGATCCGGTGATCGGTCGCAACCAGGAAATCAAGCGCACCATTCAGGTTCTTTCCCGAAGAACCAAGAATAATCCAATCCTGATTGGTGAGGCCGGAGTTGGCAAAACCGCCCTGGCCGAAGGTATTGCCCAGAAAATTGTAGAAGGGGATGTTCCGGAAAGTATCAGGAATAAGAGGATTCTCAATCTCGATCTGGGAGCTTTGATCGCCGGAGCCAAGTATCGGGGGGAATTTGAAGATCGCCTGAAGTCGGTTTTGAAGGAAATTGAAAATTCACAGGGAAATATCATCCTGTTTATTGATGAAATACACACCATGGTTGGAGCAGGTGCTGCCCAGGGAGCAATGGACGCATCGAATATGCTCAAACCTCCCTTGGCCCGAGGCACTCTTCATTGCATCGGATCAACCACCCTTGATGAATTCCGTCAACATATCGAAAAGGACAAGGCTCTGGTACGAAGATTTCAGCCGGTGCTGATTGAAGAACCTTCGGTGGAAGACACCATCCATATTCTGCGAGGACTCAAAGAGAAATATGAAGCCCACCACGGCATAACCATCAAAGATGAAGCCCTGATTGCAGCTGCCAAATTAAGCAACAGATACATCACCGAACGCCACCTTCCCGATAAGGCTATCGATCTTATTGACGAAGGGGCTGCCAAGTTGAAAATGGAAATCGAATCTGTTCCTCCCAATATTGAAAAAGTCCAGCAGGAGATCACCAAATTGGAAATTGAAAGGGAATCTCTGAAAAAAGACAAAAGCAAAACTGCAAAAAATCAATTGGAACAAGTTGAAGATAAACTTGAAGAACTGAAAGAACTTGAAGAAAACAAGATGAAAAAATGGGAGAGTGAAAAAAGAATCATTTCCCGACTCAGACAAATTAAAAAAGAAAAAGATGAACTGAATACCAAGGTTCAACTTGCTCAACGCGAAGGCAATCTGGCCAGAGCTTCAGAAATCATGTATGGAGAATTACCCCGGTTGACTGAAGAAAGCAGGGAACTTGAGGACAAAATGGCTCAAATCAACGAGGAGGAATCTTTTCTGAGAGAAGATGTCGTTCCCGAAGATATTGCCGCCGTAGTTTCCAAGTGGACCGGAATTCCGGTTCATAAAATGCTGGAAGGAGAAAATGAAAAACTGTTGAACCTGGAAAAAAGAATCCACCAGCGGGTTGTCGGACAGGAAGAAGCCATTGAGGCCGTTTCCGATACCATCAGAAGAAGCAGAGCGGGACTTCAGGATCCACAAAAACCCCTTGGAAGTTTTATCTTTGCAGGACCTACAGGGGTAGGAAAAACCGAAGTTGCCAAAACTTTGACCGAAGTTCTTTTCAGCAGCGAAGATCAACTTATACGCCTTGATATGAGCGAATATATGGAAAAACATTCTGTGTCAAGATTGATAGGTGCTCCTCCCGGTTATGTAGGTTATGACCAGGGTGGACAGTTGACAGAACAGGTACGGAGAAAACCTTATTCAGTGATCCTCTTTGACGAGATCGAAAAAGCTCATCGAGAAGTATTTAATGCTCTTTTGCAAATTCTCGATGATGGCAGACTTACCGATGGTCAAGGACGACTAGTTGATTTCAAAAATACTGTATTGATTATGACTACCAATCTAGGTAGTGAATACAGCAACTACGACAATTTGCATAGTTCCGTCGATGCAGCCTTGAAAGAAAGATTCCGACCTGAATTTTTAAACAGAATTGATGAAATAATTACTTTTCATCCTCTGAAGAAACACCATCTTAAAGATATTGTCAAAATCCAACTGGAAAGGTTAAAAGAATTGCTGTCCGAAAAGGAAATCCAATTGGAGGCAGATGCTGATACTTTGGAATTCCTGGTTGAAAAAGGGTACAATCCTGTTTTTGGTGCCCGTCCCCTCAAGCGAGCTATCCAGAAATATCTTATCAATCCCCTTTCCAAACAGATTATCAGTGGAGATATAGTTTCAGGAACTACAATAAAAACCGCTTTAAGCCCTGAAAAAGAAATCAAATTCCTCCCTGTTGAAAAAACACAATAGGTTTATACCTGGTGCTATCTGAAAAAACGCTTCAGGGCACCGAGAAAGGCAAAAAGAAATCCAAGGCAAGCAGTAATGAGAACTATATAGTAAGAAAGTAAATAAGGTTGTTGAGTTCCGGTTCCTCTGATAAAAAGATAGACAGGTATCAGAGCTCCCAAAAAGGCCAGAACCAGGTGCAGAACAGAAAAACCCAACCCCAGCCGCAAATTCATTTTGAGGATGAGGATAATTATTGAGCCAACTACACTGATGGCCACATAAATTCCCTCAAGCTCAAATCCGGATACCCAAGTGTCACTTATGGGGTTTTTGAGCCAGGGGGCAAAACTGAAAATTGCGGCCAGCAACAGGATAACCAGAGCTATCTTCTCCAGAAAATTCATCCTCTTGAAGCCGATCTTCAAATTATCCCACATTTTGGTGAATTCATCCCGCTCGTCTTCTTCTTCAACATTGAGTTTTTTTCTTCTTGTTCGTTTTTTCTTGCTGGAACCATCGAGGGTGGGAGCGGTGAAAATTTTGGTTCCTTTTTCGAATTCGGGATCCAGTGAAACAATTGCAGTTTTATTGTTGGGTACATCTTCATCAAAACTGGCGTCTTCATCGTAGGTGATATCATTTAGTTGAGCACCACAGGTAGGACATAGCTCGCTTCTATCGTCGACGGCATCTCCGCAAAAAGGACATATCATTATTTATCGACTCCATCAAAGGGGAAACAAAGTTCATAGATTCTGAACCCCAGTATAACCATAAACATTAATCCTGAAAACACTTGATTTTTAATTTCCTGGAACCAGAAAAGCAAAACACATTGTAAATCCATAAACGGGAATATAAAAGAGAGGTTGGCAATATGTTGAAAAAGGGGACTATTCGTCGACAATCACTTCTATGTCATCGTCGCCGAGAGTAATTTCTTCTATTTCTTCTTCTTCAGGTCGGGTACCCATAAAACAGGCAGCCTCAATTGAAACAGAAAAAATCAGACCGTTGAAAAGGGTATCTATGGATTTTTTGATATCCATGAACAGTTCTTTCATTTCATTCGGGTCTGAAATAATTCCCTTCCACTCACCAAGAGGACCGTATTCAATAACTGGAGCAAAAAAGAATTCTCTGGCACTTTTGAACAGGAGTTCATAACTTTTTTTCTCAACTTTGATATTTTTGAGCCCGCACTTTTTCATTGTTTCTACAACAGCATCGGTTTCAGGAAGTTTTTGAGAAATATATTCTTCCAGAGACTTGAGAACATCATATTTATCTTTTTTGGTAAGAACATCTCGAAAAATGTCGAAAAATTCTCTCCAGGTACCACGAACAGGCAGGGTGAATGCAACTTGCCCCCCCAGAGAAGTTACTCGCTTAAACTCATTAAGATGGAACTCCATCTCTCCCAATTCGGGAAGAGCCAGATTGCTGTAAGTGATATCGTATACTTCGTCGGCAAAAGATAAACCCTCAGAAGCATCTTCGGTGCGAAAGAATATTTTATGGCCGGATTTGCCACCAGCTTTTTTACGGGCAATATCCAAAAGAGGCCCGCTGTAATCAATGGCGATGATTCTTACATTGGTATTTTTGCTTTTTTCCAAAAGCTCCATGGCCGGATAACCGGTTCCGCAACCAATATCCAGAACCATACCCTTTTCCGGCAAGGTGATGGAATTAATCAATAAAGTTCCAAACTTGCTACTCCAAACAGGAACAATTTCAGAATCATATACTTTGGCAATTTTTTCTTGTCTAGTTCCAGATACCAAAGAAAGCCTCCACAGAAAAATTGGATAATATCAGAATAACCATATTCTGAATAATCGGGAAATTGATTTTTATAATAACTTCTGAAAATTACTTGTTTTTATAATATTACTTCTTGATAAAAACCAAAAACATACTAAATTTGAACTTGGCATGGGAAAAAGAATAGTGTTTTTGGCTTCCCACAAATAATTCTTGAATATTCCAACATAAATTATGATTTAAAGAGGAATTTCCAAGTTAGAATGAATTATGATTTTACCAATAGCACAAAATTATTTAATAAACAATATTAAATACAAATGGGTTCATTTTTATTTTCTTGAACTCAAGAATTTCAGGAAAAACTATGTTTGCAGAAATAAAATCAAAAAAAACTATCAATTGGCTTGCCAACACAGTAACCCAGGGCATACCCCCATTTGCTTCAGCCACCGAAATAGCTGAATTTTATCGGGATAATCACTCAGGAAAAACCACTGATGAAATTGTCCAGAACCTGATCATGTCTGAAAGCAGTAAAAATTTTGCTACAGGCTTTTCCACCGGAATTGGAGGAATTTTGACAATTCCCTTTTCCATTCCCGTATCCCTTGCCAGTTCCTGGGCCATCCAAGCTCGAATGACCGGAGCCATCGCTCATCTTTATGGTCACAATCTCAATGATGAACGCATTATGACTCTGGTTCTTCTTTCTCTTTTGGGAGACTCTGTCAAGGAAGTACTTAAAAATTCAGGAGTTAAAATAGTTGAAAAATTAACCGTTTCCCTGTTGATCAATCTCCCCTCTTCCATCTTCATCAAGATAAATCAGAAATTAGGTTTCAAACTTATGGAAAAAGCCGGCAAAGCTGGTGCCCGTAGCCTTGTCAAAATAGTACCACTGGCAGGTGGTTTTTTTTCTGGAACCATCGATGCTTTCGCTACCAGAAAAATCGGCAGAACCGCCCAAAAAATGTTTTCCTGAGTAGACCTTCAACTTAGTTGTTGACTTGTGTCAGATTTTCAATTATATGGTAACGCCGGGTTGTCAAACCCGGTTTTTATACATGATTTTATAAATATCAATCACCTCCTGGAGGAATATCATGGGTGTTTCCAAAAATAATCCTAATGCAAGAGATAATCAAAGACTGGTAGTCAGTTGTCCAAGTTGTAACGAAGAAATGGAACTTATTAAAAAAGTTCCCGGCGGGATGGTTTACCTCTGCCCCAAAGGCAAGGAATACCCTGTATTTACTGGCTCCTACAAAGATTTGCCCCATAAATGGGTTCGCAAATAAACCAACCTGTCTTAAATTTTCAAAAAAAGCAAAAATTCACTTTTCAACCCTCAAACGCCAAATTTTTTGTTAAACAGAAACAATGCAAAAACAGAACTTCAGGGGAATTCATTACTGAATAGTATTGACAGGGGAAGAACCGCCGGTGACCGACTAAAGAAGTGAGAAACGCCGGAATCAAGGTACAGTAAGTATGGAAAGATAGATCAGCAAAGAAACAATACCCCAAGTAGCTCCGAAACTGATGGCAGGAGTCATCACCCAACCAACACCGATTTTGCCCAGAGTTTTTAAATTGACGGTTTGGACACCTCTGATAATGCCAATTCCAACTACCGCACCTACCACAGCCTGGGAAGTTGATACGGGTACTCCGATAATGGCATAAACATGGATGGTAACAGCCTCGGCCAACACCACAATCAGAGCTGAAAAAGCATTGAGTTTGACGATGCCTTTGCCCACTGTCATCATGACGTTGTGACTAAAGGTCATGACCCCCAGTCCAATTGACAAACCTCCGATAACAACCCCCCAGGTAGCTGAAAGCTGTCCTGAAGCGACAAAGGGGCCGGTTACATTGGCGACGTTATTGGCACCCAGGGCATATGCTCCGTAACTGCCGGCTACAATCAGGCAAAATCTTAGTACTTTGTCGTACTGATAAAAAGACAGATCAAGCACATTGAATATTTTGCCTATGATCTGATATAAAATCATGGCAATGAACATTGCTCCAATGGGAGTTCCAATCCAGCACAAAACCACTTTCAACAAAGAATCGAGGTTTATATTGTTGAAAATAATTCCAACTCCCAGCATGGCTCCCACCACCGCTTGAGAGGTTGAAACCGGCAGATGTAGAAAAGTCATGAAAATAACTGTAAGGCCCGCCACCAGGGAGATGATGAAAGCAAAGTTAAGCCCATAATTACTTAACTTGCTGTAGGTCTCCATTCCGGCGGCACCTTCGAGAATTGCTCCTGCCAGAATAAACATGGCACACAAAATAGATGCTTTCCAAAAAGTAACCATTTTGGAAGCAACAGCGGTACCAAAAACATTGGCTGCATCATTCGCCCCCAGAGACCATCCTAAAATTACACCAGATAATATTTGCCACATAATTTTCCTGTCTAGTTTAGTTCCCGTCCCAGAATGGGGGTTATTAACTGAATGAGAAGTTTGTCTCAGATGTGCGGAATAACTTCGCCGACATAGTTGACACTATTTCAAGAAGTTATAACAAAACTGATTAATTCAATTTACGTTTCCAGACAATGACCTTCCTTTTTGGGACAGGAATTATTTTATACTCTGCGTTTAATGGCCACCAGGCTCATTCTGTCAACACTGTTCTGACATCTGTCGGAAAGATCCCCGATTTTTACAGGAATAGCTTTGAGTTGCATTTTTTCAGACAGTTCAAGCTCCTCGGATGCAAAAATCTCCCGGGCAATCTTTTCTTCAAGATCATCGGAACGGGATTCTTTGACATCGATTTCTTTGTTGATATAGAGAGTTTCCTTTGGATTCTTATTTATGTAATGCACAGCTTTTCTGATTAAGAAATAAGCTTCGACATTTATTTCAACCAGTTCTTTGAGATATTCAATCATGAATTTGGGGATTTTTGGTTGTTCAACATCAAGCATGGAAAGACAATCTTCAGCTACCGAAGGGATTCTGTCTATTGATTCAATCATTCCCAGGATATCACCTCTGGATTCAGGCAGAAGAGCTTCTCCATAAAGTTTATGCTCTATTTCACGCCTGATATCATCGGCTCCTGATTCAAATTTGTGGGCATCACAGGCAAGCTTCTGATAATCTTTGTCGTGGTGATGTTCAAGATAGTAATAGATTCCTTCCTGAAAAGCTTTTATGCAGTGATCAACAGCTTCCATATAATTTTCGATCATTTCGTTGATTGACTTTGTTTTCTTCCAGAATAAAAAGGACACACAAACCTCCTGAGATGAAGATTAAACAGTATTATCTACCACCAACCGAGTATAAATTAAAAACCATTTGGTAAAAAGATTGAACATGGCTGAAAACTGTATTTGACAGGTCAGCAGTTGATATTTGCATGTGGAAATAATAACATGGCATACAAACAAACTTTGAAGGTTATCAAAAGCGTCCAAAATTTCAACAACTTTATTCAATACTTTTGAGCCCCCAGCTAATATTTTATTATAATCAATGAGTTAGTTAGTTAGTTAGTGCAACTAATAAAATAAAACAAAAAAGCCTAACAGATTTTCTCAAACCAGGCCTGTCCCGACTTTTGTTTGAAATCGTACTGACCTTCAACCTGTAAAGTATCGCCACTGATGGAATCTATCATCTGACCACTGAAAATAACTTCTGAATTGCTATTGGTCATGGTAGAAATCTTGTCGAGGTAGATAAAACATTCGAATTGAGCGTGTTCAACAGACATGACAAATCTTACCGGCAACTGGGTGATTTCCTTCTTTGCCACCCAGTTGTCCATTTGTCTGGCCTGTCGCCATAATTCTTTTTTTTCTGGTCCGTCCAATATTTTGGCAGTTTCGTTGTTCATTATCTTTAAACCAATCTGCAACCGGTAAATTTTATCTAGTTCCCATCCCAGAAGTGGTGTTTTTGACTGAATGAGAAGTTTGCCTCAGATGCACGGAGTAACTGCGCAGACATAGTTGATACTATTTCAAGCAGTTACGACAAAACTGATGAGGTGAAATTCCGTCGCCAGACGATGACATCCATTTTTGGGATGGGAACTATCTAGTTTCCATCCCAGAAGTGGTGTTTTTGGCTGGATAAGAAATTTGTCTCAGATGCGAGGAATAACTTCGCCGACATAGTTGTCACTATTTCAAGAAGTTATGACAAAGCAGATGAGATGAATTTCCGTATTCAGACGATGACATCCATTTTTGGGATGGGAACTATCTAGTTTCCATCCCAGAAGTGGTGTTTTTGGCTGGATAAGAAATTTGTCTCAGATGCGAGGAATAACTTCGCCGACATAGTTGTCACTATTTCAAGAAGTTATGACAAAGCAGATGAGATGAATTTCCGTATTCAGACGATGACATCCATTTTTGGGATGGGAACTATCTAAGCCTGCTCGCAACAGTCAGTCCCAGTTAAGCACAAAACAAACTGTAAAAACCACAGGTTTTAATTTTAGAAAACTATTTGGCATACTGCAACTGTAAAATAAGATTCCAATACTCTGTCTGCCGGGTAATTGAATAAATCGAGGGCTGCAGCACCGGTCCCTCGCTTCCATCAAGCCGCTGCAGATTGACAGGATCAATTTTTACCATGGGCACATCCCCGAAAATTCTTTTTACTACTCCCGGAACTGCAGCTTTAAGCAATTTAACCACTTTCGATTGATCCACAAGTTTTGACATCTTGTTAAAACCGGTATCAAAAAGTACAAGTTCTCTTTCCTCATCCAGTTCCAGTTTCAGATCATTTCCATCTTTGACCAGTTTCACCGGAGTTCTGGCGGCTGTCCAAGCGGTGGAGTCAGAAGCACCGCTGATGGATAACTTGATTTCGATGCCGCCGGTTTCCAGAAATGGACCATCTTCATCCCAGGAAAGAATTGGGGACAGCAGCAAAGTAATATCGGCATGTTTCAAATTGGAGTAGGGAAAATCAAGCTCTCCCATCCCAAGATTCTCCAATTCACCTTTAGTGAAACGCATGGAATCGAAATTGCCTCCATCCCAGACAGCATAGGCAATCTGATTTACAAGTGAAGAGCCGAAATTAACTGAAATATCATTTCCTCCATCTGCATACTCGCTGACAGCAGCCGCTGAAAAAATCCCGCCTTTTTCCTTTATGGGCTCAGATGCAGTTATCAAACTGTCATAAGCAAGCAAGATCCCATTTTCCTGCCACTGAACGCTGTTGGAAGTAAAACTGCTCGCAAGAGGATTGGAGTAATCAATTCGAGGCTGAGGTACAAGATTGGCAATCAGGTGAACAAAGACATCACTGGCTGCACTTTGGGTGGCTTCCACAATGGCTTGGGTTATCTCCTCGTCAAAAAGCTGCCCCAGAGAATCAACTGCAGTTGCAGGTAAATTGCCTGAATCAGTAATCTCGATTGACGATTTGTCCACAACCACATTATTTAGAGTCAACCCTTGCAAAGAAAGCTCCACATCGGCTTCAATGTCGATATATTCGTAATAACCGGTTCCAGAAGAATTAAGAGTTGAAGAGGATGTTTCATATTCCAAATCCACATCACTGAGATAAGCATTGAGAAAGAGACCTGATGCTGTTTCAGAAAGTGTTATGGAAACATCGGGACTGATTACCGAAGTTACTACAACATCAACACTTACCTGACCAAAGGTTGTATCAACCGTCATCTGCAGAGGATTATCCACATAACCGGCCAATTCTTCCATGGTAAGAAGTTGAGCAATGAGGGAAGCCAGGGAACAACCATCTCCGGAAAGGAAATTATTCATCAATTTCATCCTCATGGTAGATGGATTTGGTTCATCAGACTGGTAAAAAGAACCTTGAAGATAAGAACGTACATCAAAAAGCGGATCACCAGGAATGGACAATTTGACAAAAGCAAGCCCATCCACCGGCTCCAGATAAACTGGTGAAGAGGAAACAGGTTCACCATCAAGTTGTACGTTGTTGCCTCCCGAGTCAAAAACAAGTTCAACTTCTTCGGATTCTGAAATCATGGATCCCCGCTGGGGACTTTCGATTGAAACTTTGCGCTTATCTTCACCACAACTGCTGAAACCAAGTGTAATTAATAACAGGATAAAAGTAATTTTGAACATAAATTCCTCCGCTGATAAAAGAATGAAAGCAGAGAAATAATATCCTGATTTCTTCTTTTTTAAAATTTTTTAATTTTAAAAATCTGAAGGCAATTGGCTGCAATGGGAACTTGCTAGGAGCTACTTGAGACAATTATTGAACCACTTATGGACGGTTTTCCACCATAATCCACGATTCTGCGGTTTGAAAACAAAATGATCTTCGTTGGGAAAATAGAGGAATTTGGTTTTGACTCCGAGTCTTTTCAGGGAAGTATACAATTGCATGCTTTGGTCTATCGTAACCCTGAAATCTTTGGCACCATGAACAATCAGAGCAGGAGTTTTCCAATTCTGAACATACCTGTGGGGAGACCACTTATCATAAAGTTTTCTGTTTTCCCACGGTGTTCCCTTGTTTTCCCATTCAGGAAACCACAATTCTTCGGTGGAACCATACATTGATTCAAGATTATAAACACCGCTGTGGGAAACAAGACATTGAAAAGCATCGGTTTGGGTGCCAATCCAATTGACCAGATAACCACCGTAAGAAGCTCCTGCTGCACCTATTTTGTCAGGTTTGACGTAAGGAAGCTTTTTCACTTCTTTCAATACAGCCATTACATCTTTGTAAGGAGCTCCACCCCAATCGCCTCTGATGGCATCCTGGTATTTCTGGCCATACCCGATGGAACCGTGGAAATTGGGCATAACTACAACATAACCCGGAGCAGCAAAAAGCTGGGAATTCCAGCGGGGATGAAAGTCAAACCCGAAGGCACCCTGAGGACCTCCGTGAAGCAAGAAAATAACGGGGTACTTTTTCCCTTTTTCGAAAAAAGGAGGTTTGAGGATTAAAGTATGAACCTTGTCACCTTTGGCTCCTTTGATCCATTTTTCTTCAACCTTCCCGGTTTCAACTTTTTCCATAATTTTTGAATTCAAGGCGGTGAGAGCCTTGATATTATTTCTACGCTCTCCCCTTCTGATATTCTTCACCAGGTAAAGTTCAACCGGTTTGTCTATATCCTGATCGTGAATTATGAGTTTACCCCTTCTGAAAACCAGAAAGTCTTTAATATATTTTTTATCCAGAACTTTTTTGATTCGTCCTCTGAAATTAACCCGAAACAGATTAATGTGACCTTTTTCAAAAGCTGTATAATAGATATATTTGCGATCCGGGGCAAATTTATATTTGTAAGGTTTAAGATCCAGTTTGGCAGTAAGATTTCTGCTTCTTTTTGTTTTAAGGTCATAGAGAATTATATCAGCTTTGTCAGATTCATATCCGGCTCTGGCCATGGATTGATAAGCAAGATAACGTCCATCTGGGGAATATTTCGGGGCAAAATCGTTACCTTTATTTTTAGTTAATTTGGTTAATTTTTCGTTATTCAAATTGTAAATGAAAATATCATTATTGGTATTGGCAGCTACCATATCGGTATGATTGGAAACCCAGGCGACATTTTTGCCGTCGGGACTGAATACATAATCCTGACTGCTCCCCAAAGCTACTACAGGTGTATCATGCTCGCCTTTTGAAAGCAGTTTGACTTTGCCGGTTTTTACTTCCAGCAGGAAGAGTTTCTGAATCAGACCATTGCGCCAATGGTTCCAGTGTCTGTAGAGTAGGTCTGTAAACAACTGAGCATCAGTTTTCTTTTTAGCAGCTGCTTTTTTACGCAAACAATCCAGATCGTCACACTCAGGGGGCACATTTGCGGTAAAGAGAATTTTGCCCGAATCAGGGGACCAAACCAGCGGTCCGCCAACTCCATAGGGAGCATTTTTTTTCGTGGTCAACGGTTTTATTTCTTTGGAGCCGGAAATAGATTTCAAGTAAATCTGAGGTTTTTCGTCCTTTTTAACACCGATAAAAGCAAGTTTTTGGGAATTGGGGCTGACCGAGGGGCTGTAATCCTGCATCTTTTTATTTACAAGCACTTTGGTTTTGGTCTTTTTGCGCCCGCTGGTCACCTTGATCTTTTTTCTTGATTTATTGCCGTGATAGCATTGGGAAGAAACAGTATAGTATACTTTTTTTCCATCTTTTACAGCTGTGGGCGAAGAAATATCGGAAATATGAACCAGAATAAAAGGATTGAGTTTGCCCGGTTTTTTTCTGTTCATGAAATGATGGGCGTGTCCCTCTCCTTTTTCTGACTGATGATCATGACCATCAGTTTTGGACTTGTGTTTTTGATGTTTGTCCTGGGGATTTTTGTTTTTGCCGGTAGCTTGCAGATTAAAGAAGAGCCCTACCATAACAGCAAGAAAGGTAAAAAAACTGAAAAAACGACGCATGGAAATACTCCTTAGTACAATTATTCCCGTTGTAAAATGGGACTTTCAAGTTATCAGCTTACAAAAAAATTATGATGATCTATAATTGGAGCTAAAAGCCAACTCCAGGTTACAACAAATTCAACAAGTCAATGAAACATGAAAATGACTTGAAATCAATAGTTCCTTTTCTACAGGACAATATTACTTCCTCGGATTTTCCGATTTTATGACAAAATATCTGTTTTTCTCAATTTATTTTTTAATTTTATTTCCTGGATTAACTGCCTGCAGCAGCCAAGATAATATGTTGGCTTATTGTCAGGATAAAAATGGCAATATCCATTTCAAAGCTGTAGTTCCACCTTTACATTCTTCAGCTCACACTTCAATTCCGGGTCTGGAAGATTTCAACTATGACGGAGTCATTTTTCTCACTACCCCCTATATTCTCACCACTTGGGAAGAATTGGAAGAAATTGGCACCACAGCTGTTTTTATTGTCAGTTACGGCTCAACCGAGCTGGAACAAGGTAAAAATCTTATGCTCGATTTTCTTCAGCAAAACGGATATTGCGATCTGGTACCATGTGAAACCCGGGAATTCGAAATTGGCGACAAAAGCGGTTATCAAATTTCCCGCCAGATGAAACAGCAAGCTTTTCTCTGGTATTGCCTCGAATATATTTTTCAACTAGACGATGAACTTTTTCACGTCTCCTTCAACTCTATTCGTCCCCCTGAGGGCAAAGAATTTGATGTAATAATCTCTTCATTTACAAAAGGACCAGCCCCCAAAGTTCATCGGGATTGCCTCAGCGAATATAATATTTCCACCTATAATCCCGATAATATTTTCAAATCCAGGCCCGAGCCGAAAAATTCTACAACACCATTCAGAGAATTCCGCAAAGCTCGCAACCATTAAAATCCAATGCTGATACTTCTTTTATTACTAAATACCTCAACTATGTCAAATCTTGAAGCTGAATTCGATGATCCCAAAATCGTCCGCAAAATAAAAGAAGCTGATCTGGTTAATCTGGTTACCCTCCCTCTCCTTTCCAAACCAAAAACAATCCCCTTCTATCCGGGAATTCAAATCGGTTATCACCTCAAACCTCAACCATCATTGGGCGCCACCAATTATGAACAGGTATTTTCCTTGAACAGTTTTCCCATTTCTGGATTCTACAGAGTTGGAATTGGACTTGAATTCGGGATTAATCCCCAGGAGAGTGAAGGTCATATTTCAGTTGATCTTGATTTTGGAATTCAAAAAGCTCTGCCCTGGCACTCTTATCTTGATGTTTTCATTGAAGGAGGTATCAATCGAATATCTTTTTATCAGGCTGAAATATTTTCATTTTTTTATGGAGCAGGTTTAAGGATGGGAGTGGGAATAGCTTTCAAAAGACTACATCTTACCGCCGGCCTGGTTGCAAAAACCGAACAAGTTGATTTGGCGGGCAGAACTCTTGCCCTCAACTATCTTACCTTTGAGTTGAGAATAGGACTTTAATCCTGATCCTGTTTCTGTCTGCGACGCAAAACCAGCCAAGCCACAAGGGTGCTGGCAATATACATTGAAATCAAAGGAACAGCCATCATTATCTGTGTGATTATATCAGGGGGGGTCAGAAAAGCTGACAACCCGAAAGAAAGAACAACAAAATACTTAAAGAACTTAAATAGTCCCTTTGGGGTAACCAACTGATTTACCACCAGAAAGAAGATCAATATCGGCATTTCGAATACGATTCCGAAGGCCAGGAGCAAATTAATGATTAGTTTGAGATAATCCCCCATCATAATTGTGGGAGTTAAACTTACCTTGACCGATGAAGCCACTAATTGAGCATCTACCTGGTAAACTTCTTTGAAAATATCATTGAGGACACTCAACAATCTTAAACTGCCGGGAGAACTCTCGGCAAAAGAAATCAAAAATTGAAATCCATAGGGAAAAACCAGATAATAAGCGAATAAAACTCCGGCAGTAAAAAAGAAAAAAGAGAAAAAGGCTATAGTTACCAGCACTTTTTTTTCTCTTTTCTTGAGACCCGGTGCCAAAAATGCCCAAATATGATAGAAAACAGCCGGCAGACTGAAAAACACTCCAACTTTGAGGGACATCTTCAAATAGGCAAAAAAGGGTTCAACCGGAGAAAAGAAGTGGAGACCGGGACGACCTTTCATGGCCGGAGCCAAAGGAGCAACCAGCCAATTCATGACTTCATCCTTGAAGAAATAAGCAACCCCGAAACCAATCAGAACCCAGACAAAGATCATCTTTATCCGATAACCAAGCTCCCTGAAATGCGAAACCAGCGGTTGTTTTTGGTTGAAGGAATCAGTCATGATTTATCTATTTCAACCCCAGCTTTTGCATTGCCATTTGCAAATCTTGCCAGGATTTCCTTTTGGCAGCCGGATTACGCAACAAATAAGCCGGGTGATAAGTAGGCAACAGAGGAATGCCCTGATAGGTGTGCCACTTCAATCTCATAGTGCCCAATGAAGAGTTTGAAGCAAGCAAGGTTTGAGCAGCTACCCTGCCCAGAGCAAGAATAACTTCCGGTTTGATAATTTCGATCTGTTTTTTCAGAGCCGGTATGCATTGTTCCACTTCATCCAACAGGGGATCACGGTTTCCGGGAGGACGACACTTGACAATATTGGCAATAAATATCTGCTTTCTATCCAAGCCCATGGCAATTATCATCTTATCCAGAAGTTTGCCGGCTTTGCCCACAAAGGGAATTCCTGTTCGGTCCTCATTGGCTCCGGGACCTTCACCTATCAGCATAAGGCGGGCATCAGAATCACCTTCCCCGAATACTAAATTTTGCCGGGTTTCCGCCAATCTGCATTTTTGGCAATTACTCCACTGTGCTCTCAATTCAAGCAGAGTCATTTGGGATTCACTGTTCGAGTCAGATTGGTAACTACTGTCATTTTCGGGCTCTGACAAAACTTGAGTTGCTTGTTGCTGCTTCTGTTGCTCACCCCGTGAATCGGTGTCAACACCAAGTTCTTTTTCCGGAAGGTCTGTCACCGAGGAAGCAAGAACTGCATCTGCATAATCCAGCTGACTGCGCTTTATTTCTTCGGGCTTGGGCCAACAGGGATCCTGGGGTTGAATCATTTTAAAATCAGTAAGAAAACTTACTCCGGAACCATTAGCTTCGATACAAGCTCGCAATTGTCTGATTAATTTAAAATATTGTGCTTTACTGATCATATTTACCTGAACTATAATTACTTGTTGTCTTGATGATCTCAGCCAACAAACCGAAATCTCTTCCATACCACTGCATAAATACTTTATTCCCTTCCGGATGTACAGAAAAAGTCCTCAAAGAAACAAGCAGATTTTCATCTTTTGCCTTAATTTTATTGGCAAATTTTTGGAAATATTTTTGAAATTCAGATATATAGCTTTCAGCTGATATCGTATTGCCAAACTCAAAAACCACTTTAAGAAAAAACCATTTATTTTCCGGAAAAGAAAGTTTGATTCCTCCTCTGAGAGGAAGTAGTTTTTGCTTATTCAACCTGAAAAATTTGAGATATCTGTTTTTTAAATTTTTAAAGAGGAACAAGATGGCGGGTTCAGTACCTTTTTCTGCCAGAGAAGCCAAGGTTCCGGCGGTTTCCTGATCGGCATAAATATTATTGCTTTCTTTATTGGAATAAAGATCAACCGCCTGCTTAACCAGGTTGGAGTCTCCCTGAAAAATTTGTTTTTGCCCGGCAAGTACCAGCAAGCCATTTTTATTTTCTACTATATTAAAATTGCGATATTTGCTTTTTTGGGGGGAATTGACAGAGGCAAATCCTCTTATTTGGAGATTGCTTTGGGAATCATCTTGAACATGTAAAAAAGATTTTAAATCTTTTCCAATTTTTGAAAATGAAAAAACTTGAGAAAAGGAGTCTCTGATTATCGACTTTCCTTTTTGGGGGATTGCCTGATAATCAAGATAGAACAAAGATACTGCTCCGGCGGGAACTGCCTGAAAAATACTTTTCTCAGATTTGATTACATTGTTTTTGGCGGACTTGGTTGAAACAGAAGAAGAACTGCAATTTGAAAATTGAACAAGGATTAAAAAAAGTGCAATTTGGGTAAAAAAGTTTGAACTCATTTCTTTTTGATATCTTTATAAATAGTTCCTTTCAACAAAATTCTCGAGAAAAAAGAAAAATTTGTCTTGACTTGAAAAAATAATTCAGATACACAATCAATCCGTCGGGGCATATAGCTCAGTTGGTTAGAGCGCACGCCTGATAAGCGTGAGGTCGGTAGTTCAACTCTACCTATGCCCACCAATCTCCCCAATCACACTTTACCTGAATTACTTTCCTGTAATTTCAAACAGTTTTAATCTTAAAACAGCAATTCCCCTTAATTTTAAAAGCTAAACGCAAAGAAGTGATCAGGTGAGAGTTTATTTTTTACCATCAATCAAAGTTGTTGGTTTAGTGGGTTTGGGTGCTTTGATAACCATGAACTTCAAGGGAGAATCACTTTCATTGAACCAGCAGTGGAGAATATCTTTCGGGCTCTCAATCAATGTATTGGGTCCGAGGGTTTGTTTTTCTTCGCCAATCTGGACCACTCCTTCACCTTCAAGCAGATAAAAAGCTACATCAACCGGAGTAATATGGGGTCTTAATGCTTGTCCCGGCTGGAGAGTTATGATTGTAACCATGGCATCTTTGGTTTTGTAAAGATTGCGAGCATCAACTCCATGGGCATTTTTCATGATTTTTGTTTCTTTTAATTTTTTAATTTTCATAATTTAGTTCCTTTTTCAAAAAGTGCATCAACTCTGGAAACGAGATTTTTGACCCCATAGGGTTTGGAAATCATTCCAACAACTCCATAGGCTTTGAGATTGTCAATATCAACCTCGGTTCCGTCTCCACTGGAAATTAGAACCGGAACATCAAGACCGTGCCTGGTTTTGAGACGTCTGACACATTCTCGACCATCGAGAACTGGCATATTTAAGTCCAGAATAATACCCCCTATTTCATTTTTATGCTGGTTGTATGTTTCAATTGCATCCTGCCCGTTTTTAGCGGTAAAAACCCGATATCCCTTTTGAGTAAGAATACGCTCGGTAATTTTGAGGATGAGTTTTTCATCATCCACTATCAAAACGGCCTTTTCTTCTTTAAGCTTTTCAAAGCCCTTTTCTTTGCGTAAAGCTTCCATTTCTGAAGTAATATGGGTAATGGGAATCAAAACCCTGAAAATGGAACCATTGGATTGGGGAATATATTTGATGGTGCCGTGAAGAGCATGAATGTTCTGTCTCACCAGAGCGAGTCCCAAACCGACATTGTTGGCAGTTGATCTTGTGGTAAAAAACGGTTCAAAAATTTTTTCCCTGAGTTCCCAATTGATCCCTTCCCCCTGATCTTTGACTTCGATAACAGCATATTTACCATGCTGCAATTCGGGATTTCTCAACAAGTATTCGCTTTCAGAGAGAATTGTTCTAAACTCAATTTCAATAACTCCACCTTTGTCCATTGCTTCAACTGCATTATTTACAAGCCTGAGCAATATCTGGGAAACCAGTTTCTCACTACCCTTGAACAGAGGATCGTTGGACTCGAAATTCTTTTTAAGGGAAATTTTGTCGGGGATGGTTTTTTGGAGGATTTCCCAGGTTGATTCCAGGATGGGCAGGAGTGGAATATTTTTATATTGTTTGGGACCGCGACCGCTGAAATGGTGCAAATGGCTGATCATTTTTTTAAGGTGGGTGTTGTTGTTTCTAAGTATTTCCACTTCTTCAAGCAATTTAACATCTTTGATTTTGTCGCTCAGAAAATCGAATCCCTCTTCTGCCTGTTCAGCTATATAGGAGAAATAATCAGCTATACCTCCGGCAAGTGATTTGGTGGTCCCCAGTTTTTCTTTTTTGAAATAAAAACTTTTGTACTTTTCCAGGTCTTTGCGCAATTTATAACGCGAAACAGCATTGATTACTGCTTTTTCCAGAGTAGTGGAATTGAGATTGCTAAGCTTGATTTCGTTGTCGATATCGGCCTTGAACAATTCCAGAACTCTCTGGCTGTCCACTTTGTCGGAAATAACCACAAGTGGCTTGACCCCTGTTTTTTTACGGATTTTTTGTATATAAGCAGCAGGATCCGAGCCCAGAATTGAATTTTCTACAAATATCAGATCCGGTTTAACTGCATCGATTTGTTGTTTGAACAGTTTCCAGTTCTCGAAAAAATGAGCAGAAAATTTATAGTAATCGGTATTGCCCAGATGGAGTTCCAACTGTTCCGTCATTTCGGGATTACCGATAAGATTAGCTGTCACCAGATTATTTTTCATGAAAACCTTATCCCCTCCAAGCCCTTGTACACCAAAATGAAATTTTTCAACTATTTTCAATCAATTTCAAAGTTTCTCCAAAGACTTGAAGCTAATACTTTATGCACATTACTAGTACTCATTCCCAAACGGGAGACATTTACCAAGAACTCGGAATTTGAACTGATCAGTTTTGTAGTAACTGCTTGAAATAGTAGGGGCTATGTCTGCACAGTTACTCCGTGCATCTCAATCCAACTTCAGCCCCAGTCAAAAAACCCCATTCTGGGACGGGAATTAAATAAAGATTAACACAAAAGATCTTTTTTTTTAATTTAATTTTTATAAAAAAACAAGCACCTGACATTAAAATACCCCTATCAAAAAAAAGCTCATCTTCTGTGAACGAAATTGGAAACAGGAAACATCTGTAAAAATAATGGAAATAAGTGGAAAAACTAGATAAATTATTTTAAATTCAACTTCGGAAGTTGATTGTGGTCTTTATTTTTATGTAATATGTTTTTTCACATCAAAATTTGTCGGAATTATAAATGAAATTAAAAAAGAAAATTCTTCTTGGTTACAACTCCGTATTTTTTCTGCTTGGAATAGTATTTGTCTGGGCTATTGCAAATTTAGTTTCTTTGGGTTCTTCCTCCAAAGCCATCCTCAGTGAAAACTACAGAAGTATTCTTGCAGCCGAGAACATGGTGGATGCCCTGGAAAGACAGGACAGTGGCATTCTGCTTATCTTTTTAGGAGACGCAGAAAAAGGATACAAGCAATTCCAGAAAAATGATGCCAACTTTATTGAATGGCTGGCACGAGCCAAAGACAACGTTACAATCGAAGGCGAAAAGAAACTGATAGAAGATATTGATTCAAAATATAAAATTTATCGCCACAAATTTTCAACCTGGATAGATTTTAACGAAGTTGACAATTATTCTCTTGTTTCTTCAGTGTATTCGGTCTTCTTTTTTCCTTCTTTCAATAAAATACGCAAAAGATGCATTGAATTGCGTCGTTTGAACGAAATAACCATGTTCAACGCCAGTGTGAAAACTTCAGAAGTAGCCAACAGAGCCATCTGGTCCACCTCCGTTTTGGCAATTCTTTCTTTCATTCTGGCTATTATTTTCAGTTTCATCCTCTCTGAAAAAATTGTTCGCCCTCTGCGCAATTTCATGGAAGCTGCTCAAAAAATCTCCGGTGGCAATTATGAAGTAGAAGTAAAGGTAAATACCAAAGACGAATTGGGGCAATTGGCCAGCAATTTCAATGAAATGTCAAAAAAGTTATCTACATACCACCAGATTAATATTGAACAACTAATTTATGAAAAAAATAAAGGGGCGGCAATTCTGTCGAATATTGAAGATGGTCTGGTTGTTTTTGACGATAATTTGAAAGCTACAAACATCAATCCTGCTGGACATAAAATACTGGGTTTATCTTATACTGATACTGAATCACTCCATTGCCAGGATATTTTTTCCTATTCCAAAGTATGTAAACAATTAAAAGAAACAATTGATAAAGGCAAACACCCGGATGTGCCGGCTGAAAAACGAATTATTTCTTTATCCGTTGATAATAAAGTAAGACAATATATGTTCTCCATTTCCGTAATTCACGGCAGTAACAAAAATTTTGACGGGATTGTGCTGCTACTCAGAGATGTTACCAGGATGAAAGAAATTGAGAACATGAAGAATGAATTTGTTATTGTAGCTTCACACGAGTTGAGGACTCCCCTTACAAGTATGGGGATGTGCATCGATTTATTAATGGAAAGCATTTTGGACATGATTCCCGAAAAGGACAAAAAACTCCTGAAAGCTGCCCATGAAGAAACACATCGCATGAAAGCCCTGATCAATGATTTATTGGATCTTTCAAAGATAGAAGCCGGCCAGATTGAAATGCAGTTTAATAAAGTCAAGGTTGATACTCTGACAAAACATGTCAAAAAAGTATTCAAACATCAATTCGAAACAAAAAGCATCAAAATTTCCACAGATATACCGGAGGATCTGCCGGAAGTTAAGGTTGATGCCAACAAAATCACCTGGGTTCTCACCAATTTGATTTCTAATGCAATGCGCTATGTAGGCGAAGATGGACACATCACTTTGAAAGCCTTAAAAATCGGTTCAAGCGTTCACATGTCCGTCCAAGATAATGGACCGGGAATTCCTCAAGAATATCAATCAAAAATCTTTCAAAAATTTGTCCAGGTTGAAGGTCAGGAAACCAAAGGCACAGGATTAGGACTGGCCATTTGCAAAGAAATTGTCAGAGCCCACGGTGGAGCTATCTGGGTAGAATCAACCGAAGGAGAAGGCAGTACTTTCACCTTTACTCTGCCTCTGTTCAAAAAAACAAGACCTGCTTTAAACATATAATTTGCCATAAACTCAGGATAATTTCCAAACAGCGTCTTACCAGCAGAACCACTAATTTGTTAATTTGCCTTAATCTATTTTTTTTGGTTGCAATCTGCATATGTGCAATTATTCTATGCGGCTGTGGCAAAATTAAGCCTCAACTAATAATATTCCCATGAAATAGGGAATTTACAATCTAATCCCTCAGGAGAACTAACATGCAAAACAAAAATATACTTGTCGTTGATGATGAAAAAAATATCAGACTTACCATGACCCACTCTCTGGATTCTCTCGGAGCAAAAATCGACACAGCCATCAACGGGGAAGAAGCATTGAAAAAATTAAAAAATCAAAGTTTTGACTTGGTCTTTCTTGACTTGAAAATGCCCGGCATAAATGGGATGGAAGTTTTAAGACAAATTAACGAAAATTGGCAGGAAATTCGGGTAATCATCATAACAGCCCATGGCACTATTGAATCGGCTGTAGAAGCAATGAAGCTCGGTGCAGCTGATTTTATTCAAAAACCTTTCAGTCCCGATGAAATCAGAAATTTGGCCAAAAAGGTTTTTGCCCGGGAAGATATCGATGAAGAAGACACCAATGACTATTCTTCATATATCGAACTGGCAAAACGCTGTATTTCAGACAGAGACTTCAGTAAAGCTGATAAATTTGTCAGAAAAGCTATTGAAGCAAATCCTGATCAACCTGAACCATACAATTTGCTTGGGGCTCTGCGTGAAATTAGCGGAAACCGAATGGAAGCACAAAAGTTCTATCGCGCCTCCCTTGATATAGATCCAACTTACAAACCAGCCTGGACAAATCTGGAAAGAGCCACCTCCTGGGAAAATCACGGGGAAATTGAATTGGGAACAGACGACCCGGAAGGAAAATAAGATGAAAAACCCCAAACTAGATAGCAAATACATCATTGTAATCGGATGTGGAAGATTGGGTTCTTATCTTGCCAGCTACCTCAGTGCAAATGGCAATTCAGTGGTTGTGATCGACAAGAATGAAAATTCATTTAATGACTTATCAGTTGATTTCAGTGGTTTTAAGATTGATGGAGACGCAACTCAATTATCTGTTTTGAAAAAAGCCAAAATGAAAAATGCAGATATTCTGATTGCAACAACTTTGGAAGATAATATCAACCTGATGGTAGCTCAGGTTGCCAAAAAAGTTTTCCATGTGCCCAAAGTCCTTGCCAGAGTCTTTGATCCCAAGCGGGAAGAAGTCTATGCACAATTGGGCATCAGTACTATTTCACCCACTTCAGTAGCTGCAGAAATTTTTATTGATGAAGTCAACAAACCGAACACTCAGGATGGAACAGAACAATGAAAGTAATAATCGTCGGTGGTGGAAAAACAACTTATTTTCTCAGTCGCAATTTCACCTCAAAAGGATATGAAGTAGTTATTATCAATCGCAATAAAGAAGAAAGCATTAAACTGGCCCGTCAACTTTCAGCTATGGTAATTTGCGGTGATGGCAGCAATATCCAGGTTTTGAAAGAAGCCGGAATCATGGGAGCCGATGCTATCCTGGCCATAACTCCCAATGATCAGGATAATCTGGTAATTTGCCAATTGGCCTCTCTTAAATTTGATGTACCCAGAACTGTCGCCTTGGCAAACGACCCCAACAATACAGAAATCTTCGAAAAATTGGGAGTTTCTGCATTCTCAACTACCCATATTGTCAGCAGCCTGATCGAACAGCGAGTCTCCCTCGAACACATTCTTAATCTGCTCCCGGTGAGTGAAGGCAAAGTAAATGTAACTGAAATCGTGTTAGAAAAAAGCTCACCTTTTGTTGGAAAAGCCCTGAAATATATTGAGCTTCCCGAAAACTCCCTGATTGCTGTTTTAATTCGTGATAATAAACCCATTGTTCCCCGAGGCAACAACGACTTGAAAGCCGGGGACAGATTGGTATTAATTACTCTTCCGGATAACCATGGAGCAGTACTTAAAGCTTTTACCGGTGAAGGCAAATAAAGGAGACTGATTTTGAGGCAAAGAGAATATACAAAACACCGTTATTTTGCCATCCTTTCATCTATTGGTGTTATTTTCCTTATTACCAGCGCAATAATGCTTGCTCCTCTTCTGGTTCTTTTTTCAAATCCGAGTGAAGCAAAAAACCTTTTTTCATTTCTGATTCCCGCTGCGATTCAGGCTTCTCTGGGCTTGTTTTTGTGGAAATATTTCAAATCATCATTAAATACACCACTTTCAGTTAAAGAAGGGGGAATAATAGTTTTAATCGGCTGGACCATGGTTATTCTGTTCAGTTCCATTCCCTTTATTCTGATAACAAATCTTTCCTTTTCCCAGGCAGTTTTTGAAGCAGTAAGTGGTTGGACAACCACAGGTTTGTCCGTTGTAGATGTAACCAAAGCAAGTAAAATGATCCTCTTTTGGCGCAGTTCCATCCAGTTGGCGGGAGGTGCCGGACTTGCAATCATCATGATGTCTGCAATCATAGGTCCTGCTGGAGTTGGAGTATCAAGTGCCGAAGGAAGAAGCGATCAACTTGTTCCCCATGTTAAACAATCAGCCCGCCTGGTTTTGATTATCTACATCGCCTATGCTGTTGCCGGAACAATTGCTTATTGGCTGGCCGGCATGTCTTTTTTCGACGCAATCAATCATTCCTTTGCTGCTATCTCTACCGGTGGATTTTCCACCAGACCTGACAGTATTGGTCATTGGAATTCTGTTGCTCTGGAGGCTGTAACCTTTCCCCTCATGCTTTTGGGTAATCTCAGTTTTGTAACCGGCTGGTTTTTATGGAGAGGTAAATTTAAAACTGTTTTCAAAAATGGTGAAGTTCGACTTCAAGCTATTTTCATTCCCTTGTCTGTTGCTATTGCCTTCATATTTACAACTCATACTCTTTATACAAATCTGGGCAAAGCCTTCCGAGTTGCTCTTTTTGAAACTTTCTCCGCACTCACAACAACAGGATTTTCAACGGTAGGTTACTCCAATTGGAATTCTATTGGGATTTTCCTTCTGATTGTCCTGATGCTGATTGGTGGTGGCACCTGTTCAACAGCCGGTGGGATCAAGCAGATACGAGTCTTTATGTTGTTCAAATTTATTTATTGGGAATTAAAAAGACAAGTTCTGCCTGAAAAAGCAGTAATGGAACGTCCAGTGTGGGAAGGCAACAGAAAAATTTTCATCAATGACTCCAAAGTTCGCCAGGTAACAGTTTTTGTATTTCTCTACCTTTTTATTTACATTCTTGGAGTTATGAGCCTCTGTGCTCACGGATACAATTTGCGTGATTCTCTCTTCGAATTCGCTTCTGCCTTGGGAACAGTGGGACTTTCTGTCGGAGTAACCTCTGCAGATATGCCTAAAGGAGCCATGTGGACGGAAACCTTTGCCATGTTCCTTGGTAGACTTGAGTTTATTGTTGTTATCATCAGTTTGATCAAAATTGGCAAAGATTGCAGCATCCTGTTCAAACGTTCTTCTACTTAGTTCCCATCCCAGAAGTGGTGTTTTTGGCTGGATAAGAAATTTGTCTCAGATGCGAGGAATAACTTCGCCGACATAGTTGACACTATTTCAAGAAGTTATGACAAAGCAGATGAGATGAATTTCCGTATTCAGACGATGACATCCATTTTTGGGAT
>JAWLEA010000135.1:0-9340 GCA_041686345.1 Polyangia bacterium | reverse complement strand
TATCAGTGAAAATAATAATAATTTCCCTTCCATTAGCATAGTTAGCGATAACCTATATCCCCATAATTCAGTTGAAATAAAGCAAAATAAATTATATGATACATACTATGAATCATATATGTGGAAATACTTTGAGACAAAGTATAACAAGATAAATCAACGGATTTATGATGAGTTTGGAGAAAACTTTAAATTCGACGAAGAAAAAGAAAAACTGAGAAAAAATGTCAGTTCCAAAATAAGCAAAAAAATAACAGAAATCATAATTAATAAAAATATTTATGAAAAGTATTATGAAAACAACGGGAGAAGTTTCTCCTTTGACAATATAAAACATGTTGAATGTTTTGTTAATTCATTAAAAAAAGAATTGAAAATTCTATCTAATCTGTTGGAAGGAGAAGTTGAGCCGCTATTTGCTCAATACGAACAAACAATTCTAGATAAAATTGACCAAATTATGATAAAATCTTCTGATGAAAAAGATATTTGAAATTCAAGTATCAACTTTACAATCCTTGACAGATTTTTCCACCATAGCCACATATTTTACTCAGAGGGACCCAGTTACAGAGTAAAAGTAAAATTATAATAATTAGTTTAATCCATTGGTTCAATTAGATCTGAAAATCTGGTTCAAACTGGTTCAAAAAAATTTTACAATCTACACAACGAATAGTAAAAGACTGGAAAATCGATCACGGCCCGGAAAAAGAAATAATTTTCGACCAACTGGACGATGAGTAGATAAAGTAGAAAAATGGGTAAAACTTGACTTCAGTTAGAATACACCCTTTTTATTCCAGATTCATTTCCCGGCTTTCTTCAGCCAAGGATTTTACTTTGGGATTGTTGGAGTTGATAAATAAATTTTCACATTTTTTGAATGCTTTTTGTGCTGTCTCCGGCTTATTACATTCTTCACACAATACACCATAATCAAAAAGGTCGCAGGCGTATTCATAATTCCACTCAGAAATATCAGGATGGTTGTCCAGATACAAAATTATATCTTTACTGTATTCCAAAGCTTTTTTATAGCGCTCATATCTTATTGCAAAGTTTTTTAAATATTTAAGAGATTCCAAATAAAGTGATTCTGGCAAATTTTCTTTTGCTTCATCACTGAGGAGCAATTTTTCAGCCTCAGAAAATTGACCTTTACCTGCCAAACATTCAGCTTCAAGCCGAGTTAAATTCTCTATCTGCTGCTTTTTAAAAATTTCCTTATTTTCTTTTTCAAATTTCTTTAATTTTTCAACGATGATCAAAGCTAAATCGAACTTGTCAGCGTTGAAATACTTGTCATAACTAATACTCAAAACTTTAAGAACTTGCCCGGCTGTGTAATCATTTTCGTAAGAATTGCTTTCGTACTTATCCAAATACAAAGAGGAATAATATTTAAAATTTTTGTATCCTTGAGAAGATTCCATAAATACAATCATTTCAAACAAACTGGCCTGATAAACAAGTTTTGAGTTTTTGTAGTTCAGAAATGAGAAATTATTGATTATGAAAGAAAGATATTTTCTGATTGCTCTCTTCTTATGCTTTTTTGAATATAGAGATTCCGCAAAAAATTTTATAATTCCCAGAATATAATATTCAGCCTGGGTTTTGAATTTGGAGGATCTTAAAATCAAATAGTTATTCACAACGTAATTTACCAAATCCTCTGTTTGCTTTTCAAACCCGTTGGCAAGCAATACTTGAGTTGAATGAAGAACAAAACTATAAAAGTCTTCATTTACCTTGGTATTGTATAGTAAGTTTGGTTTTTTTCTCATTGTCTGCAGCATGCTTTTGTTAGTCTGAAATAAAATTTCCAACAACCGATTTTTTTCTTTAAGATTTTCCAGTTTTTCCAAAATAAGCAAACACTTGTTCATTTTGATGAAAAATTCACGTTTTTCCTTATCATCTTTCAGCAACATTGCTTTTTTTTGTGCTTTTTCATAATACTTCAGGGATTTTTCATATAAACCCAGTTCTTCATAAACAAAAGCGAGATCCTCAAGTGCATCTGTGATCATAATTTTTACATTTTCCGTCAATTTTCCTCGATAACGAATTACCCTTTTAAATATCCTTTTGGCCTTCGTAAATTCACCTGCCTCATAAAAGGCAAGAGCATCACCAATTTTTGTTGCCAACTTTTTTTCGAAAGAGTGATTCAAAACCATTTTTCCACAATTAATACATTTGTGTTCTGCCTTTTCATGATTTTCACTTTGATTATTCTGATTAAATTGATCACTAAAAGTCATAATTCAACATTTTCCTAACTAGTTCCCATCCCAGAAGTGGTGTTTTTGACTGGGGAAGAAATTGGATTGAGATGCGCGGAGTAACTGCGCCGACATAGTAAATACTATTTCAAGAAGTTACGACAAAGCAGATTAATTCAATTTCCGTTGCCAGACGATGACATCCATTTTTGGGATAGAAACTAACTATAATAGTTTATTAGATTTCAGGGGACAAGTTCAATCTTTTTCTAGTTCTACCGTAAACACACCTGGTTTTTAATATAAAAAACCAAATAAATACAAGGGGATCTTTTGTCTGTAACCGGTTTCTATGGAATCTAGCACATAAAAGGAGTTTTTTCCTTCCGGCAATTGACCAGGAGCTTTGTTTTTCCCGCCAATTTCAAACAAAAATTCATCATCCACCCCCAAATCACCCTGGCTTGGAATAGTTATCTGATGTTCTGTCCTTACCTGATAATTTGGATTTTCCATCTCTACTCTTGAGTTTTAATTTTCACTCCTCTATTTGTCAACTGCATCTGACACTTTTAGCTTTCTTTTGTCTATTGCATTAGACAATTTGTACTTCTTTTTGTCCACTCTACTTTACAATTCACTAAAATTACTTGCTCTTCATTGGTTCCCCTTTCACGGGAATTTTGGATTCGGGTGAAATTTAACAGGCTGGAGGTTTTGAAGGTGAATTTGGTTGATAATATGAAATCTATGGGTATTCTTGGATAATTAGTCCTGAATCTACTTTGGATTATTGCCTGGCAGGACTTCTGATTTACAATTTTGATTTTTTCCAAATTCAAGAATTGTAGAATCTAGGCTGTTAAGAAAAAATATGAATTATTTTTTAAGAATTATTCCCTCAAAGGAAATCTAACATGACAAAGCAGCGTCGTTGGTTTGACAATCATCCTCAATCAATTGAAAAATTTAAAAATACAATCAAAAATTATAAATCAGATGAAGAATTTCAGATAGAAGTTGATGATTTTAATCTTGAAATTGGCGGCCAGAAGCTCTTGCTTCGTCTTTTGGACGAAGGTGCCATTTACTGGATAGAAAACCTCAATTCCAAACCCCTTCTCAAGACTTCATTTGTGGCTCTTCTTTATAGCCAAAAACCCGAACTTGCCCAACTGATTGCCAAACGCATCTACTTGAACGACCCAGATGAATTTGGTCATGACCTGCCCGCTTCCCATCCCGTTTATCTGATTTTTAACTACCGGAATTTAGCTCCTGAAACAATTGAAAGATATGGTCGGTGGCTCTTATCCTGCAAGGATACACTTCCTCCTGTCATCATCATGAATTATGTTGCTATCTGGCATTTTATCTATGAAAACTCCTGGGTGGCCAAACGCATTCTCCAATATTACATAAATTCCGATACAAAAACAGCTTACCAACTTCAAGCTGCCAAATTCTGGAAACTGGTTTTCAATAACGAAAATCAATATCGCAAATACCTCGATAAAATTCGGGATAATTTGGCAAGCCCCATCGATCATTTAGATTTTTCCACCTTCATCATAAATGAAGAAAAAGATCTGGAAACCGCAGAAAAACACTTCCGAATTTTTCAAAATTTTGACAAAACAATAATTCACTGGCCCTTGTTTGCAGGTCATGTCAAAAACGTTTTCCATGATAACGACCTGGCAGCTGTTTATCTGAACAAAATCTCCACCTCCAATACCAACGTTTCTAATTTGATTTTTCTTGCGCAATCATGGCTGAGTATTGCCGAAAACCCTGTAAAAGCACAAGAATTTGTGGACAAGGCCTTATTTGAAGCCACGGCGCCCGAAGATTTTCTGGTTTGTGCCCATGCCTTGGCAAAGAGTTTTAAACAACCTGATAAAGCGCAAAACTGTCTGGACCGACTGGAATTTGAAGAACTCGATCCCTATTACCAACTGCGCTACATTGTTGTAGACCAATTACTTAACGGCGATATCGCCCTCAAAAAACATCCACCTCAAAAAAGCTACCGGCAACTCAAAGAAATGCTGCTGCCCTCCCCGGACTCAACTGATGATTTTATGACCCATGTTGCCAATGAATTCCTCGAAATCCTTAACTTTCCCTTCGATGTCCAAAATACGCCTGGCCCGGACAATTCCAAAGACAACCAAGATGAACCCGCTCCCAAATAATCCCCAACCGGGTTGGGGTGTTTTTGTTTTGGGAGCGGGGAGCAACCCGGTTGGGGTGTATTCTGTAGGTGTTATTTGGAGCGGGTGATAAACCGGCCTAAAACAATCTGCCCATTTTTTTGGTTACTTCTACTTCATCAAAATATTCAGAATCCCAATCCTCACCAACCCAGCCTTTATAATGCAGATGATCTGAATGCGTTGGATCATTTAGTGCTTTTATTAATCTCAAATAACCGGGTATTCCCCCAATATCTTCCGGGGGACAATTTCTTTCCCCGGCCAGACAATAAGCTTTGCGCTCAGGAAGAATACTATTAAAATTTGAGTCCTCAACTTTGATGTAATGGAGCCAACTATCACCAAAATCATAGACATAACGAAATTTTGAACCTTTTCTTTTGACAACATCCTGTAATTTGTATTTGTAACTGTCCAATTCTTGGGGCAACATCATAAAACCATCATCTACATGTTCACTGACATTGGAATATTTCTTTTTTTTGATCATAAACATATACAAATGAGCGTTGTCCCAGCCCATGGCAACCTGAATAGCCCGGTGCAGATCATCGAGGGTAATATCAGCCGGAACAGCGATTTTTCTCCAGATTACAGGTTTGATATAATCAAGTTCAATTTTAAGCAAATAAGTTCTTTTAGACATAAGGCCTCTCTTTCTGAAATAATTCTCAACTTTTTAACAAATATCACAATCATTTCCCACCAAAAAAGACAAAGTCATTCTCTCCCTCCCGGGCAGAGAAGTTGTGGGTGGGGTAAAATTGAACTATTATGGAAAACAGGCAGTGGCACGTAAAATATTCTGAAAGGCGAATGAGGTATATAGCATGAAAACCATCGGTATTCTTGGAGGAATAAGTCCCGAATCTACTTTGGATTATTACAGACTTCTCAACAAAAATGTACGTAAAATAATGGGTGGTTATCACAGTGCAAAACTATTGATTTACAGTTTTGATTTTGCCCAAATTCACAATTTGCAAAATCAAGGTAATTGGGAAGAAATCAGAAAGCTTTTCACTGAAAAAGCTCATCATCTGCTCGGGGCAGGTGCCGATTTTCTTATTTTGGCTTCCAACACATCCCATAAAGCACTTCCACAAGGGGAAGTTGGAGCAAAATTTTTGCACATAGCCGATTGTTTGGGAGAGAATCTGCAAAGACAGGGAATTGTCAAAGCTGGTTTACTGGGAACTCAATTCTTGATGCAAGGCTCTTTTTACAAAGATATTCTGGAAAAGAAATACGAAACCAGAATCGTAGTTCCCAACCCTGATGAACAAAAAAAAGTGAACGAGATAATCTTTAAACATCTGGTCAAAGGGAAATATACCCAAAAAGATTGTCAATATTTTTACAAAGTAATGAACAATTTGCAGAAAAGATCTGAGATAGAAGTTATTATTCTGGGCTGTACCGAAATAGCCCGATTAACCGCAAAAGGTCCTGCCCCCCTTCCCCTGTTTGATACAAAGTCAATCCATATTAAAGCAGCAGTGGCAAAGGCTTTACAAGTTTAAGATTCAAACCCCAACCGGGTTGGAGAGTTTTTGGAGCGGGATAGGAACTAAGTAGTTCCCCTTTCACTTGCTGGTTTTAGAATTATCTGAAAATTAAACATTCGAGAAAATAATAAAATATTATTGTTGCTGGTTATTTGTGGATGAATTACCAAGAGTTAAGCCCAGAAAGTCTTCTACACAGATTTTAACGGGATCGGGACTGCAACTATCAGCATCTTCGATACAAGCGATAGTTTCATTTAAAGTAGATGGTTGGAAACAACGAATGATATTACCGTCGGCATGGAGGTTTTCTTTACATTCGTCAATTTCGGTTTGAGTGGGATCAGTAATCCCGTCGCACTCAAGCCTTTTAAGGCAGGAAGCATCAAGGTAAGCGGTGGTATCTGTGGTGCATTCATCTCCATTTTCTTCGTAGCAGATGAGAGTATTTTCCCCACCTTCCTGCAGTTCAAGACAGGTGTGTTCTTCTTTGCAACTTACAAAAGCTTCAAAAAAACTGTCTAACTGGTTAACAGCCTGTTCTTTGCAATCGATAAGGCATTGCTCCACTGTGGCTCCGTCCAAAAGGTTGCAAGTTTCATCAACTTCGCAAGATCTTTCACACAGAGTATCATAGTCCGGTGAATCATCTTCACTGTCGTCACAGGCTGATATAACAAAAGATAAGGATAAGATAATTAAGATTGAAAATAATGTTCTCATGATTTCTCCTCAAATTGCAATTCCCAATTCCATGGGAGTAAATAAAAATAAAACTGACAAATAAGACTACCATAGTTTAAAAGCTAATAAATTATCTGCAACCAGTATTTTACAGTGAGTTTATCCTTTTCTTCCTGGTTTTCTAAGCTGCCTGTGCGGCAGTCCCTCTGTATCAGGATAGTTGTCTGGTGAAATCAATACCGTATACATATTTTCTACAACAGGATGGTTTATTTTTTTTAACAGACACCAAACTTCGACACCCCCCTTCTTACTACCTGAGGAAAGGAATTAGTGGAGCGTCTTAAAAAATTAGAACGAAGTACCCGAATTGATCACCAAAAAAAATAAAAAAAAAGCTTTTTTGGCAGATCCTTTTATGATATAAAAGGTTTATGATTATAAGAAACACCAAAAAAGCCTTAAACAAAACTAAATTCAGTATACCGAGTATACATAATAATTTCAAGCATAAAATCATTCAAGATTATGATGGAGGGAATCTTTCTTTTGAAGGTGGAGTTTTGCCTTTGGCAAAGATTGACGAAAAGTATGGAATTACTTCAAGATTGGCCAAATGCTTTACTGATTTCAGAAGAAGTAATCTTACTTTTTTATGGTAATCTACAGGGCAGTAAAAGCAGGGGGAACTGGTGATGATAGAGGTTGGGGTATAGCCGTTGACAGCAATGACAACAGTTATATCACCGGATATTTCGACGGAACAGCCGAATTTGGTTCAACTACTTTAACCAGTTCAGGTGGATATGATGTATTCATCGCGAAAGTTGACAGTTCCGGGAATTACCTCTGGACAGTAAAAGCAGGGGGAACTGGTTTTTATGATCGGGGTAATGGTATAGCCGTAGACAGCAATGGCAACAGTTATATCACCGGATATTTCGACGGAACAGCCGAATTTGGTTCAACTACTTTAACCAGTTCAGGTGGATATGATGTATTCATCGCGAAAGTTGACAGTTCCGGGAATTACCTCTGGACAGTAAAAGCAGGGGGAACTGGTTTTTATGATCGGGGTAATGGTATAGCCGTAGACAGCAATGGCAACAGTTATATCACCGGATATTTCGACGGAACAGCCGAATTTGGTTCAACTACTTTATCCAGTGCAGGAGAATATGATGTATTCATCGCGAAAGTTGACAGTTCCGGGAATTACCTCTGGGCAGTAAAAGCAGGGGGAAGTGATTTGGATGAGGGTTGGGGTATAACCGTGGACAGCAATGGCAACAGTTATATCACCGGATATTTTTACTTAACAGCCGATTTTGGTTCAACTACTTTAACCAGTGCAGGAGAAACTGATGTATTCATAGCCAAATACATCCCCTAAGTTCCATTTATAAAAATGCCAAAATGAAAAAATCTTCCCAAAAATAATTCGAGGTGTTGATACCTTACGGGGCTTTTTATTTTTCTGAAAACACCCAATCCTTTCTTGATGCCTTTGCAGATAGCTGTTGAGCTTTGCCAGGATCCAGATTTCCCACCCTTGAGTGAACCGGCAGCATCATAGGTGGCATCTCCGTCGACAATAACCTGGTCAAAGAATGAAAAGGCATTGATATTTTGTACAGGTTGATATCTGTTACCAACCACTGTCAAACTTCAATTAAAAATTAAAAAAACGACAATTTGAAATGCAGAATACCCCTTTATTCAGAAAATGGATACCAATTTGATTCACTTCCTGAATATTCCAGTTCTGTCGAATCTGGTACTTCAAAACCGCAAGGATCTGGTTCAAAGGCAAGATCAAAATAACGGGAATTTTGCCACCCTTCAATACAATCAAACCAAGGAACATCATACATTAAAAGCAAATTACCATTGGGAAGAACTTTCTCCCCCCAAGTCATAGTTGTATTGTAATCACAGGGCAATTGGACAGGAAGACAAATTGAGCCAATCTGTTTTGTGATGCACCGATTTCTATCACCAGACAATATATTAAACTTCGCTCCTATAATTGGAGTACAGCCTTCCGCAACACAAAGTTCATAGTTCTGAATTCTTTCGCAATCACTCTTAATTATTTCTTTGTCAGAGTTATTGCAACCATGGATCGTAAAAATAAGAATTATATATACCAGTTTCATTTTTCACCACCTGTTTTATGGAACTTCATAATCTGCCACACCAGCAAAATAGCAAAATACTTTTGCTGTTGCGCCCATTCCGGATTTCTCACGAATTAGTATAGATTAGCATAATTATCGTTTTTTTGGTCTGTTTTTTCTTTTTTCAAAAAAACTCTACTACGAACCTCCATTTTTTTTAATTTTACATCATCTGCTTTGTCGTAACTTGCTGTAATAGTAAGAACTATATCTGCGAAGTCACACCGCACATCTGAGGAAAAGACTTCACAAGTCAGAAACCCCACTTCTGGGATGGGAACTAACTACTAATTCTCCATCTTCAACCATTCACCTCTTCCAGTCTGGTTTTGTTTTCAGGTAGGGAGATGAGAGTAGGTAGATCCTTTCTTGCCATCACCCTGTCCTTTCTTGCCATCACCCTGGTCCATAAGGAGATAATTTTATATTTTATGTGGAAGAGCACTAATCATATTAAAAATATATTCTTCATTTGGTAGAAACGCTCCTGGAATAATAAACCCTGAACTATAATCAAC
>JAWLEA010000134.1:0-9365 GCA_041686345.1 Polyangia bacterium | reverse complement strand
ATGAAAAATAAATTAAGTGAGCTTATCGACATAGAGAAAGTTAGCGAACTTTTAGAAGGATTCAATAAAGCTACCGGATTTGTAACCGCCATTTTAGATCTTGAAGGCAATATTTTGTCCAAATCCGGATGGCGTAAAATTTGTACCGACTTTCACCGAGTCCACCCTGAAACATCAGAAAAATGTAAAATCAGCGATACGATATTGGCAAATAAAGTGGAGAAGGATAAAAAATATCAAGTGTATACCTGCCTGAATGGACTGACAGATGTGGCTGTTCCTCTCGAAATAAATGACCAGCATCTAGGTTACATATTTTCAGGACAATTCTTTTTTGAAAAACCGGATATTGCTTTTTTCAAAAAGCAGGCAAAAAAGTATGGTTTTGATGAAAAAGAGTACGTGCAGGCACTTGAGCAAGTGCCTGTGGTTTCTGAGGATAAAGCAAAAACGATCATAGATTTCCTACTTCGAATGACCAGTTTGATAAGCGAATTGGGGTTTAAAAAAACAAAGCAGGTAGAACTGAATAAAAGACTGACAGAAAGCGAAGAAGAACTAAAAGTAGTCAACCAGCAGCTTGCAGCACAAAACCAGCAATTAATTGCCAATAAACAAGAACTTGAAAAAGAAAAAGTATTTTCTGAAAAACTTGTGGAAACTGCCGAAGCAATTGTTGTAGGACTCGATAAAGACCACATCATAAAAATTTTTAATCGGGGAGCAGAAGATATTACAGGTTATAAAAAGGAAGAGGTAATTGGAAAGGACTGGTTTAAAATATTTTTTCCAAAAGAGAACCTGGATATAATGAATAAAGTTTGGAAAGAATCTTGGGGAATAAAATCACATTCTTACATAAACGCAATCCTTGTTAAATCAGGCAAAGAAAAAATCATTTCATGGCAAACCACTGGTATTTACGATAGTGATGATGAATCAAAACATTTATTACTTTCAATAGGGGAAGACATCACCGAGCGCAAAGAAGCGGAAGAGGCGATGAGAAAAGGTGAACAAAAATTCCGGAGTTATATTGAAAACTCTCCACATGGTATTTTCATTACTGATGAAAAAGGAAACTATATTGAAGTAAACGAAGCAGCTGGGAAAATTACTGGCTATTCAAAAAAAGAATTAGTGAAAATGAATCTGCTCGAAATGATTCCGGTTAAAGAACATGAAAAAGCTGAAGAGCATTTTAAAACAGTGATTAAGACAGGTAAATCCGTTGGGGATTTGCAATATGTGAAAAAAGACGGGTCTTTTGGATATTGGACTGTTAGTGCTATTAAACTAAATAAAAATCGTTTTCTAGGTTTTGTAACTGATATCAGCGAGCGCAAGCGGGCGGAAGATAAAATGCGTTTTTTGAGTGCCATAACAGAAAATATGCATGATTCTATTATAGTTACTGACTTACAAGGCCATATAACCTATATCAACAAAAGTACGGAGAAATTGTTTGGGTATACCCAAGATGAGTTAGCCGGAAAAAATACTGAGTTTTTAAATATTGATTCCAGAGCCGAAGAAATTGAGGCTGAATTGTATGAGACTGTTGCCAAGGGTGAAGTTTATCAAGGTGAGGCCTTAAACCAACGCAAGGACGGTTCTGAATTTATTTGTGAATTTACTGTTGCTCCCCTGACCGATGAAAACGGTGTTGTTTCATCATATCTAGGTATCCAAAGAGACATCACAGAAATTCGGAATCTTCAGAATGCTGCCATCAAGCAGGAACGCCTGTCAGCTATCGGCGAACTTGCTTCCGGGGTTGCCCACGATTTTAATAATGCTCTGCAGATTATTTTGGGGGGTGTGGAAATGGCACTGGCTTCTGAAGAACTTGAAGATATAAACCAATATCTTAAATCAATTAAACATTCTGCCGGTGATGCAGCGTCTAGAGTCAGACGTTTACAAAGATTCTCTCAAAAAAGGCAGCCAAAAAATGAAAGTGTGCCAATAGATATAAATAAACTTGTAGAAGATATAATAAAAGAAACAAAGCTTTTGTTAAATCAATTTCAAAAAAAGGGTATTCATCTCGAAATTAAGTCTGATTATAAGGCAAGAAGTAATATTGAAGGAAATGAAGGTGAACTTAGATCTTGTCTGTTTAATCTTGTCAAGAACAGCACTGAAGCGATGCCTGAAGGTGGTAAGATAACAGTCAGCACAGACGAGTATGACAACAAAATTTATGTGAGTGTATCTGACACCGGAACTGGTATGGATAAAGAAACCAAGAAAAAGATTTTCCAGCCTTTTTATTCAACCAAAGGGTTTGAACCGGGTCGAGGGTTGGGGATGACTCAAGTCTATTCTGCAATTAGAGACCATAACGGAGATATTTATATTAAAGAGAGTGAAATAGGCAAAGGAACCGTTATAGAATTTGCTCTACCTGTTTCAAAAAAAGAATTAATCCTTGAAAAAAATGAAGAAGATTATGTCGGTACAGCAAAAATACTCTGGGTGGATGATGAAGAAATGATTCTTAAAATATGTGGGAAAATGCTGAAAAATTTGGGGCATACAGGAGAATTTGCTGCTAATGGCAAAGAAGCTCTGGAGCTTTTAGCCAAAGGAAATAAATATGATCTTGTAATCACTGATATTGGAATGCCTGGAATGAGTGGCTGGCAGTTGGCAGAACAAATCAAAAATAGAGGATATGCCACAAAAATTGCAGTTGTCACAGGCTGGGGTGCAGAAATTTCCCAGGAAGAAAAAAATAGATATAATGTGGGTTATGTGCTTGGAAAACCAATAAATTTAAAAAAATTGAAAGCCTTGATTGGTGAAGTGCTTCAAATGAAAAATCTTTCAAAATAAGTATTTTGTTGTCTAGCAATCAGGTGTGATCTAATATCAAAACCTGTTAAACGTCTCTGAGATTGAACACTGAAGCAAAAACAGCGGAACCTGGATTTATCTAGAAGAAGTTTATCTGAATCCAGATACTATACAGCAAAAGCAACAGTGGCTTTACAGACTGCATGATTTTTGCAAAGGCGACAACTGTCTTGGTAATCACCGCTAAAAGAATCTGATTATGTAAAATAGAAATTTAAAATTATTTGTTAAATATCAATTACTCTGATGATAATAAAAATTATGATGTCAGTAATTTATAACTGAAATTATATTAAAGTTATCAGATAAACCGTCCTGCTAAAATGGAGGTCCTCATGCGAAAGTCTCTTGTTTTTTTACTCTTATTATCCATCAATATCATCTCGTGCGATGATTCAAGTAATACTGGTGATTCCAATAACAATTCATGTGCAGACGGAGAAGTCCTTTGCGGGGATCTATGCACAACTACCAGCGACAATCCACAACACTGCGGAGTTTGCGACAATTCCTGTTCTGATGATGAAACCTGTATCGATGGGCAATGTACGTCGTTTTCCACGTGCACGCCGCAAAACTGTACAGGGTGCTGTGACGGCGATACCTGCAAAACCGGAGACAGTAGCAGTGCTTGTGGAAGCAACGGAATAGCTTGCGTACAATGCTCCGATGGAGAATGCGAAAACAATGGGTCTGTCAATCAATGTACCACCTCCTCTTGTAGCCCAGATAATTGCTCGACATGCTGCACAAGCAATGGAACGTGTGTGAGTGAGGCATCTGATGCTCAATGTGGAACCCGCGGCGAGGAATGCGTCTCTTGTTCAAGCAATTCCAGTTGCACAAGCGGAGCATGCGTACCGGATTCATGCCTCGAAACCTGCAATGGCTGTTGTTTGCCGGACGGAACTTGTATTAACCATCTAGATGCCAATGTAGATGATCAATGCGGGAAAATCGGCGGTCTTTGCGAGAATTGTGCCGACTATGGCGCCAATTGGGTATGCAGTGCAGGGGGTTGTATCACTGAAACCTGTCAAGAGACCTGCACGGGCTGCTGTAATGGCGACACCTGCGTCTCCCTTGAGGAACAGGATGATGCAAATTGCAGACACCTTGATAGTTGGGAACTTCCTGCCCCTTCGTGCACCGATTGTGGTCCCTTAGTGTGTCAAGAGCAGCCAGGTTGGGAACGTCATGTCTGCTATCTGGATGCTCAGAGTGTAAGCATCTATTTGTTAGATGGCGAGATGCCGGAGTTCGATGAAGAAGGGGATTCATGGGATCCAATCGGTCTACCTGATCCTTTTGTGACTCTCGTTGACGTTTACTCAAATGGAACGGCAGGGAGCCCTGTAATGGATGATACTTTATCTCCAGATTGGAGTGATAATCCTTATGAATGGCAATTCGATACCTTTGAACTATGGGAAAAAGAATTCTACGTTATCGATGAAGATAGTGCTGTCCATGACATCATGTTTTGGTGTGATCCCAATATGACCATGTACGAATGGGATCGAAAACATCTAATCAGCGCCTTTATCGATGGAGAAGTTCAAGAGTGTATTGATTCTGATACGGGTGGCATTATTAGATACAGAGCGGAAATAAATTATTAGCACAAAGAGTCATGCCGGATTGCGACGGTAGATGTCAACGTTGTTTTTGGAACTAGTTAATATTATGCTGCTTCCTCGGAAAGATATTCCTCATGGCTAAAAGTAGAAAAAATTGATGGTCAATTCACCCTAAGTATTGACCAGAATTTTTTCAAGATTATTGCAACCTCAATTGGAAAATCTTGAAAAAATCGGATAATTTCACTATTGTTCTTGTGTTCATTATTATTTTAGCTTTGATAAGGATGGCGAGAAAAATGAAATTAAATATTTTGCTTGTATCAGTTGCCATGTTTTTTGTTCCCTTAATTTTCACCAATTGTAAAAAAAATAAGGGCAGGCAATCAGATAAAGCACCAACAAAATACAAGCTGCCTCAGTGGAAAATAACCATTGTACCCAAAATGAAGAAAGGGAAAAATATCACCTTGCGTGAAAATAGTAATGATGGAGTTATCCCGATTCCTTTCGTGAATGCACAGCAATTTTTAAAAAACCTTAAACGTGCTTACAAATCAGCTCACCACTTTGTTGTCTTGGATAATTACAAAAGAAAACAAAGGAACCATTTTACAAACCATGAAATACGCGAGCTTGATCTGAAAAATCTGATCAATTTTACCCTTGAGGAACTACAAAAAGAGGAGGTTCAGTTTTTTCGAACCACCGATCAGATGACTTACCCGCGCTGCATTGCTGTCTGGCAGAAAAACGGATTTTTTAAAGCTCTCAGAATTAGCCTTAATAACGATAATGATGCTATTACCTTTATAGTGAAAAAGGGCAAATTCAAAAATAGTCGTTACTTTGACCAGAGAACCAAAAAGTTGACACGTACAGAATTTATAAAGAAAATAGGATTTATCAAAGAGAAGAAAACAATTTATCCCCATCTTGAAAAATATTATGTGTGTCCACCGGATTGTTCCAGCAAAAGTAAAGGAAATAGTTGAATAATTGTCCCAGGGAGAAATATATGAGAACATCCGTTATTATCGTTATTTTAGCCGGGGTTTTGGGTTTATTTGGTTGCGACGATGATGCAGCCAACAATGCTCAAAGTTGTGGCTCCAACGAGCATTTTGAAGATGGGGCTTGTGTTTGCGACGATGGTTATCACTTTGAAAACAACGAGTGTGTTCCAGATTCTAATAATTGCCCGGAGGCATGTGGGGACAATGAACATTGTGAAGAAGGGGCTTGTGTTTGCGACGATGGTTATCATCAAGAAGGGGAAAATTGTGTAATTGACAATACCAATCCCTGTGCCAATGTCGATTGTGGCGAGCAGGGCAGTTGTGTCAACATTGACGGTGGAGCTGTCTGTGAGTGCGATTATGGTTATGTCAGTTCTGACCAGTTTTGTATCCACTTGCGCGATGCTTTTGACCAGGCTGTTACCCATCAGGATTCGCACTTGATTGGGTTGCTTTGGAGCAAATACGACCACCCGATTCGCTATGATGGAGAAATCCTGTTTATCACCAGAGCCCAACCTGATGAAGATATCCGGTTGCTTGGAGATTTTAACAGTTGGGATGAAAATACCCAGCCCATGTCCACCCTTTTTCTTGATGATTTTCGCTATCAAGTAGTTCAAGTCAGTCACAACGATCCGGTTTTTTACAAATACAAAAGCAACGAATGGTACCCCGATCCGGATAATCAATATTTTATTTTCAACCCCGAGCACAATAACTCTGTGGTTTTTGGAGAAGGCAAGGGCAGAATTACTGCTCGCACCGTACCTTCGGTTGAACTAAACAATAATGAACGCCAGATCTATATTTATCTGCCTGGAGTTTATTTCCAGTCTTCTGGCAAGTTCCCGGCAGTTTACATGCAAGACGGTGATAACTTGTTTGCCGGCAATCCTTTGGCAGTTTATGGAACCTGGAATATCCGCACCAACCTGGATCAGGCTATTGAAGATGGTTTTCTGCAGCCGGTGGCTGTCGTTGGAATTACTACGGTCAACCGAGAGGAAGAATATTTGCATGTGGATGCTTTGCTCGATACAGAGCAGGTGGGTAAACTCGACTTGTATACCAACTATCTGATCAACACTGTAATCCCAGAGATGGAGACTTCCTTCAGATTTGAAAGTGTCAAAGAATCCAGAGCAATTGCAGGCTCTTCCCTGGGTGGGATTTCCTCTTTCATCATTGCCTGGAACAATCCTGATATTTTTGGCAAAGTTGCCTCCTTCAGTCCTTCGAGCTGGATTGGAGAAGAGGCTGAATCAGATCACCTGGTTTCAATGCTCGACATTGTCAACGATACCACTTCACTGCCCACCCTCAAGATCTATCTCGACAGCGGTGACACCAACCAGGATGGAACTTCAACTTATACTGCCGATGCCAGAGTTTATACGGAATACTTGCGCAATCTGCTTGTTGCCAAAGGTTGGGACCAACGCAGTGAATGGCTGGAATCGGGAGAAACGGCTCCCATTAATTATCCGGCAGATACGCCCCCGGAACAAATCCCAACCCTCTGGTGGAGTGCAGATACTCCCCCGGACTACAATGACTATTTTGATTACCTTAAACCACAAAACAATCTTTTGCAGCTTGCAGGACAACAACATAAACACAACGAACCAGCCTGGTCTCAACGAGTAAATGCAGCCTTAATCTACCTCTTCCCCATCCAGTAAATCCGGATGGTATTCCAGTTAATCGCCTGCATCTTGGGATGTGAACAATTCAGGGAGTATTTTTGGTTGGAGATGGTTTTGGCGGGAGTTGTTTGCCGGGATGGCGAGGAGATATTCTGCGACCCCTTTTTCTGGGGATCCTTTTCTTGGGGCAGCCGTTGTTTTTAGCTGAACCGGGTCTGTTGGGGCATTTGTCGTTGATGTCGGCTATGCCGTCTTTGTCGTTATCAGGGTCGGGACAGCCGTCGGCATCTTGGAAGCCGTCTTTGTCTTCGGGTTTGGTGGGGCATTTATCCAGATTGTCGTTAATGCCATCGCCGTCTGTATCGTAAACAGGAGTCTGGTTGCCGGATTTTAAATTCGATGTTTCATAGTTGGAATTGTTGTGATTAGCTTCGTCGCTTTGGTTGTCTGAAGAAACAGTTGAAGAGTTGGGCAGGGTAGGTGGTGTTGTTTCTTCTTGTTTGTTTTCAGATGAATTGCAACCCAGAATACTGATGCCGAGACCGATACCCAAGCTCAGGTTTTTCAAGGTGCTTTTGGGTAAATTATTGAACAAGGGATACTTGATTTTGCCTTGTTTGTGTTTTTTGATTTTCATGTTTTCTCCAGATTAAAGTGGGACAGCTTTCAGTCTGATCGAGGGTGGCTGCCTCAGAGTTCACAAATTCACTGCACCAAAATATTATAATTCTATTCCTTTTTAAGAAGTATCTCAACTCTTCTATTTTATCAAGGTCTTGTCAAAATTATTGCGTTTTGTCAAAATTATTGCCAAAAGCTGTTTTTTATGGTTAATCTGTTTAGTTCTCATCCAAGAAGTGGTGTTTTTGGATGCTGAAGAGTTTGCCTCAGATGTATGGAATACCTTCGCAGGTAGAGCCACAACTATTTCAAGAAGTTATGATGAAGCAGATGAGGTAAAATTCCGTCGCCAGACGATGACATCTATTTTTTAACATCTATTTTTGGGATGGGAACTATTTAATGGTCGAACAATCCTTAGTTTGATATCAACTTTTTACCCTAAATTTTAACAAGGAGTTCAGTTATGCGAAAAATTATCTTTTTATTACCACTTATTTTTGTTTTTTCCGGTTGCGATGACGACAAAAGCAGTATGGAAAAATTATTTTCGAAGTTGAATAGTTGTGATCTTCTGACTGAGGGAGAGATGCCTGATGGTTCTGAGCCATCAACAAGTTATGATAAATGCACTGTAAATTGCGTTATCAAAACTGATTGTGATTCTCTGTATACTTTATATTGTGAAGAAGAAACTCCTGAAAGTTTGGAGCTTTGTGCTGATGATTGCTTTAATAAATATGCTTTTGAATGTGGCGATGGTTCACTGATTCAACCAGATTTCGAATGCGATGGCTATGAAGACTGCGATGACGGCAGCGATGAAGCCGGTTGTCCCGAAGTACAGGTTTTTGTGTGCGATAATGGTGACGAAATCCCAGAAGATTTCGAATGCGATGGCGATGCAGATTGCAACGACGGCAGCGACGAAGTTGGTTGTCCTGTTTTTGTCTGTGATGATAGTGAAGAAATCCCTGCTGATTTGGAATGTGATGGCTATGAAGACTGCGTAGACGGCAGCGATGAAGTTGGCTGTCCTGATTACGCCGAATTGAAGTGTAATTAGGAGCATATTGGAGGTTTTATGCGACTTTGTTTTTTGCATGGTCTTGAGTCCGGTCCCCATGGTCGCAAGTATCAAGCGCTGACATCCATGTTTGGAAAAGTGGTTTCTCCCGATTGTGAAGGTATTTTTAATGCCGAAGACAGGTTCCCGATTATCCAAAGGGAGTTGGACAAAGCCGGCAATCAATCCTCTGATGATGATAAATTCCTGGTGGTCGGTTCTTCCTTTGGCGGGCTGATGGCGATTATGCTCAATAATAAACGTCCGGATCTGGTCGGGGCAATGGTATTATGTGCTCCGGCCTTTAATTTCCCTGAAACTCCGGAGTTTGATCCGGTTTCATTGCCACCGGTCAAAGTGATCCACGGTATTCACGATGAGGTGGTACCCATTGCCACTTCCTTGCCTTTTGGTCCCGATTGCATCAAGGTTGATGACAATCACAGCCTGGCTCAAAGTATCCCCATTATTTTGAAGACAGTGTTCGAGATGCGTTTGGAGTTGCAATATGGATCCATTAAACTATTAATTTAGAAACGATATATTCTTGTTCAGGGAGTATTTTTGG
>JAWLEA010000133.1:0-9403 GCA_041686345.1 Polyangia bacterium | reverse complement strand
CTCATAGGGCCGATAACGCCTTGGGGGGCACCACCGGCAACACCGGAGGAAAAAAAGTTCCTGCCGGCGGTGGTGGGGGCAACTCACTCCCCCCCGGAGCCGACAACGTCAAAGTTGACGTGATGGTAAACACCGACAAAGTCATGTTGCCCATGAATGACGTGGGAAAAATCATGATCGGTACTGTCATGACCGGCAAAACCGATATCGGCATGGCCGGTATGGAACCCAAGAGTATGAGCAAAAAAATCAAGGCAACCGGCAGTGCTTCCGGCTTGATTCCCTCCGGAGCTCCCCTTGGTGTCAGAAAAATGATGGGGTCGGTTAAATATCGTGTAATTCGCTGTTTTCAGAAAGCCGGACAAAAAGGTCTGGTTTCCAGTGGACGTAAAAGTGTCCGTATTTCTGCCAACATCAGTGGAGGCAAATTCAAGGTCACCGGAGTTTCAGGATTCACCCAGAGCTATTTTAAGTCTTGTGTACAAAGAATACGCAAATCAACAAAAAAAGATAAAGATAAAAAATACAGCAAGTCCTGGACTTTCACCATGCATCTTATAGCCAAACCTTCCTCCTGATTTTTCCCTCTTCTCCCTTCTGTTCTTGTGTCTGTTAATTTTATAAAATAAAACTTTAAATTTATTTCCCGAAAAAGTAAAAGATGGAAACAACAAGGGCTGCCAAACATAAAAATAGAAATAATTTCAGGGCAAAATAGGATTTTTCGGGTAGAGAATTGGTTTTTTTGAAACTTATCGGGGATGCAAGAGAAGGTGATGAATCTTTGTCTTTTTGCTGGATTTCAGTTAATTGCTTTTCATCATTATTCTCTTCTAATGCGATTTCCTTGGATTTGTTTGTTTTGGTTGAATTTTCATCTTCGGTTTCAGTTTTAACCGCAGTAATCGTGTCGCTTGATAAATAGGACAAATCGATGGGTTGTGCACCCGGTGCATCAAAAACATCATCATCGTCATCAAAAGAAGTTAGTTTATTCAACTCATCTACAATATCAGCAAAGAAATCAGTATCAATGAGAGATGAAGGTTCTTTGACTTTTTTCTCGAGAGCTTCTTCAACCAGATTGATCAAATCTTTGGTTCTGACCGCTCTTCCGTAACTGAACAAAAAATTTGTCAGGTCTTCTTCCATATCACCTGCATTCTGATAGCGTTCTTCTGGATCTCGAGCCAGAGCCTTGTAAATGATATCTGCCAATTCTTTGGGAATATAGGGGAAATTTTTGCTTAAATCAGGAACCTTGGCTTTTTTGACATTTTCTACTGTCTTAAATGCAGTTTCAGCTGTAAACAGTTTGGTGCCGGTAAGCAATTCAAAAAGAATTATTCCTGAAGCAAAAAGATCGGTGCGGTGATCCACTTCAAGTCCCGCTGCTGCCTCAGGACTGAGATAGGAATATTTGCCTTTGATAATACCCGGTTCACTTTTTTCGATTTGAGTGGAAGCTTTGGCCAAACCAAAATCAACAAGCTTGATTTCGCCTTGGCGGGAGAGAAGAATATTGGGAGGACTGATATCGCGATGAACAATATTGAAAGAGTGATTGGTGTTATGATCAGTCAAATTATGTGCATAATCAAGAGCTTCACATACAGTTTTGATGATATACACAGCAACAGGAATGCTTAATTTTGGAAAATCCAGGAGTTCAATAATTGAACGGAGATTTAGCCCTTCGATGAACTCCATCACAATAAAAAAGCTGTTATTACTCATTCCCACATCAAAAACAGAAGCTATGTTGGCATGTTGAAGATAAAGGCTGAGCTTGGCCTCATCCATGAACATACGTACATATTTTTCATCGTCTTCCACCAGGTTCGGGCGGATTCTTTTGATGGCGACTGTTTTTTTGAACCCCTTGACAGTTTCCAATTCAGCCTGGAATACTTCGGCCATACCGCCGGAATCTAATTTTTTAACAATTTTGTATTTTTGTTCTTTATTTGAACTGACCATTATTCCTGCAGGAGAAGTTGCGGTTTCAACCTCTATTCTGGTTGAACCTGAATTATAAGCTTTATCGTAAAATTTTGAAAACTAAAGGTATTATTATTTTTCTCATAAAAAAGGAAAAATTGTAAGAAAATTCATTAAAAATTTGCCAGTACTTACAATGTAAGATAATGTATTCATATGGAAGACTATACTTTTAATCAATTTGGACGTTATTATTTGTTGGAATCACTTGATAAAGGCGGAATGGGCCAGGTTTACCTTTCCATTTACGGCAAGTCCGGCTGGGAAAAATTCTGTGCCATCAAGAGAATTCTGCCAAAATCATCATCTTCGGATACTCTCCTTCGCTTTCAAAGTGAAGCTGAAAACACAGTCAGGTTGAATCACAGCAACCTTGTTTCTGTTTTGGATGTAGGAGTGATAAAACAGGAAGCATACATGGCAATGGAGCTGGTAGAAGGTGAAAATTTGAGGGCAACCTGGAACAGATGTGCAGAAAAAAAAGTTCCTTTTCCTCTTGAGGTGATCGTTTTTTTGATCAAAGAAGCAGCCAAGGGGTTGGATTATGCCCACAACTTTGAAAATAGAAATCTGGTTCACCGTGATATCAGCCCTCCTAATATAATGCTTACCCATTCGGGAGAGATCAAAGTTCTCGATTTTGGACTGGCCTTATCTTCCCTGAGCAAAAGATTTACCAAACCGGGTGTAATCTACGGAAAACTGCCTTATCTTTCTCCGGAGCAAGCTCGAGGCGATAATCTGGATCAAAAAAGTGACATCTACAGCTTGGGTATAATTTTTTGGGAATTAATTACAGGCAGGCGTCTTTTTAAAACCAGAAAAAAAGAACATTTGGCTAAAGAGTTGAAATATCGCTGCAGTAATCCGGAAATAAAGCCTCCATCTCAAGTTGCCCGCCGGGGAAGCTCTGAACTCGATGAAATAGTTCTGTCCATGTTGCAGGATGATCCTCAAAAACGACCAGGAGGCAGCGAAATTGCTTCCAGGCTTGGCAAATATCTGGCTTCCAACCATCCTGGAACTGACAACAAAGATGTAGAAAAATTTATTAAATCAATATTTACTGAAGACATCAAACAACAACAACACCATATCCAATCTTTACTGGAAAAATTCCGCAACTGGCAAAAAAACAACAGTCGCAAAAATATAGTTCCCGGAAAAATTATAGCCGGAAAATACAAAATTATCTCCACTGTCGGTGAAGGAGGAATGGGTAGAGTATTTGAAGCTGAACACAGAGAATTGGGTAAAAAAGTTGCCATAAAAATTCTCGAACCCAATGCTTCCATGGAACTCAAGGAAGCTGAAATCAGGTTTAAAAGGGAGGCCAAAGCTGCCTCAAGAATTAAACATCCATCTGTAGTGGAAGTTATTGACTACGGCTTTACCGATATTGATTCTCGCCCCTTTCTGGTGATGGAACTTCTGGAAGGACAGAATATCGGAGACATTCTTGATGAGGGTCCCCTGGGAGTTGATGATGCCTGCAGATTTGCTTCACAGCTTTGCCTCGGCATCCACGCCTCCCATGAAGCAGGTTTGATCCACAGGGATATAAAACCTGACAATATTCATATTGTGAAAGATTACAAAGGTGAAGAACATCTTAAATTGTTTGATTTCGGTATTGCCAAATCCTCTCTGGGTGAAGATGAAGATCTTACTAAACCGGGAATTACTCTTGGAACTCCGGAATATATCGCTCCAGAACTTTTGATTGGAGAAGATGCAAGTCCCAAAGTTGATATCTATTCCTTCGGAGCAGTTTTCTATGAGCTTCTCACTGGTTCACCGCCCTTCCACGGGGATAAAACCGAAACCATTATTCAAGATAAAATCCATGATCGCCGCAAGTCAATCCATGCCATGCGCCCTGATCTCCCAGGTAAAATAAGAGAGATTGTGGAAAGTTGTCTGAAAAATGATCCTAGAAAAAGACCCGACAACCTGATGAGAATTTCAGAAGATCTGGAGCTGTTTCTCGACAAAAAGAAAAAAGCCTCTTTTTCAACCGAACAGATAATTCCAGCAAGAATTTCCCATACTCAGACCTGGGATCATCAATCTGCTCCATCTCAAGAAAGTGGAAATTGGATTCCACTGCTGATTACATCTGCAGGAGTCATTATTTTTCTCCTGGGAATAATGCAAGTAGGTAAAAATAATTATGAATTTGTGAATTATTCTCAAATAAAAACAGAAAAAACACTCAAAATTTATGCTTCTGAGAACAAAAAAAACTTACCTGTTAAAAAAACAGATAAATCAATTAATAAAACTGAAAAGAAAAAAACAACCAAAGTTTCCAAAAGGAGAAACAAAAAGAAAACCAGCAATTACTCTCGCAAAAAGAACCCCCGTCAACTATTGGCTGAAGCGAATGCCGCCTATCTCAAGGGTAATTATCCCAAAGCCTGGGAGCTTTCAAAGCGTTCCCTGAAAAACGGCGGAGGTGAAAAAGCCCGCAAAATCCACCTGAGTGTTACCAGAATTCTCGGGCTTGAGTAGTTTATTTGAATTGGCCAACGAGACCAATTGTGGGGATGAAAGTAAATCCTGAAAAGGAAGAAGAAGAACCGAATAATTCGTACCTGCCATAATCCTGGTAATAAATGGAAAGCGAAGCAACCAGGTAAACGTATTTATAGCCAACTTTAAGATTGAAAAAAGCCCCGTAAGAATGAATATTGCGCTCACCCTGGGGAATGTTGATATTCATGTTTTCCATGGATTCTACAAAGAAATCTTGAATTACTCCTTCGTCCATTCCCCAATTAAGCCGGGAATAATTATAGACCCCCCCAAAACTCAAACTGCCATATTTTTCATCTTTGGAAAAAAAAGAATAACTGAATGCCAGTGGTACCATCAGATCATATTTTTTAAATTCATATCCAAGAAGTTCTTGTAGTTTATCCAAACCCGGAAGAGAAATTTCATAATCCTGCATTGAAAATTGGAGACCAATAGAACCAAACCATTTCTGACCAAGATTGATTCCCATGAATTTATCTGAATTTCTGGTGGGTCCAGCGAATTGAAAACGCGTATCAAATACATGTACTCCGCTGTCCATTTTATAACCGGCGTCCCATCTATCCAGCAAACCATAACGAACATTGAAATCGAAACCCATGCCCAGTGGATCTATGGAATAAATCAAGAGAGCTCTCATGAGCTTGTCCAATTTGTCTTTACCTTCTTCTTCAGTATATTTGTCCTGTTCACCCTTGGCTACATCTTCAAGCTCATTGACTCCGTCTTTGATGCTGTCATAAATTACAGAAGAAGTCTCTGTGGGGAAATTACCGCGTATATCAGTTCCCAGTCGAATCTGCCCTTTGGGAGTTACTTTGCCGGTATGAGTGACTGAACGAGGTGAAGTACAAGAAAATGACATAATCACTGGGAAAAAGAAAAAGAAATATTTAAATGGCTTCATAACTTATCCCTTCTGAAAATAAAATATTGTTTCTTAAAACTTTTCTCTGTATTTTCTGACATTTTCCCCTTTGTGTCAACTATTTTGAATGGATGTAAATGGAAAGCAGTGAAAGGAAGATTAAGTGAAAAGAAGTTAAGGTTGGTGAATCTGGTACAATTTTATTTGTCCGATTTTTCCAGAGCCAGTTTTTTCATTTCTTTGAGCCAAGATTCATGTTCTGTTTTGACTTTTTCATCTTCTCCAAAAGATTTCAGTTTCTTGGTCATTTCTTTAGAGAAATCATCCATTCCTTTTTTCAACTCATTCATTTCCTTATCAAGCTTTTTGGGAAATTTATCAGATTGAAAATCTTTCAGTTCGGGATTTTTTTCCTGAAGTTCTTCAAGTTCCTTGAAAACTTTTACATGAAAATCTGTAAGCTTTTTAAAAGCATCAGATACTTTTTCAGAACTATCAGCTTCTTTCATTTCTTCTTCAGCATTTTTGTAAGTTGTTGTAATTTTTTTGATTACTATTTTAAATGGCTTGTAATCTTTTTTTCCAGCTTGAGGATTTTTTTTCACTTCTTTCTTTTTTTCCTCTGTTTTTTTGCCTTTTTCCTGCTTGTTTTCTTTGGTTGTCTCTTCTTGATTTGTTTCCGCCTCTTCTTGTTTACACCCAAACATTGATAAAACTACAACTGCGATAATAGAATAAAATGATAATTTCATTTTTCCTCCTTTCCGAATAACAGAAAACTCTGAAATTCGAAGCTTAGAAAGTTTGTAAATCAGTAACAATAAACACTTTATTTGGTTTTGAGTTTTATTTACTTGTGGTTTACATACAGGAAACGTAATAACTCTGTGAAAAATTTCAAGGGGAGTACTGCCAAACAAAATAAAAAACACTCATCGCATTTGTTATCTAGTTTCCATCCCAGAATGGGGGTTTTTGGCTGAATGAGAAGTTTGCCTCAGATGCACGGAGAAACTGCGCCGACATAGTTGCCACTATTTCAAGCAGTTGCGACAAAGCAGATGAGGTAAAATTCCGCATTCAGACGATGACCTTCCTTTTTGGGATGGAAACTAGTTATTGTAATTTATTGCTTTTTACTGCTTTTATCCATTTTGTCATCCCGGATTTAACCAGTTTGTTCTCACCAAATTGTTTCATTTTTTTTGATAATTCCTTGCCAAATTCCTTTCTGGCTTTTTGGTAATTCTGCATGATTTCCTGCAAATTTTCAGGAAAATCTTTACTTTTTGAATTTTCAAGTTCCGGATATTTTTTCTTAAATTTATGGATCACTCTGTTTGCAACTTGGTGAGAAGTTGCAAGATACCCCAGTATTTTAGCCACATCTTCAGCCTTATCAGCCTCTTTCATATCGCCAACAGCATTTTTGTAGCGTTTTGTCAATCCTTGAACAGCGAGTTTAAAAGGAACGTATTTATTTACAGATTCATTTATTTTTTTGCAACTGAAGGTGGAAAACAACAAAACCAGGTAAACAAGAATAATTTTATTCATAGTACTCCTTGAAAAAAATCAATTTTTGGGATGGGAACTATTTATCTTTGTAACAATGCTATTCTTTCGTTTTTCGTTTTTTGACAATGTGAAATTCAACCCGTCTGTTTTTGGCTTCACATTTTATGCGTTTGCGCCTGTTTTTTACGGTAGAACAATCTTTAAGGGGTCTTGAGTAACCATAGTGCTTTACAACCAAACGTCCAGGACTGACACCTTTTTTTACCAGATAACGTTTTACCGCCTGGGCTCTTTTTTTGGAAAGCTCCAGATTGATCTTCTTAGAACCGATATGACCGGCATGACCCTGTACCTCAAGTAAGAGTAAATCAGGTCTTGATTTGAGGGTAAGAGCAACCTGGTTGAGCAAATTGTGTGACTTTTGCTTGATTCGGGCTTTATTGTATTCGAAATAAATATTCTCCAGCAATTTTACCCTTTTTTTCAAAACAATTACAACTTGTTTTCCACCTTTTTCGGGACAACCGTCTTCATCTTCAAAACCGTCAATATCTTCTTTGACTTTCTTGAAATTATCAGTTTTATCGGCGTCAACTCCAGGACATTTATCACGACTGTCGGGAATTCCATCACTGTCATTATCAAGATCAGGACAACCATCTTTGTCTTCGAAACCATCAATATCTTCTTTCATTCTGCTCATATCACCTTTGTTGGCATCTTTCCCGGGACATTGATCGGTCAAGTCAGGTACTCCATCGCCGTCGTTGTCAGGATCGGGACAACCGTCATTATCTTCAAAACCATCGACATCTTCTTTGACTTTCTTCAGCCCGTCAGCTTTATCGGCATCAACTCCCGGACACTTGTCCCGACTGTCAGTAATTCCATCAGCATCGTTGTCAAGGTCGGGACAACCGTCATTATCTTCAAAACCATCAACATCTTCTTTGGTTTTAGCAAAGTTAGTATCGACTTCGCTGTCTGTTCCGGGACATCGATCGCGGCTATCGGGAATTCCGTCATCATCGTTGTCCAGATCGGGACAACCGTCTTCGTCTGCAAAATTATCTTTATCTTCTGCTTTATAGGGACATTTATCGTCTTTATCGGGAATTCCGTCACCATCCATGTCGTCACTTCCACCCCAAGTATATCCCAAATGAAGACGAGCCTGGTAATTATTGGCAAAAGATTTTTCCCAGGAATCGGCTGCAAAATAAATCAGATCAAGTCTTAGTTGATAATTTTGCTCAAATTGGTAAATTAAACCAACACCACCTCCTATAATTGAATCCAGGTCTGTTCCCTGAAAATCAGCCACCATGCCCAGCAAGCCTGTTTCAATTTTGAGAAAAGGAGTAACTTTGGGTATCAGATTTTCAAAACGATACTGAAACGCAAGACCTGGATTGACAATTGTTACAAAATCATCTGAATTTTCCAATTTGGTGGGAATTATACCCAAAGAGCCCTCTACTACAAATTGACGGTACTTCACTCCAAAATATCCACCTGCCAGAGCCATTGATTGGGGAACATCATTGAAATCACGAGCTTGATTGGACGGACCGTTGTAAAGATCCTGAGTCTCATCAAAAAGATGAAAACCCAGATAACCCCCTGCTTCAAATTTGATCATTTTAGTATCAAAAGCTTGAGCCTGAGTTGGCAGGAGGTAAAAAACCATCATTAAAATTGTAATGAGCAATTGTCGCATAAACTCTCCAATAAAATGTAAAAAGCCAGCCGGAAAACTGAACCGGCCAACCCGGGAACAATCCGGCATCAGATTAGTTCGGGTCAGAATGGGGGTTTTTGGCTGGGGAAGAAGTTTGCCTCAGTTGCGCGGAGTAACTTCGCAGATATAGTTGCCACTATTTCAAGAAGTTACGACAAAACTGATGAGGTAAAATTCCGCGTTCAGGTGATGACCTTCCTTTTTGGGATGGGAACTAGTTAGTTCCCATCCCAGAATGGGGGTTATTGACTGAATGAGAAGTTTGCCTCAGTTGCGCGGAGTAACTTCGCAGATATAGTTGCCACTATTTCAAGAAGTTACGACAAAGCTGATGAGGTAAAATTCCGCGTTCAGGTGATGACCTTCCTTTCTGGGATGGGAACTAGTTAGTCAAATTGTGGTTTCGGGTTTTAATAACAAGTGGTATGGGAACCCAGATCTGTGAAGGTGTCCTGGGGATAACCTGTCCAATCTCCATTGGTGGGATCAAAAATATCGGTTGTATTGCTATCACCCGTGGTTATGGAACAATCGCGAATGAGAGTGTTATCGGCAGTGGATTCATCTCCACTTCCCCATTCGGTACCGGGATCATAACCAACTTGCCCGATAACATCAACATCATAACTCTCGCAATTCAAAACTACAGCATCATTGCCATTGTACCAGTTTTCAGTGTGAGTTTGGTCGCAAAGATCCAGCAGTGCTTGATCAGCTGAATCATCACAAAGAAC
>JAWLEA010000016.1:13575-38564 GCA_041686345.1 Polyangia bacterium | reverse complement strand
ATATTCAATTCTGGGAGCCGGTTTTTTTTCTTTGGCCGGTGGTTTTGTTGGAGTTGGTGGTTTGGGCGGTGCCGGTGGCTTGGATGTTGTCGGTGGTTTTGGTGGTGCTGGCGGTTTGGGCGGTGCCGGCGGTTTTGATTTTGTTGGTTCCGGGGTAACTTCTTGGTCTTCGTCATCAATTTCCAGAAGCATGTCATCATCCAGTTCGACGACTTCTTCATCATCCAGTTCATTTACTTCGTCATCAGTATCGTCATCAAGTTCAACTTCATCATCTGCTTCGTCATCAGTATTTTCATCAAGTTCAACTTCATCATCGGGCTGATCCAGGGTAAAATCAGAACTGTCTTCCTGATCCAGATTGAAATCAAGTTTAATATCATCTGGCAAATCAGTTTCAGCATCATAATTATCATCGTTGACAAAGTCGAATTCAAGGATTGCATCATTTTCGTCGGATGATTTCTCATTGTTTTTATTGTCAGGTTTATCCTGAATTTCTAGTTTGCCATTATCCGGTTTTTTGTCTTCAGAAAGATTTTGGTCATTGTTTTTTGATTTATCGTTGTTTTTAGGATCATTGCCATTATCCATAATTACCTCTTGGAACCGCAGGGTACAATGATGATTTTAGAAGCTTTGTACTGGAAAGAGAACCCGTTATATTAAAATATTACAACACAAATTAAAGTTAAAATTTGCCATCATTTGCCTGAGAATAACTTATTATAAGTTAATTTTAAAATAAATTTTACAAGTTCTTTGTTTTACACAATTTGAAGGTTGATATATTTTGGAAAAATCAGGGAATGGATATAGTGAGAATTCTGTACGCTGTTGGTTGATTGTTGGAAAAAGCTATGGCTACCATCTCTCTGATGCCGGAAAGAGAAAAGGAATATTCCAGTTCATAGCGATGGGGAATTGTTGTTGGGGCAGGTTGTGGTAATTGCCAACCATCAACCCAGATTTCAAGTTCATCACTGTTTTTAACTTCAAAGTCGAGTTTTATTTTGCGATAGCCCGTACCTGATTCCAGACCCTGATCTTTCAGTTGAACTGTAATTTGATTGCCTCGGGTAATCTGGAGAGGAGGATGAGAAGGGAGATGGTTTTTAACAGCATTGATGCCATTTTCGACCAGTTCGCTGATATCGGCATCCGTAGTTGAGTTGTGAGGCATTGCTGCTGCAACCAGATATTGCTGATCCGTAGAAGTTTGTACTATATAGCCATGATCAAGGCGATCATAGTTATAAACATGACCGGTTTTGTTGTAAATTTCCAGGTTGGATCCCAAGGCAGCCTCAGCTCCGTCTGACATGGCAGTTGGCGAATCAAAGAGCGCAAGCTGGATTTCGTTGACATCACTACTGTTCAATTGAAATAATTCAGCTGCGGGCAGTTGGGCATGAAGCACGACTTTCCTCATGATGTCGAGAAGTTCAAACAGGGTTATGCAGTTGGCTTCATCGGGACAGGAAGGATAAGTTTGAGTTGAAGTTCGAGCCGGAATCGTGCCGGAATTTGCTCCTTCAGTGTAATTGATTGGCGGAGAATCCCGCAGGTTTGAATCTGGATAAGGGTGAGTATATCGTCTTTGCAGAACCATTTGAGGATATCCGTTGTTTTCCACCAGTAATTGTTCATTTATGGTTTCAAATCCGGCAATCTCCATAAGACGGTTATAAGCTGTATTGCTACTGATTCGAAGGGCGTCACTGATGAGCGCCTGAACCGTTCCGTTGTAATAACCGTCATCATCGGTGAATTCAACATTGGCGGCTGCAGTCAGGTTGTATTGATGCAATAATTCAAGGGCACCTGTGGCAGCAGTCAACTTGATGGTGGAGGCAGGCCAATAGTTGCCGTAAGAGTAGGTAAAAGCAGTATCATTATAAGAATACCAGTGAATCCAGGGAGAATTGACCCCGGTAGTGACTTTCCCAATGAGAAAATATGTGCCCGGAGGTGGCTGATAGCCGTTATTTGTGAAAACCTGAGCAAGATTTGTTTTGTCGATTATTTTGAAGGCTCTGTGGAAAGATGAGGAAGAGGTGGCAGCTCCGTCTGTCAGTGGGGTTGGATCTGTAACTGTTCCATCTCCATCTGGTTCAATATCAATATTTCCATCGGTGATATCGGTGTAATCACCGGCTCCATCCTCAATATCCGGATCGTTGTTGCCATCATTGATATCAAGATTATCCTGAAGATCAAAGTTGCCATCCGCGGAATCAATATCTGCATCAAGACCTGAATCTTGTTTGTCGGCGTCATTGTCAAGTTGTTTTCCGGCAGGCTGGCAACCCCAATAAAATGTTATCTGGATTAAACAGAGGAAAAGTAAAAAATAATTTTTCATAATTGGATGTTCAATTTCGGTCTTGGAATTAAATGGAGAATTGGGTTATTATAATTCATAAAAGTTTGGTGTTCAAACCATTAAATTTTTCAATTCAAATTTCGTTCTAAGTTAATAACTCCTGTGTTGCAACGGGAACTACCTCAGGGAGGGATTAATGTTTGTAAAAAAAATCAAATCTCCAGGTCTTGCTCATCTTTCATATCTTCTTATCAGTGGCAATGAAGCCGCAGTAATTGATCCCGGGCTCGATGTTGATAAATATTTCAAGGTTGCCAGGGAAAATTCCTGTACAATTACTGCTGTTTTTGAAACTCACCGCCATGAAGATTTTATATCCGGTGGCCCCCGCCTTGCCGAAATTTTCGGTGTACCCGTCTATCATGGAGCCAAATCCGACAGTCCCATTGTTTATGCCAGTGAAGTTGTACAGGGAGACTCCTTTCAATTTGACGAGATCAAGCTCAAGGTTCTTGCTGCCCCGGGACATACCAGGGACAGTATCTGTCTGGCTGTGTATGAAAATGGTTTAAAATCACCGGTTGCAGTATTCACTGGAGATCTTCTCTTCAGTGGAGACGTTGGTCGAACTGATTTTTATCCGGGTAGAGAAAAGGAAATGGCTCAAGTTCAGTTTGAAAGTCTGCAGAAGTTGAAAGAGTTGGGAAATCAGACAATTATTTATCCTGCTCATGGTGCCGGTTCTGCCTGTGGCAACAATATTTCCTCCCGGGAGATTTCCACTCTTGGAATTGAATTGCAACAGAATTCCTGGATGAAATTTGAAAATGCAGACGAATTTGCTGCCGAAAAAATAAAGTTGTCAAAAGGGAAAACTCCATATTTTAGCAAAATGGAAAAATTGAATACTCGGGGTTTTACAGATTCAACTCGTTATGATTATCTTCTTCCTCTTTCTGTTGCAGATTTTAAAAAGCTGGCCTCGGAGTCTGAAATTATTGATGTTCGTTCAACCTCAGCCTTTCTCGGCTGTCATTATCCCGGTTCACTGGCAATTCCCCCGGAAAAGATTTCTGATATTGTCAGTTGCTGTTTTGATCCCGAACAGTCTTTGCTGCTTATAGCCGATTCCTCCTCCCAAGTCAGGGAAGTATCTACATTGTTGTGGCAGATAGGATTTCATAATTTGCGTGGTTATCTGGAGGTTTCTTTCATGAGGTGGGTAGCTGCCGGGGGTAGTTGGAGTAATCTGCCAGGAATAGGAGTAAATGAAGTTGCCGCCAGGCTGCAAAAAAAGCCTGACAATTGGAGCTTACTTGATATACGGGAAAAAGAAGAATTTGAAACAACAAAAATTGCCGGTTCTTTATCTTTTCCTCTCTCCGGTTTGAAAAATCAATTGCATCAACTCGATAAAAAATCAAAATATACGGTTATGTGCGGCAGTGGAGTAAGAGCCGTGGTGGGAGCTTCTTTTTTATTGAGTCATGGTTTTGAGAAGGTGGAAGTTTTTGCCGGTTCCCTGGGAGCCTGGCTTGCTTCCGGCCGCTAACGACTTGACAGTTTTCAGGAATTTCGGGAAGCCTCTTGTATTTTGGCGAGTACATGGTTGGCCACAAAATGACTGGCAATTCCTCCGGCTATATAAGCCAACGTTATAGCCAAAAATACACCTTTGGATGATAAATAGCGGGCTCCGAGAAAAGCCAGGGGAAGCATGACGGCAAAAACTTGGAGCAGATGCAGTAAAGATGCATGCAGTGGTTTTTTGAGGCCGTTGAGGACTGCCGACAGATTGAGGGTTATACCATAAAAAAGATAACCCGGGGGAACCAGACAAATATAAGTTGTTATGGTTTTTACAACTGTTTGGTTCGAAGAAAACAAGGATGCCAAAGGAAATCGCAGAACAAACAAAATCAGATAGATAAACAAGCCCGATAGCAGGGAAGTGATTTCAACAAAACGAATGGCATGTTTGATCCGACCAAGTTTGTTTCCTCCCAGATTTTGGCCCGTAAAAGGGATCATGATTGAGGCAATTGCTTTTACCAGAATGAGAGCGAAGACTTCTATTTTGGCGGCTACTCCATAACCAGCGACGGCTTCTTTGCCAAATTGAGCCATAATAGCTGTTATCAAACCGGCAGAAAGAGGTTGAGCCATTTTGGCCAGAGCGTTGGGGATGCCCACATAAAGAATGGATATCCAGGATTTGATAAGTTTGACCAGTTGCAGACCTTTGTAAGAAATAAGCTTTTCTCTTTTGACCAGAATCCACAGGGCGATGGAAAAAGTGATGGAGCGAGATAAAACTGTTGCCAGAGCAGCTCCCTGTAATCCCATCTCCGGAAAAGGGCCCGGACCGAAAATCAAAAGGGGATCCAGGATGGAATTGGTAATGGCGGCGATAATCATGACAATGGAAGGAGTTTTGGAATCTCCCAGGGCTCTGATGATATTGTTGCCTACCATGGGGAAAACCACGAAAATAATTCCGGGGAACCAAATTTGCATGTAGGATTTGATCAGGGGCAACAGTTTGGGGGGAGCATTGAGGAGGTTGAAAATGGGATCAAGAAACAACAGACCCAAACCGGCAACAAGAACAACTACGAGCAAGGACAGCAAAAGCGCATTGGAGGCGATGGAACTAGTTTTATCGTGATCCTTCATGCCAAAAGCGTGGGAAACCAGAGTCGCCGTACCTTTGCCCATGCCAATGGCAATACTGTTGATTACAAGAACTACGGGGAAGGTGAAGGAAATGGCTGCAAGTTCATCTGTTCCCAAAAGACTGACATAGAAAGTGTCAACCAGATTGAAGATAATAATCCCCATTATTCCGAATATCATTGGTAAAGTGAGAGAAATGATATTTTTGCTCACTTTGCCTGTGGTAAGATCGTTTTTACCTTTCAAAATTTACCTTTAAGAAATAAAGCCCTGGATGAGATAGTTCCAAGAGGCCAATATACATATTTTGGAAAAAAAGGAAAAGTTTCAGATTAAATTTTTGTAACAGGTGGGACAGATAGTGTGGGTTAGTTGGGGCAGAATTTCCTGTTTGAACAGATCGAGATGGTCAATTGCTTCTTCCGTAGTTTTCCATTGCTCACTTTGTACCTCAATATTTTTGCAGAAACTGCAGATTTTGATAAATTCTTCATTGCGGGGCACATCTACATCCAAAATGGCCAACCGTTTACGGGGAGTTAATTTGATAAAACGGCTTTCAAATCTGATGCCATTATCCGCCAGGGGCGAGATGATGATTTTTAATTTTCTTTTGAGTTCAGGAGAATCACAATAGGCGTTAACGCTCAGTGAATTTCCGGTTTTTCTGACTTTGTTGACCAGATCCAGATAAATTTGGCGGGTTTCATCATCTTTAATCTGCGACCACAAGCTTTTGCCTTTGAGGTTTTCAGCCAATACTTCTTCTCCCCCTTTGTTTTCCAGGGCAAATTTGTTCCAGTTGTCACTAAACCAGCATAAATTGTTATCCTGATCCAAGTGATAAAAATACTTTACTTGTTTTTCGGGAATAGTTGACATAATTCAACTCCTCAGGGTTGCGGAGATGAAAAAAGGTTAAGGGAGGAAGGAAGAAGTTGGGAGGCTGACGGGAAAAATATTATTGTTCGTTTTTCCACAGACCATGGACGTTGCAATAATCTCGCAGGATGAGGCCGTTTTGTTTGGGAAGGTAGAATTGAGCTTCCGGTTTGTCACCTGGTTTGAGATATTTGCGGTTGACAAAATCACCGTTGATAACTTCGATCCATTCGATGTAGTGTTCTTCTGTCATGGGATGAGCAGTTGAACCAACTACTACTTTTACGCCTTTTTCAGAGTCTCCAAAAATTGGTACATGCTTTTCATTCTTATAATCGGCAGTTTTTTCTTCCATTTTAGTCATTTCCTGCTCACAACAGACCAGTTGACCAATGCCGCCATGGGTCATTTCAACGATATTACCACATACTTCACATTTATAAATTTCCATTTTTTTGGTCATTGAGATTTCTCCTTTGAATTTGATTATCGACGGAAAAAGTTAAATTTATTTTCTGTCAGTTGAAAAAAAATACTAGAAAATCAGTTGATAAAAAACTGTATATAAAAATAAAAAAACTTAAAATTTACTTTTGTTTTGATACAATAACCATTAATAATCATTTTACTTTTGTCAACAGTACGAGGTAAAATAATGTGTCTCGGTTGCGGACATCGCAGTGCCTTTTTGTCATCAAAAAGGCACTGCGATAAAAATGATAACAACGTGGCCGATAGCGGGTGTCACACTGTGAATAGGGCAGGAAAGCCAAGGGGCCTTGTAACCCGGATTTGAAAATCAATCCAGCTCAATATCAAGGGCATGGCGGGCGATGAGTTCAAAGCGGGAACTTACCAGTGAACCTTTGTAGACACGATTATCGATAATGAGGTTGGGATAATAACGATCCAGATCAAGTTCAAAGATCAATTTGTCAAGCCGGTTTATTTTTTTTCGATGAACTTTCTTTTTCAATGCTTTTATTACTTCTTTTTCGTCGAGCTTCAGATATTTTGCCAGCTTTTTGTAAAATTTAAGATAGTACATTTCGCTTTTGTTGGCTCTGATCAACTTGTCATGAGCTTTAAAGAACATCTTTTTCCCTTGTTGCAGGCGGGCTTCAAACAAGAATTCCACTTCCCGATATTTTTTAAAATTTTTGCGAGGCAGGGGTACAATAACAAAATTAAACTTTGATGAGTATTTATCCAGAATTTGCTTTTGAAAATTTTTGTATTTTTTCAAATAACTGCTGGACGTTTTATAGGTATGAGCAACAACAATAGTTTTGGCAGCTTTGGAAGAGCCGATAACAGGCAATTTGAAATCTTTGATCAATTTATGCAAAGATTTTTTATCTTTAGTAATGAGCTTGGTAGAATAACTGTTTTTGAAATTATTCCATTGTTTACGTTCGTAAGCTAATTTTTTTTGACGTGCCTGTCTGGCAATTTTTTGGGCTCTTTCAGTAGCTTGATCTTTGCTCATGAAAACAGAGAATACTGTGATCCCGCCAGAAAAGATGAGGATTACAATGGTGATAATAATACCAACTGTTGCTGATCTTTTGGAATTTGCCGCAACCTGCCGGTTATATTTATAGTTTTGTTTCGAATAATCCGAGGGATTGTGAACATGTTTTTGCCGGGGGGCAGTTTCTTCCACTTTTTCAAATCCAAATTGAACAGGTGGAGTTTTAGCCTTCTTGCTGGTTTGCGTTTGTTTTTTTTCGCTGGCTACCCGAAAGGTACTTTGACAATAGCCACATTGAGCTTTGGCCTGGTGGTCATCTACTTCGACAGCTGCTCCGCAATTGGGGCAGGTCATGGTTTCTAATAATCTCGACATTTCTCAATAATCCTTTTTTTTGAATAAAAGTGTTTGGATAATAGTTCCTGGTTTTTTTGCAACTTTCATATTTCACAATATAAAAGAAAAGTTGATAAAACAACTGCAAAATTCAAATATTCAGGGGATGCTACTTTGCAAACAGTTCAAATTGTATTACAAGGGGGCAGGTCACAAGAGAATTAGTTCTGCGATTGACTGGAGGTAATGATTACAATGAAAAAAATGAAGTACAATACTGTTGTGATTGGGGCGGGACCGGCAGGTTATGTTGCCGGAATCAGATTGGGACAACTGGGAATCAAAACTGCTGTTATAGAAAGCGCAAAACCAGGAGGTGTATGTCTCAACTGGGGTTGTATTCCCTCCAAAGTTCTAATCAGCACAGCCCGCAAATATTGGGATGTACTTAAAGGCAAGAAGTACGGAATCAAACTCGATGGTGAACTCAGTTTGGATCTGGGGACCTTGCAAAAATACAAGAATAAAGTGATCAAAAAACTTTCCCGGGGTGTTACTCAATTGCTCAAAGCCAATAATACCCAACTGCTTTCCGGAGAAGCAGTTTTTGTTGATGAGCATCATCTGCTGGTTGAAACCGATAAAGAAAAGCTGGAAGTGGCTTTTAACAACTGTCTTATTGCTACAGGGTCCAAACCGGTTGCCTTACCTTTTCTTGATATGACTCACCCTGATATTATTGGCTCCAAGGAGGCTCTATCTCTGGAATCCGCTCCGGAAAAACTGGTTATTATCGGTGGGGGAGTAATTGGCTTGGAGCTTGGTCAATTCTACGCCATGGCCGGCTCCAATGTTATTATCATTGAGGCTGAATCTCAGATCTTGCCGGGAGTAGACCCGGATCTGGTAAAAGTTCTGACTAAAAAACTCAAAAAAATGAAAATAAAAATGAACACCTCATCATCGGTTGAAAAGGTAGAAAATTCAGTCAATGGATTGAAAGTACATTTCAAACAAAGTGAAGCCAAAAAAGTTATGGATTGCAGCAAGGTCTTGGTTACTGTGGGCAGAAAACCCTTTTTCCCCCAGGCAGAAAAATTCGATTTGAAAACAGATAATGGATTTATCGCAGTTGATGAATATTGTCGTACCAACCACCAACACATTTATGCTGCCGGAGATGTTGCTGGAAATCCTCTTTTAGCTCATAAGGCATCGGCTCAGGCTGAGGTGGCAGTTGACAACATTGCCGGCAAATCCCGCAAGTTTCAGCCAGCCGCAATTCCGGCCGTCTGTTATACTTGGCCTGAAATTGCCACAGTGGGTTTGTCTGAACAGGAAGCCCGCCAAAAAGGCATGAACATAAAAACAGGGCAAATTTCCTTTAAATCATCGGGAAGAGCTATGGCTTCAGCACATACTGAAGGTTTTATCAAGTTAATATCTGATAATAAAGATGTTCTGCTGGGGGCAGAAATTGTCGGCAGTGAAGCATCTGAATTAATTCATGAAGCGGCTTTGGCAATAGAAAACAAACTTGAAGCTCATGCTCTCGGAGATACTATCCATGCCCATCCAACCCTGGGTGAATCCATCATGGAAGCGGCTCGGGATATTTATGGAGAAGCTGTTCACAAAATTTAAAACTCACTGGACAATAATTTTTATGATTAATCAAATTAAAATAAAACAAGTTGAAATAGATGCAATGGTAGGGTGTATGCCCCCCGAAAAGGGTAAGAATACCAGGATTATTATTGATATTATTTTGCAGACTGAGTTGTATTTCGGAACAGACAGCAAGTTGGATCAACTTGCCCGAACAATTGATTATCGCAAAATAACTCGGGAGATCAAAAAAGTTGTCAGGGAAAGACATTTTAACATGCTGGAAAGTCTGGCAGAAACTTGTGCTGCCAGACTTTTTGCTCTCGACCGAACCATAAAAACAGCTAAAGTGGCAATTACCAAACCCGGAGCCGAAATTGGAGGAGGTATTCCCGAGGTGAGTGCGGTTGCTTCACATAAATAAATCCAACAAAGTGATTATCTAATGGATATTTTAAAGAAAATTACTGGAAAACAAAATCTGGGATATAAATTTATTCTGGTTTTGTTTTTTGCGGTGGCAGTTTATTTTTCTTTATTGATCTGGAGTGGGCGGGAAAATTTAAGCCGAGCTTTTGCCAATTATGAACTGAAATGGTTTTTTTTGGCTTTGGGTTTGAGTACTTTCAATTTCATTCTGCGTTATTTTCGCTGGGTATTCATGTTAAAAGATGTAAACCTGGTAATTCCCCACAAAATCAATCTGCCTGTTTTTTTTTCAGGACTGGCTTTCACCATGACTCCCGGCAAAGCCGGAGAAGCCGCCAAGAGTTATTTTCTAAAAAAACAAGGTTATTCGACCGTTAAAACTCTTTCTGTGGTTTTTATGGAAAGGTACACCGATCTGATTGCGGTTTTGCTGCTTGCCGGAATTGGATTACCTTTTCAGGGCAAGGGACATCTGGCTTTTTTGCTTTCTTTTTTACTGGTGTTTTTTGTTTTCTTTTTTTCCGGTACTGAACGGGGACATAGCATTCTTCTTTATTTCTTCAGAAAAATTGCTTTTTTTCAGAAATTTCAAGTTCAGATAAAAGCCCTTTTGAGTCAGATAAGACAGTTCTCCCGCAGACCGAGAGTTTTCTTTTACCTGGTCGCGGGAATGATGGGATGGGGTTTGGAAGCTTTGGCTCTTTATTATCTTGCTTTGGGGGCGGGAATTCCTCTTCTCTGGTGGCAGGCAGTTTTCATTTTTTCAATATCAACTCTGGCTGGGATCGTATTTCCCGGGGGCCTTGGCGGAATGGAAGGAATGCTTGTTTTTTTGCTGGCTCCTTTGGCAATTAAATCACAAGTTGTTCTGGTAATCTTTTTATTGAGACTGGCCACTTTGTGGTGGGCAACACTAACTGGAAGTTGTTTTCTGCTTTTCCTTCTCAAAAAAAATATTTGAACTGCTTGAAATAGTGGCAACTATGTCGGCACAGTTACTCCGCGCATCTGAAACCAGTTTCTTCTCCACCCAATAACCCCCATTCCAAAAATTCAGTTGTTTTCAGGCACACAATATTCAGCTTGATAATTCCTTCTAAATATTTTAAAAACAATTCTTAATCAGTTCCAACTTTTCAAGTGTGAGTTTTCGCAACCGGCAACGACTTGATAAATTTGACTTTACAGTCGATTCAAAAAGGGGCTGCCTCAGTTTTTTTCTGATAAAGTTGCTTGTTTTAAAGTTAAATTGTAAAAAAAATCATAAGTTAATATCTTATAAACCAAGGAGACTAAAATGAAAAAATTATCAATTATTTATTTAGCATTGTTATTAACCGCTTTTGCAGGTTGTAAGAAAAAAAGTGACGACAGTTCCGAAGGTACCAAAAAAGCTACAGTTGCAGTAAAAAAAGATTTGGGTTTTGACCCTCAAATTACCGTTTCTGTTAACATGGCTTCGCTCAAAAAAACACCCTTCTATAACATCTTTAAAAAACAGATAATGAAGAAAATCGAAGTTGAATGCGCTAAGGAACTGGTCAACGATATCAGCAAAATTTTCTTTATTGCCAGAAATTTTCAAGGCAAGGGCAAACCCTCGGTTTATGCTGCTGTCCAAGGAATTGATGTTGATAAGCTCATGAAATGTTCCAAAAAAGAAGGCAAGGACAAGTCAAAAATGGGTAAATTCAAAGGGCAAGAAGCCATGATCGTTGAAGAAGATGGTCAAAAAACTTTTATTTTCAAGGGCAGTGCTAAAAATATCGTTGCTGTTACAGGAAAAGCCAGCAAAAATGTCAAACCCGGAGAAGGTACATTTGGTAAAGGCAATATATCCAGTTTTGTTGGTTCCAAATCAATTGCTTTCAATGTAAAAGAAATTGATGAAAAAGTTTCCTCCGTTTCCGGTTATGTTGATTTAACCAGTGGTCTCGAGGCTGATATTGCAGTAGAAATGAAAGAAACCAAAGCAGCCGAAGAGATGGCCAAACAGTATGAAATGGGCAAAGCCATGATGAATGGCAAACCTAAGCTCAAAAAACTCATGGAAAAGATCGAATTCAGTCAGTCAGGAAAAAATATTAAAATTAAATCTGATCTGAGCGAAGAAGATCTCAAACAGGTTATGAAAATGGCCGGTCCCATGATGGGCAAAGCTCTGCGCTAATTTGTATTTCCCCTCCTTTTCTAAAGTTGATTGGTCATGAAAGTTGATTGGTCATGATTGCCAAAAAAGCCACGGTAAAAAACAGGGATGGAATTCATCTCCGACCTGCCAAGATAATAAATGAAGCAGTCAATAAATATGAAGGCAAGGTGTTTCTCAAGTTGAAACACCAGAAAACCAAAGAACTTACTTCTTTGGTTTTGCTTACTTCCGGGCTTGTAAAAGGAAGTGAGATTAAGATCCTGGTGGAGGGGCCTGAAGAAGAAAAAATGGCTCGCAAATTAAAGAGTCTCTTTCAAAAAAACTTTGATTTTGAACGCTGAACCATCTTTATTTGATCTTTAAGGAATTTATTTTGCTTAAAAATACCAAATGTCCCAATTGTGGAGCTGAGGTCAAGGTGGATCTGCAAAAAGAGCAGGCTGTATGCGATTATTGCAGCAGCAGTTTTGTTCTGGAAAAAACAGATAAAGACAACTCCTCCAATCAAAAGAAAAGTTTAACTGATGATACCAAAAAAGCAGCAGGGAAAATTGGTTGTTTTATTTTGATTATTATTCTGGTGATTTTTCTCCTTACCGGCGGGATAATTTATTTTGTTTTCAATTTGGTCAATGAAACGGTTGATGCCAGCCTTGATTCCAATTCCAAAAATGTAATCAGACAAATTAAAGACAAGAAAAAGGAATAATCGCAAATTTTGAAATATGGTTCAACTATGGAAAAAGTTTTTTTTGCATTTATTCTTTTGTGGTTTCAGGTTAATATTGCCGTTGCCGGGGATAATTCTCATGAAAATGAGCCACTTGAACCCCGTAACAAATATGAACGCAAAATTATCAAACAGGGGCGCTCAGATATAGTTTACAATCTGCGCAAATATAATTTCAAAGCTAAAGCTTTTATCAGGGCGCTGAAACATGCAATGCTCGGAATTAATCTTTACAAACAGGGGGATTATGGTGATTCCATCTTTGTTTTCAAACGCTCCTGGAACATTTTTCCGAGTCCGGCAATTCTTTACTGGATAGCAAAATCAAATCTTAAATTTGGCAAGGTGGTTGAAGCTCATAAAAAATTTGGAGATTTTCTGCATCAGGCTAAAAAATGGAAAGTTACAACCATCAAAAAAGATTTGCTCAAAGATGCAAAAAAGCAGTTTGAGAAACTGGAGAAAAATTTGGCTTCCCTCAAATTGGAAACTAATGTCAAAGGGGCTGAGATTGCAGTTAACGGAATAATTTTGAGAGATGATTCCAATAAGGCAATCAAGACACCTCTTAAGAAAAAAATCTGGTTAAAACCGGGTTACAATCGCATTGTTATTACAAAAAAAGGTTTTGTGCCCCATTCAATAATCATTAAAAAAGCCGAAAAGGGTAAAGTTTATTCCAGGAAAGCTAAATTGCTGACTCCGAAAGAATTAATTATAAAAAGTAAACTTTTTAAACAAGCACAATTGGAACGACGGAAAATCGAAAAAATGAAAAAAGCAACTGAGTTGAAATTGCAAAAGGAACGTCGAGCTAATTATCGGAAAATAAAAAAAAGACAGAAAAGATTTAGATTGGGTGGATATAGTGCGATGGCTTTATCCGGAGCTTTGCTGGCAGGAGGAGTTGTATTGGAAATATTCAGTTACAGACACCACCAAAAGGTCGAATCTGCCGCTCCGGGGACCCAATGGGCTCAACTTGAAAATGATTATGAGAAATATCAGAACTATTCAACTTTGGCTAAATACCATTTACTGGCCGGAGGAGTTTTGGCTCTGGGTGGAGGAATTTTAACATATTTTGGTTTCAGAAAGATCAAGCTTCCAGGGGACGAAAAGACAGCAACTGAGATTGCAATTATTCCCGAATTTTCACCTGATCAAGGTTCTATTATGTTCTCTTTATCATTCTAATTCCGTATTTTTGGTACAATTAATTTGGATTTGGTAAGAGTTGGTTTGTAAATTGCGACTGTCAGCAATAAAATAATAACGAGAGCCTCGGGAAGTTGAAAAATTGATCTGTTCAGGCAAAAGTCCTTCATTTGTGGAGATCCCCAGACAGGTTGCTTGATAGTTGCAATTTCCGGTTTCATCTTCTTTTGCATTCAGAGCAATCAAATCAGGGTTTCCTTCGAGAGGAACAAGTCGAATGGAGATTTCACCTGTTATTGGACTGTCCAGAAAATAGAATTTTTCCGGTCCGGAATTGTTAATTGAAGAATTACATTGGGGATAGGAATCAAAAACCGGTTCAGCCTGAATATCCAAAGTAATCCGGCCGGAAGCTGTATCTCCTTGAAAGATCTGATTACAATAAACGGGTTGGGGTTGATGGCAGATTCCTCCCTCAATGGCAGGAAAGGTTGTTGAATCTATCTCAATCAGTTCGCCCCCATGGCTGAGGACAAAAATGTTTTGTGGACCTGTTCCCCAGATGGCAACCAGATCTTCTTCAGTTTTTGAATCCATGGGGTTCCAGTTGATTCCGTCATAATGGAGAAGGATTCCCCTTCTGCCAGCTGCATAAACGTTATCAGGACCTGTTCCCCAAACGGAATTCAGTGAAACTGAAGTTCCCGAATCCATTTTATTCCACTGGGTGCCGTCAAAATGATAAATTGCTCCCTTCCAGCCCACCGCAAAAATATCGTTGGCACTGCTGCCCCAAAGACCATAGATGGCATTATAGGGGCTGATTTCTATTTCATGCCACTGTTGTCCATTGTAATGGACAGCCATATTGAGTCCTCCGGCAGCATAGACGTTTGTGGGAGAACTGCCCCAGATAGCTTGAAAATAGCTGGAAGCGTGTGTTTCCATCAATTCCCAGGTGTTGCCGTCAAAATGGATGATTGTGCCGTTATATCCTGATGCAAATATATTGTCGGCATCATAAGCCCAAATTGTATGCAGGGGTGCTTCTGTGGGCAGGTTGATCTGGGACCAGGTACTCCCGTCATATTTGAGCAGGACAGAATCAGAATTCGGATAACCTTCCCCTACTGCAAAAACATTATTATTATCAATTACTCTGATGCTGGTAAGATCGGAAAGGGTGGGTATGGTCATGGGTTGCCAGTTATTGCCGTCATAGTGAAGAATCTGGCCTTCAAGGCCGGCAGCATAGAGATTATTGTTGCTTTTGCCATGGAGTGACATCAAGTTTGAGGCGGGCAATTTCTTTTTGTGTTGCCAGGATGGATTGAAATACCAGATGTGGTTGTCTCCGTTCGGGGTATCTGAATACCCGGCCACATAAAGATTATTTCTGTCTTCTCCCCAGATGGTTTTAAAAATCAAATTGGTTCGAGTCGGCATTTCTGACCAGGAATTGCCATCATAATGAAAAATAGCTCCTTCTCCTCCTGCAGCAAAGACCTCATCAGGAGCAAGACCATGGACAGAGTAGAGTCTTTGGGAATGAAGTTCTTCCATTATGGACCAGCGGGAGCCGTTATAATGAAGAATTATGCTGGAATAGCCATCTGAGAGCATTTTGAACCCCACCGCAAAAATATTGTTATTGTCTGAGCCCCAGATGCTTCTTAAGTGTAGATTTGTAAGTTGTGGCAGTTGCTGCCAGTTGATACCATTGTAGTGGAGAAGGGTGCCGTTGAAACCGGTGACGTAGATATTGTTGGCACTGTTGCCCCAGATTGATGTAAGGGAGGAAGTTACAGGTGAGATTGTCTCATTCCAGTTATTGCCGTCGTAATGAAGAATAATACCGTTTTCACCCACTGCAAAAATATTATTGCTGTTAAAACCGTAAATCGACAGGAGATTGGTTGTGGTCCCCGAGTTCATAAGGCTCCAGTTGTTGCCGTCGAAAAAAAGTATGACACCTTCATCCCCTACTGCCCAAATCTGATCGTAGCTATTTCCCCAAACAGAGTGAAGCCAAGAAGAAACGGGAGTATCCATGGTATTCCAGAAGCTGCCGTTAAAATGGAAAATGGTGCCTTTCTGGCCGGCTGCAAAAATATTATTTCCTTGTGAACCCCAAATAGAAGAGAGCCATTTACCACGGCAATCAAATCCTATTTCTTGCCATTCGCTGATTTTGCATTGTTCATAATTAAGCAGGCAGTTGGAATCACAATGGATTCCCCCGGAAAGGGAATTGTACCCGGAAAGACAACTGCTGGTAAAAGCGAATTTTTTGCCATCACAGATTTCTTTTCCGTTGAGAATGCCATCTCCGCAGAAACCAGTGCATTGACTGGTATCAATAGAAAAGCAATCAGAACTGCAGGAAATTTTGCCTTGGTAAAAACCGAAAAAACTACAGGAAAAATTACCCAGATTTTGATTATCGCAAACCTCGGGACCGGAAATTTTGTTATCTCCACACCATCCCAGGCAGGCTTCCTGGTATTGTGCATATTCTTCATGGTTGCAGTAGAATCTCTCCAGCAGGCAATTTTTTGTACAACCATCTCCGGAAATATTGTTGCCGTCATCACATTCTTCACCATATTCAAGGGTGTTATTACCACAGTAGTTTTGATCAGAGGAGTAGCAGAAATAATCTTGGCGGGGAGAGTTGTATCTACAGGTCCAGCCTGCAGGGCAGGGAGAATTTTTATCGGGATCGCATTTGAATTTGCCATCTTCCAAAGGTGAGTTGTTGCAGGAAAACAACAAAATAAAGAAAATGGTTAACCAGTATTGTTTCAGCATAATTATTAAAACCCGGGATCTAAATCAGATTAAGATCCAGAAGAGTCTTTTTTATTTTTTTAGGTTCTATGTTTTTTTTATTTCTCGGTTTGTTTTTCTTTGAAGGTTTCTTCTTTTTGACAATTGTATCGAGATCGACGTCAAGTGTTTGATTGAAAAGTGGGTAAATTTTTTGTTGCCAAGTTTTATAACCGGGAACTGAAACAGAAATATGAATTTTCTTTTTTGGGTTTTTATCAACCTGGATCAAGTTGCCCTTGTGGATTTTGCCGTTTAATTTGATGGTGGCCTCAGCATTTTCCGGGATACCTGTCAATTGAATAAAAATCTTTTCTTTTTTCTTTTTTGCAATATTTTTGCTTTGATTGTTTTTCTCCTGATAATTTTTTCCGGGGTGGGTGATTTTTACATCTTTGAAAAGGCTTATTTTGTTAGATTTTGCAGTATTTGACTGAAAAAAAGCAGGTTTGAACAAGTAGGCAAAAAAGGATAATCCAACTATAAGAAGAAGGGGCAGAATAATTTTCCAGCGAAGTGTGTTTGGGAGAAAAACCTGTCCTGCGGCGGTAGTGGTAGTCGAGCGGCGTTTTTTTGGTTTTTTGGTTATGTTTGAAGATTCTTCTTGGGACAACCGGTTGAGAACAGGTATGAGATTGTTTTCAAGTTCTTCTATGTTTTCAGGTCGATCTTCTTTGTCTTTTTGCAGGCACCAGAGAATAATTTTTTCCAATTCGGGATCAATGTTTGCATGAGCATGAGGGGTTACAGGATCCAGTGAAATATGAGCATTGAGAACAGAGAAAAAAGAATCACAATTCCAGGGTCTTTCTCCGGTAAAAGCTTCGTACATGATTACACCCAGAGAGTAGATGTCTATGCGTTGATCAACTTTTTTGCCTGAACATTGTTCCGGACTCATGTAATAAGGAGTGCCTACCGGAATTCCGGATTTAGTCTGTGAGTTTAAATATCCTTCCTCCTGAAATTTAGCGACCCCAAAATCGAGGATTTTAACAAAAGAAGGTATGGAAGCTTGATCTTGCAGAAAAATATTATCCGGTTTCAGATCCCGATGGATAATTCCTTTTTTATGGGAAGCTTTCAGTCCGTCCAGGAGCTGTTTAAAAATGGAAAGAGCAAGTTGGGGTGGCAGGGTTTTATTTTGTTTGAGAAATTCATGAAGTGTTTTGCCTTCAAGGTATTCCATGACAAAATATTGGGCACCCTCTTTGTAAGTGCCGAAAGAAAAAATATCGACTATATTGGGGTGGCCGATGGCATTAACAGCTTTTGCTTCAGCCAGAAATCTGGTTTTCCGCTGCTGGAAATTTTCATCAGCCGGTGCATCCAGCATTTTTATGGCTACTTTTTTACCAATAAGGGGATGAACTCCGAAATAGACAACCCCCATTCCTCCTTTGCGCACAAATTTTTTGATTTCATATTCACCAAGTTTTTTGCCGATTAGATTGAATTTGTCGGGAGAACTGCTTTTATTTTTTGTTGTTTGCAAAAACTGCTTCGAATGATCATCATTGTAGTTATTTTTACTGGGGACGGGATTGAGGTGAGCTGGATCGGAATCAGAACCGAGTATGGTTTTTTTTGTTGATAGTTGTTCTTTGCAATGTGTGCAGGTAGAGCTTTCCGGAGGATTTAACTTTCCACAATTTAAACACTTGATTTTGGAGTTGTTCATAAAGATCCCATCTTAAATTACCTGGCAATGACTAGCTGGAACTAGCTGGAACTTCCTTACCATTCTAAAACAATAACCCCCGGTTTGTCTATCTAGAAAACAAAATATTAGTTTCTATTTCAGAATGGGGGTTATAGTTGAGGTTGAAGTTGGAGCGGGATGGAAGCAATTTATTCAGGGATAATCCTGGTGCCTGCATTTATTCCCCGGAGAATTTTTTCCAGAGAATCTGGATTGTTGCCGTCGATTATATATGATTCTATCCCCGCTTCAGCTGCCTTGATCAAACTGTCCATTTTTCCGATAATACCTCCGGTTACATCAGGAGTGGTATTTTTGTCGGTTTTTTGGTGTTCAATGGTTTGTTGACGTAAACCGGGCCATTGGGAGGCTTTAATCTCTCTGATTATTGTTTTTTCTTTTTCCTGTTCAAGATAAAAACCCGGGGCATTTGTGAGATGAAAAATATGAGAAAACCCCAGTTCTTCAGCCAACATCAGACAGATGGTATCACCTGAAAGAATATCCAATTTTCCGGCAAAATTGAAAAAAGGAGTACCATAAAGCACGGGAATGAAATTGTTTTGTAAAAGGAATTCAACGGGAGCGGAATTAAAAATTATTTTTTCTTTAGAACGAGTAAAGATGGCCGAGGGTTGTACAGGGTAAGTTGGCAGGTTGTTTTCCTGAAAAATATTGCAAAGATGAGTGTTGAGTTGATATTGAAAAGTTTGGACTTTACTCCACAAAATCCTTGTTTCCAAGGTGAGGCTGCGCTTGAGCAGATTATGTCTGGATACCGGTTGATGGCCGTAAGAACCGGCTCCATGTACCAGGATGAAATTGCGCTTTGTCCCTCTCAGTTTTTCTGCAATTTTGGTGATTGGTTGAAGGTTGACTTTGGGTTGGGGATGGTTTTTGCAGGTTATAACGGAACCACCGAGCTTGATAATGAAATCATCCGGATTTCCCGTTTCGGATTGGGCAGGAAGAATGGATTTATTAGTTGAAAAATGAATGATATTTTTATCAAGGGCAAGTTCATCAAATTTTGCCAGCTGTTTGATGGGTATATTATCAAGGTGGGGAGTTTCTGCTAATATTGATCCCGTTGCCAGTACGGAATCACAGTTTTTAGTAATAAAAGCCAGTGGACCTTTTTTGTTTTCCGCCAGACGTAAAATCGTCCAGGAACCCACGGTAGACCCAGTGGAGTTGGGTAGAACAAGAATTTTGTTTTTAAGGGTTTTTCCTTTTTGAGGGTGATTTTCTTGAATTATTTTTCCTGTATTGGGATCGACACCGCCATAAAAGGAAAGGGGGGCTTGCAGAAACAAAATTTCCCCCCTGCATTTTCCGGGATAGATTATTTTTCCTTTTAATTTCATTTAAAACTTTTCCTTGCTACTGTGGATTTGAGGTTCAAACATTCTTCCTCCGAAAGCAAAACTGTTTTAATGTTTCTGTTCATCAGGTAAAAACACGCTTTTACCGAATTGGTGGCCACGGTTTTGATTGAAGGAAGAAGATAGGATACAGCTATGCAGGAGCCTCCGAAATAGGCAAGTTCGGTGGCAGGTGGAATTTGGCCTATCAAATTTTTGCAAGGACCGCCAATTCCGGTTTTTATATTCTGATTATGGAATTTGCTGAACACTTCATTCAGTTTGGCAGTTGAATAATGGGGACATCCCAGAAAAACAAAGTCGATTTCATCGTTGGTTTGAGGTTGATAACTGATTTGTTGTCGGATTATTTCCAAATCGTCAAGTTTGCAATTCGCTGAATTTTCAGGTTGAGGAAAAATATCAGCTTCAGGTGTGAGGTGAGAAATATGAAAAATAGGGGTGCCTCCCCAGGTGATCAGTGCCGCACTCAGACTTTGAAGATCTTCTTCAGTTGGAGAACAGGATGACTCGGGAAAGAAAAGAGGAATAGTGTTTTTATGGTTGATTCCGGTCCAACAGCCCAGCAATCCCCATTCCAATGAATTTTCAGGAATTTGTTCGAGTATAATTTTTACTTGAGGTTGCCGATTAGTTGTAAGATGAAGACCGTATTCAGGAGTAAAACCGGTTAAAGCAGCAGCCAGAGCTGAAGGTCCCCCTTCCCGGTTGGTTCTTGCTCCCAGAACAGAATTTGCGTAAACAACAGCTGAAGATTCAGCCCAGGCAAGATGCTGAGAATATTCAGGTTTGTTGACGTAAAAATAAGGGGAACAGGTGAGAGAAGTTTGTACCCCCATTTCAGAGTAGAGTTTTACAATTTCTTTTTGTCCCCTGATTTCTTCATTTAAATGGAGCTTATGTAGAAAAGGTTCATAGCAGGCGGGATTGAGAGTAGTTGGAACTCTGACTTGAGGTGAATCCAGATTTTTCAGAAAACTTATTCCGGTTTTGCCGATATTTTTATATGAGACTCCGGAAATCTGCACGGAATTTACAGGAATCAATCTTTTGGAATTATAGACCTTGGCCAAGCCGTTTATTAGTTCAAATGCTTTTTTGTATCCGGGTCCCTGCCTGCCGGAGGCCATTTCTTGTAAAAGTTGAGTTACGGCAAATTTGCTGTTTTTTGAAGTTTTATTCATATCAGTTTTTTGAAATCTGAAGAATTTTTATCTGGCGGAATGGTGGCATCACAGACCCATTTGCAAGTAATGGTGTTGTTACTGCTGGGATCCAGGCTGGAACCGCTTTCCCCCGGATAGAGAAACAGATCCTTGTCAGGTTGAAATCTTGTTGCCAGAGCCCATTCCACTTCAAGGGGATCATCAGGATCAATATCTTTGTCCACGATGATAACCCTTTTAAGAGATTTATGAGTATTGAGTGCTGTTCGTCCAATTTTGCGGATTGAAGATTTTTGAGAACATGAAACTACACAATGGAGCCAACCGCTTCCACCGGGTGTTAGTGAAATACCTCGCAATTGATTTACCAAGGGTTTGAGAGCTTTTTTCAAAGCCAATAGACGGGGAAACCCCATGAGGAGGGCGTGTTCGGAGCCGGAAGGCAAAATCATCGGTAAAATGGGATTGGAACGTGCGTAAATAGACTCGACTTCAAAAACTGGCTGCTTTCTGACTTTGTCCATAGTACCGGTAAGATCTATGAAGGGACCTTCATTCGCCATTTCGCCGGTGAATTTACCTTGAATTATGATATTGCTTGATGATGGGATCAGCAGAGTACCAAAATGAAAAACTTTCAGGGGTTTGTTGTTTATGCCACCGAGACGTTGCAGATCTACGCCGTTTTCTTTGAAAGGGTAGGCGGCTGCCAGAGAAATCAGAGGAGAAGCTCCAAAGACAATGGCTGCTTTTAATCTGCCGTTGTTTATTTGCAATAGTTTATGAAGATGACGTTTGACAACTCGAATTACAACTTTGTTTTTGCTTATTTTTTGAGCCCGGTGGTAGGAAAGGTTCATCTTTTTTCCCTTTGCCACCGGTGCAATGACGATACTTGAGGTGTAATAATTGTTTAGAGGAAGACCAGGAAGGGAAAAAGCAGGAAGTGTTTCCAGTGATTCCAGAGGTTGGAAAGTTTTATCCTGAAATGGAACTACAGTAGGCGAAATTTCTTTGCTGGTTCTGAACAGATCTTCAGGATCTTGTTGAAACCAATTTTTCAGATAGGATAATTTGCTGTAGATATTAGCTGCTATTTTGATTTTTTGACCGGGAATTGAACTTGCCAAAGGATGATGATGTGCCAGAAGTAGTTTGCCCCAATCGGAAGGAGTTTCAGGGGAAGGTAGTTGTTTTAATTCTAGTGATTGGAGGTAGGAGTTCAAAGGTGAGTTATTCATCTTTGCTTTGTTTTTCCTTGAAATCCATTAATTCATCGACTTTTTTCTGAATATCCTGATATTTTTGCAAAAAATCGAAATGTTTGGCTCTGAAGGAAGCCATGTGATGTTTTTCCCTGATTTTTGCAGCTTTTTGTCTTCTCATATTTCCAATCAATTCAAAAAGTTCATTTGAATTGGTGATTTCTCTGGTTTGCTTTTCTGTTTTCAATTCGAGAAAGATGCCTTTTTCTTGACTGTATTTGAATACGAACACCTTGCGATTTTTATCAGCTCCAAGGGTTGAAGAAACCATCGAACCAGGAAGATCAGGGAGATTATTTGCTATAAAGGCAAATTGAAAATCGTTGTTTATTCCATAATCCAGTGCTTCACTCCCCCAGGTAAGGTGTTTGATTTGCCAACCGTCTTCACTGGGAAGATTTTCTTCGAGTTGTTGATTGAACTGCTGATCGGAATCGACCACCAGGATATTGCATGGTGGCAGTTCATTAAGTGGTATTTGGCCATTGTACTGGTTTTCATCTTCTGCATTCATCAGTTGGACATATATGCCGAGAGTACGTTTGAGAAATTCTTTCTGGAATTTTGCCATATCCTTTACCAGATGATTTCTTTGATCCTGGTAACTGGTCTCAGTTGCACTCTTTACTACTTGGTTGATAATATAGGGAAACCGCTTTCGCTGATAAAGAATGAAATCTTGACACCCCATCCGGAATCCTTTGATAGCAGCTGGAAAATCCTGATGGGTTGAAAGAATAAAATTTTGAGTGAGAGGTGAGAGCTCCTGGGCTTTTTTAAGGAGTTTGAGGCCTATATGTTCTTTGGGAGTATCAAGTTCAAACAAATTAATTATAAAAAATTTGTTTTCCATTAAATTAAGGATGTTGCGGATATCTGTTGTGAGAGTCACATGAAATTTTTTGGCTTCAAGCATTTTTTTGAGCTCTTGGGACAATTCATTTTTTTGAGCAACAAGTAGAACCTCATGAGCGATATATTCAGGTGACATAATTTTCTTTCAGAAAGCCGTAATTGATAAATTTGTAGTTTTTGTTGAGAATAACCTCTATATTTTAGTGAAAATTACCAAATGAAAAATAATTTGGCAAAGATAAAAAGATAAAATGTAAGTAGTGTTGAATCCCAAAAATGGATGTCATCGTCTGGCGACGGAATTTTACCTCATCAGTTTTGTCGTAACTGTTTGAAATAGTAGTGGCTATATCTGCGCAGTTACTCCGCTACTCCGCGCATCTGAGGCAAACTTTTTCCCCAGCCAATAACCCGCTTCCTTATGTCCTCACCAACTTCTTGCTCATCCAAAACATTCTGATAGATGGACAATTTGTTGAGGATTTTTGTTGATTGCTTGAGTATTTATACATACTATTGTTTTGTCAAAGAAATATACGAGATTGCACTGATGTAACCAACCAAGTTGAATAATTGAACATTTTTCAGATTAATCCAGTATTGTCAGTTCATCCTCAATCACCATTGTTCCAGCCTTAGTTCTATTTTAAACGCTAAGCAATTGCCTGAATTGGAGATTTTATGGGCAGTAAAAAACATAATACCAAAATAAAATTAACCAAAGCTCTTGAGGATTACCTCGAAACAATCTTCAGATTTTCTCAAAAGCAGGGCTTTGCCAGAGTCAAAGATATTGCAGAAAAACGCGAAGTCAAACCGGGTTCTGTTTCTCCTGCCATGAAAAGACTTTCCAAATTTGGATTGATTGAGTATGCCCAAAGAGAATATATAAAACTTACCCCTTCAGGTGAAGAAATTGCTCGCAAAGTTTTTTCAAGACATAAAATTCTCAAGAAGTTTCTGCAGGAAATTCTTCATATTCCTGCTGAGGTAGCTGAGGAAAATGCTTGTGCGATGGAACATGTTCTTACATCTGAAGTCATTGATAATTTTGTCAAGCTTTTTGAATTTCTACTTATCTGTCCTGATGTCAGCGATTCCTATTGGGACAAATTCCACAATTGCCATGTTATCCATCCAGGGTTGGAAAAAATTGAAAATGATTCTTTTTTGAATTGTTCATCATGTATAAAACAAGTTAATTCCAAAAATGATCTGCAAAAAGATCTCAGCCAGATTAAACTTGGAAACTCGGTTAAAATACTTCATATAGAAGGAGACAAGATTACTCGGAGAAAATTGCTTGATTTTGGTGTTTTACCGGGTGACAAAGTAATGGTAAAAAATAAATTATCTAACGAAGAAGAGATTATTCTTGAGTTGGAAGATTTGGACGTTCAACTCCCTGTCGAATTGTGTCGCTACATTATCGTTGAGTAATTGTATCTAGTTCCCATCCCAGAAGTGGTGTTTTTGGCTGGATAAGAAATTTGTCTCAGATGCGCGGAATAACTTCGCAGACATAGTTGACACTATTTCAAGAAGTTATGACAAAGTAGATGAGATGAATTTCCGTATTCAGACGATGACATCCATTTTTGGGATGGGAACTATCTATTCAATTCAAATAAAATTTAAAATTTTGCAAAAATAGTTGTATATAAATGCTAAAATTGTTATTTTTCAAAATACATTAAGGAAGAAATTTTGAAATATAGTTTATATTAAATTTCAACAGGTTGTATTCGTCAGTAATTATTGGCAAGTTGAGTGCCAGACATTTTAACAGGTTCCTGTTTTTCAACGCCTTGCTGATTATACAGCATATTCCGAAATAGGAATTCATGGATGATTATAAAATTTTCAAATAATTTGCACAAGAAAGGTGGAATAATATGTTAACAGTTTTGAGTTCTTTTTCTGAATTATCTTTGGCTTTTGCAAGAAGAGGATTTGGCGGGATGGGGGCTAACATCGGCCAAATGATGAGCGAGTTTCTGGCCAAACCTTTTTATC
>JAWLEA010000016.1:0-13565 GCA_041686345.1 Polyangia bacterium | reverse complement strand
ATGTCAGCTATTTTTATTCCCATTCTTTTCGCTTTGGCATTCATGCTTCAAAAAGACAAAGATGAGGAAAAGCAGGATAAACTACTTTTCCTTAAGGTCGTACTTTATTCCATCCAATTGTCCTTTTTTCTCGGGGCAATAATGTCCGTAACCGGGTTTCTCAATACATTTGTCGGCAAAATATTCAGCAGTCCCGTTGGAATTGGAGAGGGCATCAAGACTTCCTTGTCCATTTTCATCGGCTACACTCTGGTGATAGTTATTGTGGAATTCATTCTGGTCAAACTGGATGTCAAAAAGAATTTCATACCCCGCAAACTTTTCTATGCACTTGCTGTATTCTTAGTTGGCTTTATCGGCCTTTTGCAACTTTCAGAGCTTATCCGTATCCTGTTCACCTTCGAATTCAAAAACAACGGTTTTGATTTTGCTCTTTCCTCTGTTCTTACTCTTCTGCCTGCCTTTATTTTTTGTATCATGTATTATGTCAAGAATTTCAAAGAAGAAGGTGCAGTTCAAACTTTTCTTCCCAATTCTTTTGTAGAAAAAGCAAACAATATGCTTCAAAAAGCCCAAAATTCCGGCATGGGTCAGGCAATGGGCGGTGTGGCCGCCGGCGGAGCCATGGGAGCTCAGCCTGGCAATAATTTTGGCCAGCAACAGGCTCAACCCCAGCAGCAGGCTCAACCACAACAGCAGGTTCAACCCCAACAGCAGGTTCAACCCCAGCAGCAGGCTCAACCTCAGCAGCAGGCTCAACCTCAGCAACAGGCTCAACCTCAGCAGCAGGCTCAACCTCAAAGTAAAAGATGCACTACCTGTGGTGGACCAACTCGATATATTCAGCAATATCAGCGCAATTGGTGCGATAATTGCCAGAAATATGTATAAAAACATCACTTCTTGTTTAAATTCCCTTCTGATTTTTCAACTGTAATTTTTACAATTTAAAATGGGGTTCAAGTTTTTTATCTGAACCCAATTTTACAGTTTTTCAAATCCAAATCATCTAATCCTGTTAATAAATACAAAATTTTTGTTTGTTGAGACCAAGAAAATATTTGCCAAGACAGGGAGTTGTAAACTATATTATTATTGAGGTGTTTTTATGAAAATTAGCTTTAAAATCCTGATAATCCTTTTCTTAATGGTTTTTTCCGGGGGATGTGAAAACGATGATGACTACAATCCAGTGCCTCCAAATGATTCAGGAGTTGAAGATACTGGGATTGATGCCGACGGTTCCCAAGATCATACTGAACTTCCTGATGTCCCTGACGCTGATCCAGATGGTCCCGAAATCACCATAACCAGCCCTGAGACCGGGCAGGTTGTAAGTGCTGATTTTCTAAAGATTAAAGCAGTCATAGTATCAGGAAGTTCAAGTGTGGATTATGGTTCTGTCATGGTAACTGTTGAGGGAGATGAATATTCAATGACTGTGGATCCCACCACAGACAATGGCTTTATGGTCACAATCGACCTCTCGGAAATTCCTGACGGAGATACTACCTTCAGAATTACGGCTCAAGATGTTCAAGGCAGGACTTCTTATACAGATGGCACCTTTAATCTGGATAAGGGACCTACTTTTACAGTTCATTCTCCGGAAGATGGTGATCGTTATCACGGTGCTCTCAATCTTTCCTTTACAGTATATGACAACGACGGGATAATTCCCGGTGATACCAATTGTTTTATTGGAAATGTTGAAATTGAATTGACTGTAGATAATGAATCAACTGAGACAGCAAACGGCAATCCCCTTACTGTTACATACAATACCGAGATTGTTTTTGAAGATTCAATTTTTTCTCCACCCCTGACAGGTGAAAAAAGAATTGTTTTAGAGGCTTTCAATTCTTTAACCAACAGTGCTACCAGGGAAGTTGATTTTACAATTGACAACAACGGTCCTGTTATTTCGATCCTTTCCCATTCTCCCGGCGAAATTGTTGGAGGGATTATTCAGATTGAGGCTGAGATTGTCGATCCGGCTGGTGTTCAAACTTCATCTGTTTTTGCCATTATCGGCAATAATGATTTAAACTACGAAATACCCCTTGCCAAGGTTCAAGGAACTGATGCCTATGCCGGTTCCTTTGATACTTCTGTTCTTCCCACCAATTTTGTCTGGCCGGCTCTACAGGTTTTTGCTTCAGATCAACTTGAAAATGAAGCTTCAATCGGTTTCGAGATTGCTTTGGACAATACTTCGCCTCTGGCAAGTATGGATCCTCCAGAAAATTTCAGGTTGGCCGAAGAAAATGCTGACGGCCTCATCAGTTGTTCTTGGGAATTCGATCCTGTAGGGGAAAGTGCAGTCGATGACATGGAAGTTGTTTCCCAATTGTTCTGGATACGGGCAAGAGTTGAAGATCAGGGGAATAATGCTCCCGGAAGTGTTTATACCCCACTTTCTCTGGTTGATCATTCTTCAGTTGAACTATATATCCTTGACGATGCTGATCATCCTCTGGTTGTCGACTCTAACAGCGATGGCATTTGTGACAGTATCAACCCGGAACTTGTTCCCACTGTTCATCTTACCGGCAGTTCCCTGGAAACCCTTATGCTTCAAATGTATAAAATTGATCCCACCGGAAGTGCAGATTTTACGGTTGATTCCTCCTTACCCGATCCGGGTATTGGCTGTGAGGCTCCCGGAGATGATACTGATCCTCCTGATCCCCTTTGTCCTGTAGTTTCCGGAGATATTACCACTGCTGTCTGGTATACTTATGATATGTCTGAACCGGCTATTTACACCCTGCCTCCGGTAGATTCCACCAATCCCACCTTATGTGCAGGAATTCAATTTGATTCCCTGGCCAATAATATTTCGGAAGGGTGGACTTGTGCTGCAGTCAAGGCTGTCGATAATGCAGGCAATGCAGGTGTCAGTCGACCCCTGAGGATTTGCATTGAATACAATTATGATCCTGTACAGGGCCCCCAATCGGCAGAATGTCAAAACGAATCGCTCGCACCTGATTGCACCGGAACTCTTGATAATTCAACTTCACCTCCTCTGGTTACATCGACCCCTTGTACAAGTCTTCAATTCAACCAAAACGAAGTTCGCCGAAAAGATCTTAATTAAAAATTTTTATTTTGACCTGAAGTACCAAGTTGTTTATTTTTTTAAACAAGGTTATTTAGTTCCATCCCAAAAATGGATGTCATCGTCTGGCGACGGAAATTGAATTAATCTGCTTTGTCATAACTTCTTGAAATAGTATCAACTATGTCGGCGAAGTTATTCCGCGCATCTCAATCCAATTTCTTCCCCAGTCAAAAACACCACTTCTGGGATGGGAACTATTAAAAAAGAGGATTATTTTGAAAACATTTCTATTTTGTTTGTTTTTTCTGACATTTGGATGTAAAGAGAGAAACAAAGTAGTTTATTCAGAAGATTGGGGCGAGTGTGTTTCAAATTCCCAGTGTGACTCTGGAAAATTATGTCTACAACACAAATGTGTGGATTTGGAAAATGTTCCTGTGAAAACCTCCAAAAAGGCTCCTGCAGGTATGGTTTTTATTCCTGCAGGCAAGTTTTACCTGGGTAATACAGCAGGAGGCAGATTGGAAAAACCCCAGAAAATGGTTTTTGTTGACAGTTTTTTTATCGATAAATTTGAAGTTACTTGGGGAGAATACGAAAAATGCATTAAAGCCAATATATGTTCCTCGCCTCGGTTGGAAATGCAGTTGGAAAATAGTCTCCCGGTTTCTGGTATAACTTTTAAGGATGCCTCCCGTTATTGCAGATATGTTGATAAACGTCTGCCTTCAGAATTTGAATGGGAAAAAGCTGCTCGCGGGACGGATGCTCGTCGTTATCCCTGGGGTGAATCTCCTCCCGATTGCAAAAAAGCTGTTTTTAATCAATGTTCTTCATTGGCACCTAAGCCTGTTGGCTCCTGTCCTCAGGGAAAATCTCCCTATGGAACCATGGATCAAGCGGGTAATGTTTGGGAATGGACTGCAACCCTGAAAGAATCCTGGGACAAGCAAAATGATCCAAAAGGCAGAAAAGCAGGTTATAATCGGTTGGAATCTATTAAAATTAAAGAAGATAAAAAAAAGAACCATATAATCAGGGGAGGCTCCTGCCTTGATAGCCCTGCCAGTATCAGAACTACAATCAGGCAGGTGGTTCCGGCAGAATTTTTTGCTCCTCAACTTGGTTTTCGCTGTGCCCAATCAGTAAATTGAATTACTTGCAGAATACAATTTTAATTTTATGGAATGTGTGCTAAAAAACTAACTATGTCTGCCAAAAAATACATTACCAGTATGTGGAGGTAAAAATGAAAGCGGTTTTTTCCCTTTTAATAATATTGTTTTCAAATTTTGTTTGGAATTCTGCTGTTGCTCAAAATAAAACAACTGATGCGACCGAAAATAAAAATGAAGAAAAACCTGAAAAATCATCTTTTGCAGCTCTTGCAGATGATAAAGATAAAAAGCCGGAATCGAAAGAAGTTGAAGCTGCACAAAATGATACATCTCAAGAAAAACTCAAACCTGGATCTGACGCCGACAAAACAAAGTTGACTGATGAAAAAACTGCAAAAACAGAAAAAAGTTCTGGTACTGCTTCGAGATCTATCTCCGATTATTCGGTTTTTCCCAGTATCAACAAAAACGGAAATGTTGGTCTTCGTTATACTGCTGCAGCTGCAACCGCAAAGCCCTGGACTTTTTATCTGGGCTACGGAATGGATTATTTTTCCTGGTCTGATTTTATTATAGCTGATGCTAATGAAAAGAATTCCAGGTTTGGAGGACTTATTTCATGGGGAATTTTTCTGCCACATAATTTCGAAATTTCAGCTTCTGTTTTTGCCCACGCCAATGTAAATGAAAGAAATCATGAGGTATTATCTGCCGAGCCTGATATGCAATCGGCTCTAGGAGATTTTCTTTTTTCTGTCAAATATGTCTATCCGGTTAACAGTTTTTTGAATTTGGGTTTGCAGGGATTTGGCAAACTTGTGAGTGGAGTGGGTCAGGTTTATCCCGATCCGGCTGCCAGTTCCCTTGGAGCGATCGGCTTGGCTCGTTTTGACAGTAAAGGGCTTAGAGGTTCTTTGCCTCTCCGAATAATAGGACATGTCAATCTCGGTTTTATTTATGACAATTCCTATGCTCTCATGGAAGATTCTCCACTTTCTTCTGAAAACGCCAGTATGGAACCTTTTTATCAATATGTTGTCAGACAGTTCGCTATGGGGGTTTCCAGAAGCAGGATCAACTTCACTGCAGGGCTTGAATTTCCAATTAATCTTGCCGGCAATCTTATTATCCCCTTTGTTGATTACAATTTAAATTATTTTACCGATTCAGCAGATTCCAATCTGCTTACCTGGCAGGACAGAGTTGATGTTTCAGGTGGAGGTTCTCCTGACGATGCTCTTTCCCAACAGTTGACCTTCGGCTTGAAATACCAATTCGCCAAAAATTTTGTTGTTCAGGGTGGAGTTGAACTGGCACTTGATTATCCAGGTTATGCAGTTTCTCCTTCTTTGCCCGTTTACAATCTTTTTGCTGGAATCACTTATTACAAAACCCCTGGTACTACCGCAGCTCCGGCTGTTTGCAAGCCTAAAGTAGTGGTCAAGGAAAAGATAAAGGAAGTAGACAAAAAGGAATTCAAAGGAATTATTCTTGGTAAAGTTATTGATGACAAGGAAAACCCGTTGCCTAAAGTTAAAATTTCCTATGTAGGATTGGGTAAAAGCGATCAATCAAGTGATGAATCCGGTGGCTTTGTTTCCTATGAATTGGCTCCCGGCAAGTATAAAATGAAGTTTTGGAAAAAAGGTTATCACAACAAGGAAGTTGAAGTTAAAATTAACAAGGAAACACCTCAAAAAAGCCTGATTGTAAAACTCAAATCCAAACAGGCAAAACCATGCCCTGTTTCTGTATTTGTAAAAAGTGAGAAAAAGAATAAACCTTTGTCAAAAGCTAAAGTTCAAATTAAAGGCGAAACAATGAAAGGCAACTCCTTAACCAGGGAAGGCTCCACTGATCCAGAAGGAAAAGTGGTTCTCAAGGTAAGGCCTGGTGCTTATCAGGTGGTGTTCAAAAAGGACAAATATTTCAGTCGTTCAAAAACTATCACCATGTCCAAATGCAAAAAAATGGATTTGCAAATAAGTCTGAAACGCAAACCAAAGCGCAGTGTTGCTACACTCAGCAAACGCTACAAAAAAATCAGTATTAAAAAACGAATCCATTTCAAATACGCCAAAGCTGTTTTGAGATCGCGTTCTTATGAAACTCTTGATGCAGTTGCTTCAATTTTGATCGAACATCCCGAAGTTTTAAAAGTCAGAATCGAAGGCCACACCGACAATCACGGTTCTTCAAGTTATAATCTCAAGCTTTCCCGCAAACGGGCTCAAGCAGTTAAAAAATATCTGGTCAAACAAGGAGTTGAAGCTTCTCGCCTTGAAGTAAAAGGTTACGGTAAAAACAGACCTAGATATGCCAATATTTCTGCAAGGTTGCGTCGCAAGAACAGAAGAGTGGAATTCAAAATTCTCAAGCAAAAAAAGACAAAAACCACCAAAAAATAATTTTTGGTTCGATTTGGTTTATTCAGATCAAGAAAGGATAAATATATGAGTGAAGAAAAATCTAATTCCGGTATATCTGCATTAATCCCGGTAGTTGCAACCTTGTTTGCAGCTGCAATTGTATTAATTGTTTCCTTTACCTTTGATGGACCAGGATTTGGAACTCTTTGGCCTTTGATACCAACTATTCTGTTTGCAGCTATAGCTTTTGTTACCTATTCAGGTGGTGCAACCGACTGGTGGCCTGGTTCCCTTTTTCTGACTTCATTTTTTATTTTGCTTTTACTCAGTACCAGCAATGTTATTCCCATGGCCAGAACCTGGCCTTTTCTGGTTTTAATTGCAGGAGTGCTTGTTGTTGTTGTCTTTGTCCTCAAAAAGAAACAAAATTCAACTAATTAAAGGAGATAATTATGGCTGTACTTGATTATATTATACCAGGTTATAAAGGTTATCGCGAAAGAACACAATCTCGAGCCACTGATCGCGCCTTCAGGGATTATTTAACTGCCAAGATGAAAGAAGTCCACGATCGCCTGGAGCAGGTAAAATACAATATAACTTCCGATCTAAGCAAAATTTCATTGATGAATGATGCAGAGAATGCAACTATGTTGCTGACCAAGGTTAGAGACCGCTTGCGTTGGTCTAATCAGGGTTTTGCCGGTAATCTTTTTGGCAGCAAAACAGAAACCAAGTCAATTGAGGCAATAGCTGAATTTGACAAAAAACTCGAAGAACATCGGGAAAAAGTTTTCAGTGCTCTCGAAGAAATCGAAACCAAATTTGCAGAGGGTGAAAACATAAAGCCCCTGTTCATGAAATTGACTAATTCCCTCAGAGCTATGGATACTCATCTCAATGATAGAGAAAATCTCTTGAGGAAGACAATTGGATAAAGTAATATATCCTTGTCATGATTTGATTTGGTCGAATAGCTGAAACGACTGACATTCTGCCCGAATTTAATCGGTAAATATTTTTCGGGTAATTAAGAGAGGAACATATGGCTATAATAGAATTACTGGAATTTCAAGATCAAACCCGTGAAGTAATGGCAAAGCGTCTTCCAGAAGATCTCAATGCGGATATCAAGCTGGGAGCACAATTAATTGTCAGGGAAGCCCAAACAGCAATTTTCTACAGGGGAGGGCAGGCACTGGATTCATTTGGTCCAGGTCGTCATACCCTGACTTCAGCTAATTTGCCAATTCTTTCCAAGTTGATCAATCTTCCTTTTGGAGGTCAAACACCTTTTAAAGCTGAGGTTGTTTTTGTTGATACCGGTTTGATTGACGATCAAAAATGGGGCACAAAAGAACCCATTTCTTTTAGGGATTCCGTTTTGAAAGTTGTTCGACTTCGTTCATTCGGTACTATGACTTATAAAATTGTCGATCCGGTGCTTTTCAGCAATAAGAGACTCAAATCCAGTAAAACATATTCTGCCAAAGATCTTGCCAATTGGGTTCGTGATTCAGTCGTGCAAAGAATGACCGATGTTCTTGGCGAGGTAATGAAATCAATTTTTGATCTGCCTGCAATGTATGATGAAGTAACAGCTGCTTGCAAAGCAAGGTTGGCTCAGGATTTTGCCAAGAACGGACTTGAGTTGGAAGATTTGCGTATCAACGCCATCAGTCCTCCCAAGGAAGTACAGAAAAAGATCGACGAACGTTCTGGTCTTGGTCTTTTCGAAGAAAGCATGCCTGCATTTCAGCAATATCAAATGGGCTATGCCATGAGAGATGCTGCCCAGAACGAAGGTGGAGTTGCCGGAAGCGGTATGGGCATGGGCATGGGACTCGGTATGGGGTTTATGATGCCCGGAATGATGTCCCAGGGAATGGCGCCCGGGATGCAGGGTGGTGGAATGCCTCCTCAGGGTGGAATGCCTCCTCAGGGTGGAATGCCTCCCCACCAGCAACAAATGCGCCAACAGGCCGGTATGGGAGCAGCGGCTGGTATGGGAGCCCAACAAGGTTATCAGCAGCAACATGGTAAACAACAACATACTCGGCAGCAGCATGGTCATCAGCAGGCTGCCGGACAGAAATGCCCTAAATGTAATTATCCGGTAGGACCGGGAATTAAATTTTGTCCTAATTGTGGAAACAAGTTTGAATCTAAGCAAGAAAAAGTTCCGTGTATCAAATGTCAGACACCGATTATTAAAGGTTCCAAATTTTGCCCCAATTGTGGTTCAAACCAGGAACAAGCAGCCAAGCCTGTTTGTGTAAAATGTCAAAAAGAGTTGTCACCGGGAGCCAAGTTTTGTCCTTATTGTGGTTCTCCTCAATCGGCTTGATTATACCATGAACATGAAAAAGAATAATTGCGGTTGAACTTGCGGAATTGGAAAATGATTCTTGCAAAATATTGTAAAAGTTGAACATGAAGTATTGGAGAAAAAAATGAGTAAAGATAAAGCAATGCAAGGAAATGTTTTTTATGGAGATATACTTCTGACTGAGGATGCACAGATTTTTATCAGTTCTTCCAATAAAATAAGAATTACAGAAGAAAAACCCATGCCTGTTGCAACAGAATTGAAAATTATATTAAAAACCGAAGACATGGAAATAGAGGGTGATTGTGTTGTAAAATCGGTCAAAGAAAAAGTTAAACGTGATTCCGACAGTCAAATGGAATTGGCTTGGGTGGAACTCAGCGCTGACAATCTCAAAAAAATGGAGAAGTTGACTGATTCCGAAATTCAGTTGGAAGAACCAATCAGAAATAAGGAAGAAGAAACTCCTGAGGAAGACGAAGTTGAGGAAGAAACTTCCCCGGCAACAGATGTTTCTGCGGAGGAAGAAGAAACTCCTGAGGAAGACGAAGTTGAGGAAGAAACTTCCCCGGCAACAGATGTTTCTGCGGAGGAAGAAGAAACTCTTGAGGAAGACGAAGTTGAGGAAGAAACCTCCCCGGCAACAGATGTTTCTGCGGAGGAAGAAGAAACTCTTGAGGAAGACGAAGTTGAGGAAGAAACAGATGAAGTTTCTGAAAAAGATGAAAACAAAGAGACTTCGGAAGATACTTCTAACCTGGAAGAAGCAGAACTTGAAACACCTGAAACCGATTCCGATGATTCTGAATCGGAAAAGAGTTCTGATTCAGCACCTGAAGAGCCTGAACAAAGTGAAGATAAACAAAAGAAAAAGAAAAGCAAGAAAAAGAAAAGTAAGAAAAAGAAAAGCAAGAAAAAGAAAAGTAAGAAAAAGAAAAGCAAGAAAAAGAAAAAAGATGAAAAATAGTAAATTTGAGCAAAGCATATTTCATTAATAAATTGTTCTTAAATTTTCATTGTTTTTTCCCATCTTTATTTTCCCTGCCCACAAATTAAGGTTTTATCTTTATGTAAGGGGAATATTTCTCCAATTAATGGCGGAGGTGTTTGATTGATTGGTATTGTTTTTCCAAGCGGACCTGTTCAGTTGTCAAGATTTAATCAAGGTTTGGAACTGTTGAGGAAGCTTCCTTTCAGGATTTTTGCTGTTAAAAAATCAGATACAAAATATTTGGCAGGAGATGACAAAGAACGTACTGAGAGTATAATCAGGGCTCTTAATGATAAAAAAATCAATTTAATTTTGGCTGCCAGGGGTGGATACGGAGCAATGAGATTAGATCATAAAAGGTTGAGAACTGCTTTGAGCAATAACCCCAAGCCTCTGGTGGGTTTTTCAGATATTACCATATTGCTGGAATTGTGGTGCCAGATGGGAGTTGCTTCTTTTCACGGCCCAGTTTTAACCCAACTTCCTTTACTTGAAAGAGAATCTTTGCAATTTATTTTGGAATTTTTTGACAGTATTTCTTTTAATTTTAGAAAATTGCCTGGAATATCACCTCTCTTTCAATGTGAAAATCATTCCGAATTGACTGGAGAATTATTGGGAGGGAATCTTGCAACCTTTTGTTCCATGACAGCTACTGCTTGTGAACCTGATTACAAAGACAAGATTGTGATTCTCGAAGATGTTAACGAGCCCCCTTATAAGATTGATCGAATGTTGAATCATCTTCTTATTTCCACTAATATCAAACAGGCAAAATCACTTATCATGGGTTCTTTTTCCGGCTGTAGAAATCCCGGAAGTATTTTCATCAATCTGATCAAAAAATATCACTTGAAAATACCTTTGTTTGCTGGGTTTCCAGCCGGCCACCAAAAGAGCAACTACCTCTTTCCCTATGGGAAAAATGTTAGTTTTTCCATAATAGAAAAATATTGATTCTGTTGATTTGGAATCAGAAAGGCTGCTTTTGAATCTTACCCTTGTGTTTCATGAAGGCAAAATTCTCTGTACTCTAAGTATCGGAGGGGAATTTATCAAGGGGATTAGCATTTATAATAAAAAGTTAAGTGAAGAAATAAGTCAGGAAATTTTTTCCAATTTTTCTTTGGCAATTGGTAAAGAACGGTTGGAAAATCAAATTCTTAAAGATATCAAAGCCTGTGGTGAGCAACTTACTTCTCTTCTTCTCCCTCGCGAGATAATCAGAAATCTTGCCCAAGCCAGAGGTAATCTTACTCTGACTCTTGATGAGGAAATATTTCATCTTCCTTGGGAATTGCTTGTTTTTGACAATGAGTTTGCTCTGCATCGTTTTTATCTGGGCAGAATCCTGGTTTCCGAAAGCTCACACAGAAAAATTAAAAAGGGATATTTTTATCCTCTGGATCTGTTGATTGTTGTTTCCGATCCGGAGCAAAATCTTCCTCAGAGTTGGGAAGAAGGGCAGTCCCTCTTTCAGCAACTGGGAAAAGAAAAAAAATTAAAAGTCAGATATAAAACCAACCCCGGTTGTGCCGAGATGAAAAAATATATAAAACAATACGATTTGATTCATTATATTGGTCACCTCGTTGATAATGGCAGGAAATGTGGTTGGAAACTCAGTGACGGAATTCTTTCTGCAGATCAGATCAGAGATATTGGCAAAACCGGTTCTATGCCCTGGTTGGTTTTTTCCCATTCCTGCGGGGGAAATAACCATCAGGAGGGATTAGAATTTGCCAAGTCCTGGCTTGTCTCCAATACCAGACATTATATTGGAACTCTTTACGATCTTATTGATCAGAATACTGAAATTTATCCTTCAGAGTTTTACCGACAATTGCTGAATGGTTCAAGTTTCGGAAAGAGTTTGAACAAAGCAAGGGAAGGTGGTATTGCCAAGGATAATCGCAGAGATCCTAATCACCTTCTTTATTTTTATTGTGGTTCTCCGGAAGCAGCAATTTTTTCAGATAAACATTATAAAAATGTTGAAAATTCAAAATCAGTTAATTTTTTGGGATTGAATTTAAGTTGGATAAAAAGTTGGCTGACCTTTTTCCTGCTTTTATTGCTACTCTTGGGGTTGGCATTTGGGTACAAGTATTATAAATATTTGGAAACACAGAGAATTCAGGTAGTTGTTGACGAAGAATTTTCAAAAAAAGGGTTTAATCGCAAAATTCTGTTTCGAGGTTTTAATACCTCAGATGAAAAGGAAGGTAGCAAGTGGTTGATTGAACAATGTTATTTGAAACATATTTCTTATCTGCCTGCAATCGAAATTATTGATGGCAGAGATAACAAAGAACCAAATCCTGCCTATATGGAAATCAAGGGTCGGATAACTCGTCAGCCTGGAGCTCATCAATATAATGTTTTTTTGCTTGTCCACCGAACTCGGGATAACAGGATTCTTTACATTGATGATTATAAACTTGAAGATTTTGATGAAAACCAATGTATCAAGTTTTATGAATGGCTGAAAAAAGAATATTATCAATAAAATGAAGAGCATCGGTTTTGGACGGTATCTTTTCAGGAGATAGAAGATGAATTTTGTAGATGAAGCGAAAATCGAGGTAATTGCAGGTAATGGAGGTAATGGATGTTGTGCTTTCCGTCGGGAAAAATATAATCCCAAAGGAGGCCCCAGCGGAGGCGATGGAGGAAAAGGCGGAGACATTATTATTCAGGCCACTGAGAGAGCTTCAACTCTTCTGGATTTTCGTTATAAAAAACACTACAAGGCAAAAAGCGGTACTCATGGACAGGGAAACGATCGATATGGCGCTGGTGGTGATGATCTGATTCTCAAAGTCCCCGTAGGTACAACAGTTATAGATGATGATACTGAAGAGATACTTGGAGATTTGATCAAGGATGGTGAAAATTTGATTGTAGCCCAAGGGGGAACAGGAGGTTGGGGGAATATTCACTATGTTTCTTCTTCAAATCAGGCACCCAGAAAATGTACAGCCGGTGAAAAGGGAGAAGCAAAAAATCTACGTTTAGAATTGAAATTACTGGCTCAGGCAGGTCTATTGGGATTGCCCAATGCCGGAAAATCCACCTTGCTTTCTTCAGTAAGTGCAGCCAAACCAAAAATTGCCAACTATCCTTTTACTACACTTATTCCAAATCTTGGAGTTGTTCAGATTGATGGAGAGCGTAATTTTGTAATGGCCGATATTCCGGGGTTGGTTGAGGGAGCTCATCAGGGGAAAGGTTTGGGACATCGTTTTTTAAAACACCTTGAAAGAACTAAAGTGCTTGTTCATTTAATTGAATATCCGTTGGATCCTGAATTTGGAGATCCAGGGGAAGATTTTATCACCCTTTCCAGAGAATTGGAAAAATACGATCCGAATCTGGCGAAATTGCCTCGAATTGTAGTTTTGTCCAAGATTGATCTTTGTAGTAAACCTGCTAGAATCGAAGAATTGCGTAAGCAATTTGAAGATTATGAATTTTATCCAATTTCGGCTGTTACCCAAAAAGGTATCAAACCACTTATGGAAGCTGTCTGGCGTAAGATAACCAGATAGTTCCCATCCCAGAATGGGGGTTATTGACTGAATAAGAAGTTTGCCTCAGATGCGCGGAGTAACTTCGCCGACATAGTTGCCACTATTTCAAGAAGTTACGACAAAGATGATGAGGTAAAATTCCGCTTTCAGGCGATGAC
>JAWLEA010000132.1:4954-9731 GCA_041686345.1 Polyangia bacterium | reverse complement strand
GGGGCAAGGGGCATGGATCCAAATGGTAATGTAGTCGAAGTCTACAATCATAAAAATATTCGTCTCAACGGATTTTTAAAATTTGAAGATTCAAGGTTTAAGATGGTATTAATAGGTCAGGGCAAAGGCGCGCGTTCCAGGATCAAGCAAAAACCGGCCCCTTTCAGTGTTCCGCATTAGTTAGTTTCCATCCCAAAAAGGAAGGTCATCGCCTGAATGCGGAATTTCACCTCATCTGCTTTGTCGTAACTGCTTGAAATAGTGTCAACTATGTCGGCGCAGTTACTCCTCACATCTGAGGCAAACTTCTCATTCAGTCAAAAACCCCCATTCTGGGATGGAAACTAGTTAGTTCCCATCCCAAAATAGAAGGTCACTGTCTGGCAACGGAATCTGGATTCATCAGCTTTGTCGTAACTTCTTGAAATAGTGTCAACTATGTCTGAGCAGTTACTCCGCGCATCTCAATCAAACTTCTTCCCCAGCCGAAAACACCACTTCTGGGATGGGAACTAGTTAGTTTAAGGTAAAGGTAGATTATGGCTAAGCAAAAAAAGAAATATATTATCGGAGACAAAGAGGGAAAATTGCCAATCAGCAGAGAGTTATCTTCTGAAGGCAAGCAGATGGTAAGATTTTTTAATCAAGGTAATTTTAAAAAAAGTCGTTATTTGGCCAATAAAAAATTAAAGCAAAACAGGATTTCCAAAGAAGATAAAAAAGTTGCAAAGGATATTCTGACTCGCACGGGAAATGATTTGGTTATTCTTTATCTTTCCCTGGTTTTGTTTCTTATTCTGGTATTTATATTTTTTTGGTCAATAAGTATTTAGTTCCCATCCCAAAAAGGAAGGTCATCACCTGAACGCGGAATTTTATCTCATCAGCTTTGTCATAACTTCTTGATATAGTATCAACTATGTCTGCGAAGTTATTCCGCGCACCTGAGACAAACTTCTCATTTCATTTTTTCTTTGCTGGTAAAGATTAGTTTAGAGTACTATCCGATCTTTGCGAAGGCTGACAAATTTAATACCTTTGGTTTCTCTGTATTTTGAACCTTGAGAAAACCAGGTACGAGCCAGTTTGTTGTCCACAGGAACCGCACCGCTGAGAACATCTATGTTGAAGTCAAAAAGGAGGGGATTTAAAGGAGTGGTGGGGCCAAGCATGATGTTAAAAGAATCATCGGGAAGATAGCACATGATTTTGCTAAATGTTTTGTTGATAATTGAAGTTGCTGTAATCATGAGTACATCTGTTTTTGGCAGGTATTTTGAAAACATTTCCGGAGACAAGTCCTGTCTGTCTTTGGGTGCAAGTTCGAATACCCAAAGATTTTTAAAAATATTCTTCTGGCGAAAACGATTGACAAAAGGGAAATGTCCGATGACTGCAGCGTTTTTACCTGAGCCTTTTTCTATCATGATTTTGGCTGCATTTTCTTTGGTAAACTTATCTTTAAAAGCTGCTACATCAAGAGATGAGTTAATTGCAGCCAGTCCGATGGCAGCTTCCAGAGGAAGAGGAGAACGGACTCGAGGAGCCAGCTCATCTGTTGTTTTGTGGTGAAGACTGCCGACATCTTTTACGCTTATGCAGTAGTTTGCACCAAGAGGAGTGGCATATCCTGTATTTACCGAAGTTTCAACAAATACAGTGTGAGGATATATGGCAAAATGATTTATTTTTCTGGAACTGGTATTTTGAATTAAAGCATCGAGTAATTTCATAATTCAAGTATGTAAGGATTTGCCCAAAATTCCCTTGGAAAATTTTTTTCCAAAAAGCATTTTGTAAGATTCAAAATCTTTTGTGCAGTGAAAGGCGGTAATTCTGTTGGTACAAGATGCGAGGTTTTTACTTTCATTTTCATTGAAAGTAAAGTCGTGGAAGCCACCCATAATATGCAGGTTTTGTAATTGACCGAGACCAAGTTTTGCAGTTTGTTCCAGGAAGAAATTCAGCCCGGGATGACAACAACCACATAGCAAAGTCAAGTCTTTTTCACCCTGAATAAAACAGGCCTGTTCATAGATGCCTCCATAATCCTCTGAAAAACCGGCATCGGTTATAAAAATACCGGGACATAATTCTGTCAATTCGCGTCCTTTTTCAATTACTACTCTGTTTTCCATGGGAATTTCTGTTCCCATGCTTTTGACTTTTTTATCCCAATATTTGTGAACATAAATGGGGATATCATTATTGGAGGGTAAAATTCCCGGAAGTCCTCCTGTATGATCAAAATGATTGTGACTCAAAATGATTGCATCCAGTTGGTTTATTGAAACTCCGGCAGAGATGAGGTTGTTGAGAAGAGGATTTACTTCGCTGCCTAAATCAAAAAGAATATTTTTACCGGCTTTTTTTATAAGTACACAAAGACCGAACGATTCTTCAAAACCTTCCTCGCTATTTCCGGTGTCATCAATTAGTATTGTAAGTTCAACTTCATTATTCATAGCAATTTTCCAATTGAGAAAAGTTATTGTTTATAAAAGCAGATTCTGTAAGTTGTTCTGTCAATTACATCCTGTTCCAAGTGGATTTATTTGTTTGATTCTAGTGGTGAGGAAATGTTTTACAGGTGAATAAATATCCTCATCCAGTTGCATCAAAGAAAAATGACATCCTTCATCCAGATAGATGTAGTCAGAATTATTGATGGAATCTGCCATTTTTTTCATGGTTGTGGCAGGGGAAACCCAGTCTTTTCCGCCTCCTGCCACCAGAACTGGGATATCCAGATGTTCAAGATGGGGCCAGCCGTCATATTCACCTAGAGCCAACAAAGATTGACCATAATAGGTGGTATTATTTTTTACAACAGCTAAAAATACATCTGCAAAAAGTTCCGGATCTACGTCTTTACTGATAAAACCGATTTTAACGAATAGTTTCTGGATTAAAGCAGGTTTGGATTTGAGCAACAATTTAAATAAAGAAGCTGTTCCCAGATGATTAAGACCGAATTGAACCCCCTGAAGCAGACTCCAGTTACCTGTTTTGCCCAGTGATTCACGATAGGGATGACCAGGGGAGCCAAAAAGTGCAGCTAAAACGGATATTTTGCCTGGAGATTGTCGATTGATCTCAATTCCAACTGGAACACCCATACTCCACCCCAGGTAGGCAAATTTGTCAAAACCAAAGCTGTTCATGATTTTAAGTGCATCTTTAGCCTGATTTGGAATTGAAAAATCGGGTTTGCCAACTGGAAAACTTTCTGAGGAGCCGCGATAATCCCAAAGAAAGATATTGAAGTTATCCTTGAGTTGATTGCATAAATGATGAAAGCCGAACCAGGGGACTCCGACACCGTTGGCAAGCAGCAGCGGGTATTTTGTTTTATCCCCGATTTGTTTTACTGCAAGAGGAGTACCGTCATCTGCCGGAATTACATAACAATTATACAGGTTGTTTTTTAAATATTTTTGAGAATAAGAGATCGGTTGTTTCATCTTTTGTTTATTATGATTCAGGTTGCTGCAACAGTAAAATACAGATGGTAAACCTGGAATATTTGGAAAATGTTGAAAACAGAAAAAAAAGATTATTGAGCTTCAATTGAGATAGAACCTTCACCTGAAACTCTGAGCAGAATCAAAGTAAGTACTCCGTCGTCCGGTGCTGTAAACAACAGAGTGCCGGATTGGAGATCAATATCTTCCACTTCGGTGGAAGAGCTGGTGTAATAAATGGTACGGGCAATAAGGTTATCGCCGTCGCTGATGTTGATATCTATCTCCTCTCCAGCACTCAACTGATAAGAGAGATAATAATAGGCACTGAGTGGAAGATTGACATTATAGGATTGTCCAACCTGACCCATAGTTGGAGAAGGGGTAGATATTTCATCTCTCAAGGTCAAATAGACAAAATTGCCGTCGCCTATATTCTCGTCATTGAGGAGACTGGCTGTGGCCCAGTCCAGTATAAGACTGAAAAAATCATATTGATTATTGAGGTTTTGTAAATCTAGAATTTCGTTGACAGAGGAAACTCTCTTGGTTTGAGATTGGGAGAGATCAGCATAAAAAGAGGCTGAAAAGCGATCGACTGTATAAGCTGCAAACATGAAACCGGCCCCATAGTCATAATTTCTGGGATCAGCGACAACCAGTGGACTGGTAGCATGTCGGTTGAGAAGGTAATTGTTGCCTGTGGAAAGATCTGACCAGTATCCCGTCATGAACATGGCAGCCTGGGAAAAAGTTTCATCCAACCAGCTTTCTTCGGTGGAATCTGCATTATATTGAAGCATATGCTGAAATTCGTGAGCCAACACCCCCAGAAGATAATCGGAATTGGGAGCATTGTATTCACAGTCAAGATAGATCATCTCTGCCAGATTGGAATACGTTCCCGGTGTTTGATTTTCTCTTTTGAAGTAGCCGTCAAAAGTATGTCCATTATAACTTCCCAGTGGGGTTATGAAAATGATTATGTGTTCATCGTTATCTACATCCGGAGGCTCACCAAAGATTGAAGTTGAAAGTTCATAAATACCCATTTCATTGTTGCTTGGAGTTGCTGTATCCCAAGCATAGACAATGTCGTCTATCATCTCCTGATTGACCATATTATCTTCCCAGGCAGAATCGGCAACATAGACATAAATATGAGAACTCATGCCACGGCAGGTAGCCGGTATTTCAACATTATCCGGAGGCATCACGGTAAGATCGTAATTCCAGAAAGTTCGCGGGGGCGCATCACAAGCTCCAGTGGAACCGTCTTCTTCTACATCTGAATCTGTTCCGGCATCATTGTT
>JAWLEA010000132.1:0-4854 GCA_041686345.1 Polyangia bacterium | reverse complement strand
GGAGTTATTGGAGTTATTGGAGTTATTGGAGTTATTGGAGTTATTGGAGTTATTGGAGTTATTGGAGTTATTGGAGTTATTGGAGTTATTGGAGTTATTGGAGTTATTAATATTATTGGAAGTGTTAGAACCGGAGGGGCCTTCACAACTGATTGCAGCAAAACTGCTGATTAAAAATGCAATAATGATTAAATTTTTCATTTTGTGCTTCCTTAAGCCTGGATAGTACAATGATGAATCAGCACCTGAAATTCCAGTTTTGTTCAGAATGGGAAATCAGGTTATAAGGAGAAGAATCAATAAAAATTTTTTAAAATTAAAATATTGAAAATATTGAAACAATAAAGGAAGTATAGCAGAAAAAAAATCCAATTACAGAAAAAATTGATTTAGATTTGGAGGTAAATGGATTGTACTGCTGAAAGTATGTGAGCTTGAGGGAGGCTTGGGGTTAATCTGGCAAATTATTCAGTTTGAATATCAAAGGAAAGAGGGAAGTTGTCTTTACAGGAAAGATCTTCTTCGGATGATGCTGTATCAAAACATTCACCAATATTGAATGACCAGGAACCATCAGTATTTTCAATTTTTGAACCTTTCCAGGTTACTTTTCTGTTTTGATCCTGACTGTCGTAGAAGTTGAAGAAAAAGTTGATCATTCCTGTGGAATCTTCAAAATAGAACCCTGTTCTTTCTGTAGTTCTTGAATTTTCAATATTTTCACCGTTTACACTGTAGTCCCACTGTTTATCCCAGATAAAAACTCCATCACTTTCTGAATTCCAGTTGGATTTGATTTGGTAGTAATAACCATCATTCATTTCTATCCAGGTGGCATCGGTAAGAAGAACAGTGGAATCATCACTTTGTTGCACCATCATGTTGTTTACTTGACCGGTTTCAGTAAAAATTTGAGGGGATGAACCCTGTTTCTCAAAAACAAGTACACTTGGAGTATCTAGTGGGTGATTGCTGTCTGTAGGATAGAGCTCCAGTTGCAATTGAGAATTATTTCTTGTAACCAGATAGGAAAGGTCTGTGCCGTCTGCAGATACTGTCATAATAATATCTTCATCCTGGTTTTGTTCGATGGTTACACTGGCTTGAAAAGGCTCAATTGTATCAGAGGTGATAATATTGTTTTCAGTTGTATAAAAGTTCATGGAAAGATTGCCACTGGTATCATCGTCTGCGATGAAAGCAAGGTTTCCAGCTAAGGTCATGCTGATTTCTTCATTGTCAGGCAAAACTACATTTTGAGAACTGTGGTTGAGAGTGATCAGTTGGGTGCCACTCATTGTCTCCATCATAATTTGTGCACTTTCCAGCCTGAAGTACCCTTCAAGATAAGAAGAGGGGATCTCCGGGTCGAAGTTGTTGGTGTTGTTGTTGGTGTTATTGGTGTTGTTGTTGGTGTTATTGGTGTTGTTGTTGGTGTTATTGGTGTTATTGGTGTTGTTGGTGGAATATTCTTCCCCTACTGTGCAACTGCTTGCCATAAGCAGACCAAAACCAAAAACAAGAACAGAAAAATAAGTATTAAGATATTTTTTAAATTGCATAGTATTTCCTCCTGACTATAAAATAACCTCAACTCAGTTTAATCACAAGCTGAAATTAGTTATTTAATGGGATTTATCCAACTAAATTCAAAAAACGATACAAGAAATTAAGCTCCAGGCTCTTTACATGTTTCAATAAGCAACTATATTAGTGTTTATAAATATTTCCCGTTCCAAAAATGGATGTCATTGTCTGGAAACGGAATTTTACCTCATCAGTTTTGTCATAACTTCTTGAAATAGTAGTGGCTATATCAGCGAAGTTACTCCGCTTGACAAATCAGGTTTTATAATTTTTTTCAATCAGGTTGCGTCAACTTTCAGAGAAAGATATATTCCATGAAAATTAAGAAATCAGGTATCAATTCTGCAAACATAACTTCTGATAAAAGCAAAAATATAAAAAGCAGGAAAAATATAAAACAAGAAAAATCCTTTCAGAAAGTTGGTAAACAGGATAAAGTCAATAAAAATGAGAACAATATTGATTTAAATCTCGAAAAAACAGTTGAATCTTTGGCAGTACAACTGGATAAAGGTGAGATTGCCCCGGGAAAGGCAGTTGAATTGCTGGTTGATGGTCTTGTGAAAAGTAGCGGTTTACCAGAAACGAAAGAGTTCAGAAATTTTTTGATTGAACAGATTCAAACAGATCCGGGACTTTCCAGATTGGCCAGACAAATAGGTCTGGATCCCAAAAATATTTCATAAATAGTTCCCATCCCAGAATGGGGTTTTTGATCGAATGAGAAGTTTGCCTCAGATGTACGGAGTAACTTCGCAGATATAATTGATAATATTTCAAGAAGTTATGACAAAAATGATGAGGTAAAATTTCGCATTCAGGCAATGAGCTTACTTTTGGGGGTTGGAACTAAATACAGGAGCTTGCATGCGCAATATCTTCATTTTGTTTTTGTTAATTGGTTTTATTCCAAGCTGTGACACTTCTCCCCAACTCGACGGCCCCACTTCTTTTATTATTGGTCAAAAAGTTACTGTTGAACTTAAAAAAGGAGAGGGACTTTCAGCCAATCAATTCAAAATAGTTGATGCCATGGATAATGTATTTCCGATTTCCAATGAATATCTGGAATATCAGTATCTCGAGAACAACAAATTCACTTTCAGAATTCCTCCCGGGATTGCCAATGGTGATGCAGTTCTTGAAGTTGGTCACAAAAATGGCTCCTATTCCTTGGATATTCACATTTACCGCGGGATAGCCTATGTTGATGGTTCCGGAATGCTTAAAATGATAAGTAAGGAATATCCTGATAAAGTCTTGCGTGAAATATCTGTTGATCCCGGTGATGTTAAATTAAAGCTCATCAACAAAAAATCGGAGATTATCACCCTTTCGTTAACCACAGGCAGAATCGACTGGTTGATCCCTGATACTGAGAAAACTTCAACTTTTGGTCTTAAAGTTCCTTCAACCAAAATCGAAACGAATACTGAAGGTATAAATGCCATCCCCAATGATGTTATCGCAGTTGAACAAGGCTTGGTGATTGCTACCAACAAGGGTTTGGGAGGGTTGGCCATAAATAGTGCCGGTTCAGGTACCGAAATAACCTTTGACAGTTGGATTTCCGATTTAGTAAGTTTTACAGGTGTTGATATTTCAACTCCAACTGATGAAGAACAGACCAGACGACTTGTTGCTGTGGGAGGCAATGATCAGGACGAGTCAATTTTAATTGCCATGGATGCTGATTCTCTGCCCAAATCTGATACAAGCAAAGATGATTGGAGTCTATCCGATGTAGATTCTTCAGTCAGTGATGTTTGTATTTCCGTGGATGGAAGTCTTGCTGCTGCTGTTATTCCCAATTCAAATACCCTCAGTCTGGTCAATATTTCTGATCCATTTTCCGATGCGGTTCCTTCCCCATTAAGTGAATGCCAAATGCCGCTCGAAGTGTTTTTTGTCGATTCCAATCAAAAACTGGCTGTTTTATGTGGGCATAATTATGCGGTTCAATTTTTTGCAATTTCCGGAACTACGGCAAACCCCGGCAACCTCTTTACTGTTGGCAATGCTGAAAACAAGCCCAAAACAATGTATTACTCTGATGAAAGCAAGCTCCTCTATATTGCTTCCGACCTTGGTATACAGTTTATAGATACTTCCAGTTCAAATCCTTCAGTTCAAACAATTCCGGGAACAGAAGATCTCAATCCAACTTCTTTTATTGTTCAACCATAGTTCCCTTTTATTTTTTCAATTTTTGAGAACATTTCAAAATCAGTTTTTCAGGGGAGACTTGAGATAGGAACTTGCCAAAATTCTACTTGTGGTTAACTTGGTAACAGAGCATATTCAGTTTTAGCCGTAATTACCTTCAAAAGTTGACAGTGGCAAACAGATAAAAAAATGTTTCACTAGCAGGTTTTGGGGGTTACTTTGGTTTAGATCTCAGTAAAATTTGGAGTTTATAAGCAATGAAAGATCTATACAAGATTTTGGGAGTTAAAAAAGATGCATCTCAAAAAGAGATAAAAAAAGCCTATCGCAAATTGGCCAAAAAATATCATCCCGATCATAATTCCAGTAAGGCTTCTCAAAACAAATTCAAAGAAGTTGGAGCTGCATTTGAAATTCTTGGAGACGAAGAAAAACGAAAACTCTATGATGAATTTGGTGAAATGTCCACTAAACCAGGGTTTGATCCTGAACAAGCCAGAAAATATGCAAATTTTAAACAGAAAAATACCGGATTTTCCTGGGGTAGTACAGGTGGAAGAGATAGTCATTTTAATTCAGAAGATGATTTCTTTTCCTTTATCTTTGGAGATATCTTTGGAGGAAAATCATCTTCACGCAGTGGATTTGGCAATTTTGGCGGATTTGGAAGCAAGGGAGGATACAGAGTCAACCTCAATAATCAAAGGGGAAATATTAAAGGCAAAGATCTGATCAGTTCCATTGAACTGGATTTTCTTACCGCTATCAAGGGCGGATTGGTTGAAGTTCCAATCAGATATTCCCAGAAATGTCCTTCTTGTGGTGGTACCGGTCAGTCCGGTGGTACCATGTGTTCAACCTGCCTCGGCAAAGGAGTCCACGAACGGAAAAGAAACTTGAAGGTCAAAATTCCACCCGGTGCCACCACAGGCAAAAAAATCCGATTGCGAGGCATGGGACAAAGTTCTCCCTATGGAGGAGAAGCAGGTGATCTGCTTTTAAAACTCAAAGTGAAAAGCCATCCCTGGTTTAAAAAAGAGGGCAAGGATATTCAACTCACTTTGCCGATTACTCCTGATAAAGCTGTAAATGGATGCAAGG
>JAWLEA010000131.1:0-9950 GCA_041686345.1 Polyangia bacterium | reverse complement strand
ATATGTTGCAAAAAAACCAATTATGAAAGATGTTTCTTGGGATGATATATATAAATTTTAACCAACCATCATCAATTAATAATGTTCCATTGGGGTTACATTCATTAATAACATCATTAATTGTTATATAATCAGTATCGTTTGTATTATTCCAATGACCAAAATAACCTATTGTTGTGTTTCCACCAATAAGATTTTGTGGTCCAGGATGTGGTTCTGGTATTGTTGAATGGGTGATGTTATAAAATTCTGATTCTGGTTTAAAGCCATAAATATTTAGTTATCCTGTTGTTTGTTCCAAAAAGAAAGATATTCTAAATTAATATCCGTAAGGTGTATGGGAACTGTAATTGATTTCTTCGGTGTAGGATCTCAATACTTCCTCGACGTTTTCTTCGTAACCTACTTTTCCGGCTGCAACTTCGCGCAGAGCAGTGACAAATTCTCTGTTTTTGCATTTGACCAGGGGTTTGTCGCCGTGGTCAAGCTCTCTGACTCTTCGGCTGGCCAGTATAACCAAAGCAAAACGGTTGTCTAATTTTTCGAGGCAATCTTCTACTGTAACTCGAGCCATAATAATTCCTTTCAAAAATTATAACAGGGATAAGGGGAATACTGTAAATTTTAAACAGTAATCTTGAACTTATATATTTCTCATCCCAAAAACATCACTTCTGGGATGAGAACTATATAGAATATAAATTTAAATTTTTCAAGGTATTAGTGAATTATCTTTGAGAAAGGCGAAATTGTAATTTCCAGGGAAACAAAACCGGGGTGGTTGGAGTGTAATATCAACTCGGATTGATGAGCTCAAGCACCTCGTCGAGTTTTTGGGCAAAAGCTGCTTCGGTATCCAGACCGGTGGCATAATCGACAATAGTCATATCTTTGAGATTAATAAAAATATTGAAGGGGTAGGAAGATGAAGTCATGTATTTGTAAAAAACTTTGTTGGGATCATTGGTCACGGGAACCAGCTCGTCAAGACCGTGATCGGTGCTGTATTGAGAAGCATATTCCAGAGTAGCGGTTTCCAATTGTTCATCTTCGGTGATAATTGTCAAAAAGGCAACCCGGGGCTGGGTGGATGGAGAGCTGTATTCCGGAACTATGTCAACTACTGCTTGCATTTGAGCCAGGCAGACATCACACCAGCCGGTGGAAAGAGTGATCAGCAACAATTGATAGCCTTCTTCCCGCAACTGATAAAATGCCTTGAGGGAGGGAGTTGCACTTGGTGCAACCAGATCGGAAGCTGCCTGATTAGCCGGCAGAAAAGCTATGTTTCTAATAGTCTGGTATTTAGAGGTGCCATAGGGTGGACAGGGATAAATTTCCGGTCCACATTGTTCTCCGGTGTAGTTATCATCGCCTTTGAGCACCAGGGGTTCATCAACAAATTCACCTTCTTTTTGTGAATCATCACAAGCCGAGAATACAAAAATAAAGAGGTAAAGAATTGCAATTAATTTTGATTTCATGAAAACTCCTGGAAATATGAAAGATTCAAACCCTGCATTTAAAATATAAGGTGATTAGGGGAAAAATCCAGAAAAAAATTAAAATTGGAAGGAAATCAGGGCGGGAGGGCACAGGACCTTGCGGGAGGGCACAGGACACCTTGCGGGGAGGGCACAGGACCTTGCGGGAGGGCACAGGACCCTCTCCTACTACTCTGGGAGGATAGATTTTAGATGAAAAAGGGAATTCTGGAATCGAACTGAAAACTTACCCCTACTTGAATATCAAAAACTGAAGCCCAGTCAGTTCCCCGTTCTTTGTACATATAATACTCACCTTTCAAATTGAAAAACAACCGTTCCGAAAAAGCAAGATAAATTTTCCAGAAGGCTTTGAATTCGTAATTTAAATTTTCGTGGTCATCTATGACATAGGCGTCAAGTCGAGATTCCCCTTTCAGCGTCATATTAGCTATTTTCAAACCAAGATCTCCGTTAATCAATTCCCAGCCGCCATAAAGGGTATTTCGATTGGTAAAACCATTCTCTCCATATTCCTCTCTTTTACCCGCTCCAATTTTGAGAAACAATCTTTCCTTCCAAACTTCCAGACCGACTCCTCCGACAATGGTTCCAAGCTTGTATCTGGAGTTTTCTTCATTGAGACTCGGGGTAAATTCGGTGGTCCACCCCCCATCCAGAAAAGGAATCGGAGCCCACCATTCTTTGTTGAAAAGAATTTTCTTCATGTGTTTCCATTGGTAGAGCAGATTCAGTTTTATTTCGTCAGCACTTTCGATCTCACCTTCAACGGACTCTTCTCCTCCTTCACCTTCGATTTGGGTCCAGGTTTTGCCATATTGCATTCTGCTGGTAAAGGAAAGAGTATGGACAAGGCTGGATATACCGGTGGACAATGTAAAATCAAAGGTTACAGCCCGTAGATTTTCTTTGGCGAGTTGACTGTTTTCTTCATAAAGACCGGAGCGCGTTGTAGTGATATTACCAAAGTTAATTCCAATATTTGTTGCTCCAAACAAAACATAATTTTTTCCAAAATCGGGAAAATCTGATTTCGGGTCTATATATTTATCTTTAAGCTTGGCTGAACTTTTGGTTTTTTTAAACCATTGCAAAAGCAGCTTGCGCAGATCATTTTTTTTCTGACTGAACTTTTTAATTCCAGAAAGATAGCCTCCACCTCCAGTTATGATATATTTGGTGGTTATCAGTTTATAATGTTGATCATCCTTGATCTTTCTTTCGTTTACATAATAATGAGTTCCCTGTTTTTTCAGTCCCAGAACCATCAATTGACTGTCTTTACCAAGATAACTTTTCAATTTTGCCTTGAGCACGCTGCCTTTTATTCTGGCAGTAATAATTACACTGTTGGAGTTTACAGATCTGAGAATTTTCTCGGCTGTAACCTTGCCTTCAAGAGGAAAATTTTCCTGGTGCAGAGTATTTTTATCAAGAACTGAAAGCTCTCCTCTGTATTCATAACGAAGCACTTGCAAAATATATTTTAGAAAATCATTGATTTCCATCTTCCCTTTGATTTCAGCTCTCCCCAACTGGTGATTATATTTTTTGCAGAATTCCTCCTTTATTTTTTTTACTCTGCGAGCATCATCAAGGGGAAGATTGCCGGGCTTGGTGTTGATTGTCTTTACCTTAAGCTCAGGCTGCTGGAGTATCCAGGAAGTACCAATCTTTTTGAATTGAAGTTTTACCAGGGTAAAAGAATCGGCGTATAGGGAAGAACCTATCAAAGATGCACCGTTTTTCCTTTTCAACAATGGTATGAAATTGTTGTGTTGATGATTGGGAGTGAAGGTAGAAGTGGAAAAAACCAGATCAGGATGCATTTGATCCTGTTTCCGTAAAAAAGCCAAAGTACGGGCAGGATAAGTTGGTGGTCGATCCAAGTGGGAAACCAGGATTACAGCATCTACATTCTCCTTCTTTTTTAATACTTTATAGTATTTTTTATATAATTTCTCGGGTTTGGCAAACTTGAATCTTTTGCCACCTGTATTGGTAAAATATTTTGCCTGATCCTGAGAAAACAATACCAGAATTCCAAATTTTACTCCGTTTTTAACTATAGTTGCATAAGGCAAAATTTGTTCCTGGCAAAACTTTTTATATTTTTTTTTACACACCAGGTTGGTTGCAGTGAATTTAAGCTTTAATTTATTGCCGTTGCTGACATATCGATCAAAATTGCCATCTTCTGTATCCAGGTCTTCCGGTCCCACGGCTACTGCATCCAGTCCAATACTGTCTAAAAGCTTGACTCCCCATCGGGCCAGATTGTTGTTGCTGAAAATAAAATCACCGATGGCATCAGGGCCGATAAAATTGCCTCCACCTAAAACCAGCAACGGTGATCGATTTTTCTCTCTGTTCCTCACCCTCTGCCTGCGGATCATAATCTTTAACTGCAGCAATGAACGAGTGAGGCGAGAATCTTTTTGGCAGCCGGGAGATGCAAATCTGCCCATCAAATCTGAAAAGTAGGCAATCTCCACCTTTTTTGATTTTTCCTCCTGCTCCAATTTTTCAAGGACTTTCCCGGATTTTTTATTCTTGGATTTTTCTTTTTTTTCTTCTGAAGATTCCGATTGGAGTTGCTTTAGTTTGGGATCTGTTTCTTTGTCCAGAAAATCTTCAATGAGATTTTTTTCCTGATTAAGGAAAAAACTGAAAATAACAAAAAAAATACTCATTTTTACCCCACTTTTACCTTCTTGGAAAAACTATTCCCGGCGTTGGAAAGGAGTGGCCGGAGAGCAGATACTGCCTGCACAAATAGGGATTTGAAAGGAATTATTCTTCGATGATGGCTCCGGTTGGGCAGACATCAATACAAGCCTGGCATTCTGTGCACAGATCTTGATCAATAACAAATATTTCATCGCCTTCACTTATTGCCTCTACAGGACATTCTGGTTCACATGCTCCACAAAGGATACATTCATCTGTAATTACTATCATGATATTCTCCTTAAAAAAAAACGAAATAGTAAAAACCAACAACAAAAATCAAAACAAATGATTTGCACTGTTGATTGCAAAAAAATCGGTTTGAATACGGTATGGATAAAACCACCTGTTTTTTTACTATCCATGAGATTGAAAGTTGTCAAGTAAATAGTTCCCATCGGGGAACTAAATAGTTTCCGGGCTGTAAACATAAGAGAGAACGGGGATAATTTTCAGGAAGGGAGGGCACAGGACCCTCCCGTACCTGGGACGGGAGGTTTTTGTAAACTTTGGAACTGAAGAAGACACTTGCAGAAGATGATACCTGAGAGTAAACTGGTAGTATGTTCCCATCCCAAAAATGGATGTCATCGTCTGGCGACGGAATTATACCTCATCAGTTTTGTCGTAACTGCTTGAAATAGTGTCAACTATGTCGGCGCAGTTACTCCGCGCATCTGAGGTAAACTTCTTCCCCAGCCAAAAACACCACTTCTGGGATGGGAACTAGTATGTTCTTGAAACCTTAAGGTTCACTGACCTTGATTCAGTCTTTCAACTTTTCTTCCAGGATTCACAATGAAATCGGTTCTCAGTATTTTTCTTCTTGTCCAATTTTTTTCCTGCACTTTTGACAAAAGCGGATTCTCCTCCTCTTTTGAGGAAATCTGCGACAACGGTCTGGACGACGATAACGACGGATATATAGATTGTCATGATCCCGATTGTGAACAAGACCCCTTCTGTCAAACTCCCGAGGAAATCTGCGACAACGGTCTGGATGACGACGATGACGATTTAATCGACTGCGACGATCCTGACTGCGACCAATTCGCCTCTTGCCAATTTCCTGATGAAATCTGCGATAACGGTATGGACGACGATAACGACGGATATATAGATTGCGATGACCAGGATTGTTTCGAGGCTCCACATTGTCTTAACGGGGAAGAAATCTGCAACAACAATTATGACGATGATCAGGATGAACTCATCGATTGTATCGATCCTGACTGTTATGGGGTGGACGGTTGCGATAATTGTGATCCGGTACATAATAATGGCTGTGAAGATAACAAAAGCTGTGTTCTCCAAGCATATAACGAATACCAGAGCTCTTGCCTTTACACCAGCGGACAGGGACAACAAGGAGATCATTGCTTTGAACAAAGCAATTGCAGTGCCGGATATTTCTGCTCATCACAATCAAATATCTGTCTTAAAATCTGTTATCCCCTCCTCACCAATGATAATTGTCCCCAGCCTGCCAGTTGTCATCCCTTTTCCGACTGGAGCCTCGATTCCCCCTGGGGCATCTGTTTTCAGTAGTTAGTTCCCGTTCCGAAAATGGATATCATCGTCTGGCAACGGAAATTGAATTAATCTGCTTTGTCATAACTTCTTGAAATAGTATCAACTATGTTTGCGAAGTTATTCCGCGCATCTCAATCCAATTTCTTCACCAGCCAAAAACCCCACTTTCGGAACGGGAACTTAGTTCAGCCCAGCGGTTTGACTACTCTGGCAAAGGATAATTTTCTCGGATTTCTGAACTTTGCCCTGGGATGGTTGAAATAAAGCACTTCATAACCAACTCCCTCGGGCAATATTTTCAGGATTTTGCCTTCTTCAAGATAATTAAGCCAGGGGATCCATACTCTTTTTTTCAGGGAAAATTTGCGAGAATATTTTTGGTAATGGATATTATGGTTGTCAATAAATTCGAGTTTGCCCGCAAAACCTATGAGACAGGTTTTACCTTCGATAGAATAAATCAGTTGGCCGAATTTCCATTTCTTGTTTTTTTTATAGATCAAAGGTGCTCCGGGAACAGCTTTTTTATCAGGAAGGATTTTGACCATCTCAGGTTTTACAACTTTTCTTTCAACTTCGTTGGCCCATAAAAAAGCAACCACCAAAGAAGTTTTTTTAACTTTCTGTACCTTGCCCCATTCACTGCTCATCCCCAGGTTAACAAGAACTGCATCACCTTTCTTAAATTTTTTCTTGGTTTTTTTAACCTTGTCAAGAATGGCTCCCGGTACCTTGAATTCGGTTTTGCCATTTTTGAGAAGCACATTGTAACCAATTATCTCTTTTACATCACAGATGGAATAATTAACAATTTTCCAATCATTATCTACCGGTACAGGCGACCAGACTTTTTCTCCCTTTTTAAAGGCAGGAACTTCATTGGCGCCAGTGTAAAAAGTAAAAACAGGAATTTCTTCTTTTTTCCGTTCAGGTTTGCTGAAATCAGGCTTTTTAGTTTCTGTTGTCTTTTTTGGGGTTTTGCTTTTGGTTTTTCTGGCAGGCTGCTCTTTCTTTTTGCAGGCCAACTGCAAGATTGAAAATAATATGATAAAATAAATTAGATACTTCATAAATAACTGGTTTTCTGTCAACTCCGTAGATAGTTCCCATCCCAAAAAGGAAGGTCATCACCTGAACGCGGAATTTTATCTCATCAGCTTTGTCGTAACTTCTTGATATAGTATTTACTATGTCTGCGAAGTTATTCCGCGCATCTGAGACAAACTTCTCATTCAGTTAATAACCACCATTCTGGGATGGGAACTAGATTTAATAATCAGAGCCGGGGATCCAAGCAATTAAAGTTCGATCAGACCGGCCTTTAAAGCCAAAATAACAGCCTCCACCCTGGAATTGACTCCCAATTTGGTGTAGATGCTGCGTAATATTTTTTTTACTTTGGTACGACTATATCCCATTATCCTTCCCACTTCAGGATTGGATAATCCTTTGGCCACAAAAGTGAGAATATCAAGCTCTTCGGTAGTTAAAGCCCAAGGGACTTCTTCACACTTGCCCAAAGACGCATTGAACAATCGCCAAAATCTTGCAGCCAAAGATGAATCAATTACAACCCCACCCTGCAATATATCTTCGATTGCCTTAATAATTCTGTTCAGGCTTTCCCCTTTGACCAGATATCCCGAAGCACCTTTTTTGATAGCATTAAAAACCTTCTGTTCGCTCTTGAAAGATGTCAAAACCAGAATTTCAGGCTTTTTCTTTTTGACAGCGAGTTTTTCGATTACCCAGATTCCGTCTTTCTCTGGCATCTCCAGATCCAACAACAGCAAATCAGCCTGATAAAGCGCTTGATCTTGCACCGCCTGTTCACCATTGGCTGCTTTACCAACCAAATGGAAATCACCCAACTTGGGCAGATAAGCTTCGAGGTTGCGGGCATATTCAAAATTGTCTTCACAGATATAAAGAGATATTGTCATGGGCTGCTTTTCAATTTTTGTTTAATTAGTATGGCTTTGGAATAAAAAATGCTGTTTTCGGGTATTTTATTGAGTAGATTTGAGATTTCTTCAGAAGCATTTTTGCTTTCGGAATCGCATTTGGATATATACTTTATTTTGAGATATAATTCCTGAGCATTAAGTTTTTTATCCTTTTCAAAAAGCTGTTTAAGTAAAGAACAATTTTTCTTGTGGTTACGACCTTGATCAATCTGCTCAAGCAGTCCTTCAAGATAAGCTGCAAAAGTTGCAGGTGAACTTTCTCGTTTCCAGGCTCGGCTTAAATGTTTATTGCCGTTGCGATTCATTCTGTTCAAACATTTTCCTTTGAGTACCAGAGCTTTAATTCTGTATTTGGCAAGAATATCGGATTTGTCCAGCACAGTTTCAACAATTTTTAGTGCTTTCGGAGCCACACCTATCCGTAAGAGCAGTTTGGCCAATCTGAGATTTTCCACCAGGTGTCTTTCTGAATTTTTATTCCATAATTTCATAACCAGTTCAATCTTGCCGAGAATTGCATACAGGGGAGCCAGAGCCATGGCGACATCCGGGCTTTTAGCTTCTGGTGCTTTTATCCCGGCAACTGCCTTGCCGGCAATATTGGCTGCATTGCCGGGAAGCAGACGAATCTGCTGCATGGCCACTCTGGCCTTCCAGTAAATCATCTCTTCTTTGGACTGAACAACTTTGGGAATAAGTTTCAGAGAACGGGAAATTGCATATTCAAGATCCTTTTCGGGATCAGCGGGAATAGTAAGCAGATTAAGCAAAAAGCGACGATCTGAAACACTGGCAAAACTGCTGGGACACACGCGTTTAGTGTTTTTGCTGGCAAGATCTTTGTTGCATATTTTGCGAACAATTTCCAAAGCTTTGGCGTTCTTGTTTTTATAATAAAGGACTTTGTATCTGAGACGCATAGCCAACACCGGTTTGGTTGGCAATTTATCGAGTATTTCTTCGGTTTTCTGGATTAAATCCTGGAATTTTGCTCTTCCTTCTCCGATCAATCGAGCTTGATCAAGATAATAATATCCCAGAATAATTCCCGCATAAAAATTGAATTGGGAAGAATAAAATTTATTTTCAAGGTATTTGATCTGTTGCTGATTGATTAATTTTCTATTGTTCCACAGCCAACCCAGTTTTGAAACCTGGTCAGATTTGTCTAGTTTGGAAAAATCGTCCGGAAGTTGATACTTGTCTTTTTGCAATGAAAACTTGTTTTTAAATTCCTGTTTGACTCTGGCAGAATCTGAAAAATAATAAATGCCCGAACTATATTCTGAAATTTTTTCAGGGGGAAGATCTTTAATGGATTTCCAGGCCAAAAGTGGATTTCCTTGGGAAAAGCGCAATTCAGCCTGGATATTTTTTACCTTCCAATTTGAACGCTCCCTGTATTTAAACAAATTGTTCAACTGCTTTTCGGCCTCTTCCATTTTGCTGAGCTTAAGATAATAATCAATTAAACTCATGAGCAGATAAGAAATATTTGTTTTTTTAATCTTTTTAAGAGAGGCCAGAGCTTTTCGACGTTTATTTTTAAGGAAATAATCTTTGACCAAAAGACAGGTGGCAAAAGAAGAAACATTGAGGGCCCTGTGTTTCTGCAGACTTTTCAGCCAGGATATATCTTCGTATTCATAAGGCGTTTTGGAATTTTTGACAATCAATCTGGCCAGAAGATGTTCGGGAGTTCGCTTGATAATTGTGTTTGCATCTTCAAGGGCGTTTTTGGTTTTGCCAAGTTCCAGCGAAAGCTGGGCCTTGGCCAGCAACTCGGTATTGGTTTGGGGCTGGTGCAATAACTTGACAGCTTTTTTGTAGTATCCAAATTTGGCATATAAATGAGAAAGAACTGAGCGCAAACCTGAGCTTTGAGGATAAAAACCCACAAATTTTTTGACCTTGTACATGAGGTGTTTATTACCACCTGAAGTCTGAAGCAGTTTATGCAAAAATTCACTTTCCTGCCACAGAGGTTCGGCTGAATTAGTCAGGTATTTGTAGCCGCCTTTGGTAATAAGAGATAAACCAGCGTTTTTATATTCGTTGTGGGGGTCGAGAGGAATAAAATATTCCCACTGCATTCTTGCTTCAGCCAAGGAATATCCTGCCCAGACTTTTAAATCGTCCTGTTTGATCCTGGCTGCCCGAGCCAGTTTGTTTCTTACCAGCATGTAGTTTTTGATAGTGCCATTTTCAAGTAAAT
>JAWLEA010000130.1:0-10041 GCA_041686345.1 Polyangia bacterium | reverse complement strand
CTAAAAACGCACCAGAAACCGAAAGTGCTTCAACTGTTGAAACCTCGCCGGGGATCAATAAAACTCGGGAATCCCAAACTGCTGTGCCGGTTGAAAATAAAAAGGCTCCGGCACAAAAGAAAGTCGCTGAAGGTGGGTGGACTTCGGCTCCTCAAGAAGAAGAAATCATCGCACTTCTTTTGCGTCACAAAAATCTGAAGATCAATAGTAATAATGATGGTTGCTCTTCGATTTTTGGAAAAGAAACAACACATTTTACCGTAGGTCGCTATCTAGCTTTTCTGTTGGGTAGTATGGCTAAATATCAAGAACCCGGCAAGTTGAACTATATAAAATCAAAGTGCCGAAAGATGAGCAAATTTTGGATTTGTTATTTCGGTGTTTTTCTTGATGCCGGGGGTAAATCTCCGTGGAAATACGGTCTGCGTTTCCAGGTTCCCAGCCACCAACTGAAAATTGACCCAAAGTCTTTTGCTTGCCCAGGCCATTAAACCATTTTGTCCAAGACTTTCCTGACACATTTCAAACCCACAAAGAAGAGCTTGCTTAACCTGCTTCTGCGAAAATTTAAACCTGATTTCTCAGTCAGGGACAGAATTTTATTCCGAGCAACCTGAATTTATTTGGAGAGGCTTTACCCAAAACGACGGCTGGCATTCCTGCCAGGAAGACAACCCCATCTGCAACTGCCCCGAACAATAAACCCCACTTTTGCCAAAATTACTGATTATTCGTTAAACTGCAACTCATCCCAGGATTTGGGGATTCAGTTGCCAGATGTAATAGTTGAGGATGGCGGCAAAAGAAACCCAGAGCAGATAAGGAACTTGTAAAATACCGGCTACTTTATTTTTTTTCATGAAAAAATAAACCATAATCAGCAGCAATACCAATAAAATCAAAATATTTACAAAAGCTGCGCCCCCTAGTTTCCAACCAAAGAACAGCCAGCTCCAAAGCCCATTTAGAACAAGTTGGAAAATAAATACAATAAGCGCCCGACGAGCTTTTTTGAAACCACCTTCTCGCCAAACCAGCCAGGCTGAAACTCCCATCAACAAATAAAGCACAGTCCAAATCGGTCCGAATACTCCCCCCGGAGGAGCCCAAGTGGGCAAAGCCAACTGCTCTGTATAAAAAGTGCCGGCATTAACAGTGGCCGCTCCCCCAACAACTGCTGCCAGAAAACTCAAAAGTACCCAGCCCGCCAAACCAATAACTTCTTTCTTTTTGGATAAATCAAACATAAATACTCCTGAAAATTGCAAACTAACCGGATTTTTTACACTCAGACTAAAATTCTCACCTGAACATAAATACTTAACCAACTATAATTTTACAACAATACTAAAATTCTTCAGGGGGTAACAAAAAAAACCTGAATTCTAAACTATTGTATTCTTACAACTTTATACATCTATTACTCATACCTTGCCAAATTCAAACTGCTGCAATTATACAACTATACTGTAACTCCCTAAGGTGGTTAGGGAGTTTTTTACTCGAGAGGGGCTTTTTTGAGGGGCAGGTTTCTTTTTCCGAAGAACCAGGTGTCCATTTCCTGGGCGGCTTTATGTCCGTCGGCTATGGCATGAATTACATCAGGCCCATTGACTATGTCTCCGGCAACAAAAATATTTTCCATGCCGGTCTGATAACCGTCTTTAATCATCAGGGTGCCCCGGTGAATATTGAGGAGGTTTTGTTCGTTTTCGGTGAGAAAGGAATAATCAGCCGCTTGACCGATGGCTTCAATTACCATGGTGGCGGGGAAACACTCACGAATATTCTTGTCTACCTTGGGACTGAAACGTCCATTTTCATCGAAGACACTCAAGCAGCGACAAACTTCCAGGCCTCTTACCTTTTCATCCTCTATTTTGACCTCAAGGGGTGAGCGGCCGGGTTTGAAAACAATTCCTTCTTCTTTGCCCTCTTCTATTTCTTCGTCATCAGCCGGCATTTCCTCTCTGCTTTCGAGGGAGGTTACTGTAATGTCTACTTCTCCGAATTTATCTTTTTGCAATCTGGCCATACTGCGGGCAATATCCATGGCAACGTTGCCACCTCCGATTACAGCTATTTTGCGATGTACATCAATTTCTTTTCCCAATCTGATTTCGTTGAGCATGGTGATGGCCAGCCTGACATTGGGATTATTGGTTTTGTCGATGCGGGTGGAACGTCCGGTGGGAAAGCCGGTGGCTATAATGATTGCATCGGTTTCCTGCTTGAGGTCTTTCCATTTTTTGTCCTGGCCCACTTCGCAATTGAGTTTGATTTCCACTCCCATGGCTTCAATCTGGGAAATTTCCCTGTCCAGGGCTTCATCGGGCAAGCGATAGGATGGAATCCCGTAACGCATGGTTCCGCCTGCTTTCGGATGCTTTTCGTAAATGGTAACCTGATAACCCATACCGCTAAGATAATAGGCTGCTGCCAAACCCGCCGGGCCGGAACCGATTATTCCGATTTTTTTGCCGTTGGATTTAATTACATCTTTATTTTTGGTGGCCACTTCTCTGAGATCTTCATCTTTGACGTTATCTACCGCATAGCGTTTGAGCCAGCGAATTGCTATGGGTTCGCCCCGATGGGACAGAGCACAGACTGTTTCACATTTGTGGGTACAGATACGACCGCAAACCGCCGGCAAAGGATTGGTTTCATACATGATATTCACAGATTTTTTGAGATCTTCGTCATAGATGGCTCTGATATATTCGGGAATATGCATGTGGGCCGGACAAGTTCTGGTGCAAATACCACATTCAAGGCACCTTTGCGCTTCTTTCAGTGCCTGCTGTCGACTGAATCCATGAACAATCTCAATAAAACTCTGTACTCGTTTTTCAGGTGAATGGTGTTCCATATCAGATCTGACATAATCAAGCCAGGCAAGATCAACCTCACTGATCCACGATTTTTCTTCTTCATGATTGGCATCGGGTTTGATGGTAAATTTATTTACCTTCCATTCCAACTCGGCCAGAGGTTCTTCCTCAATGGAAGGACTGGTATAAATATAATCCCTGGACATGGAAAGAGACCCCGAAGGACAGGAATCCACGCAAAAAGCGCAAAAACAGCAGCGCCCGTAATCAATTACCGGTTGTTCGGGTTTTCTGGTGGGATCTATTTCATTTTCATCTTCGCCGGTATCCTGCATCACAATTGCTGCGGTAGGACATACATCACTGCAGGTGCCACAACCTATACAAACTTCCAGATCGTTGGTGTGCATGCCCCGATAATTATCACTTGCTCCCGGTCGGCCATGGACGTTGATATCCTCTTTGGGATAGGCAACGGTGAGAGTTTTCTTGAAAATATTCAACAAAGTTGAAAAGGGGGTAAAGAAAGATTTATCTCCTAAAGCCATTATTTCCTCCTAGCGATCTATATCCGGTGGACAGATAGCCAAAGTTGCCATCCAGACGGCAACATCGTCGATTTTCATGCCGGGCAGATGTTTGTGACAAAGATAAAGCCCTGCCGGTAATGATGGACCCCGCACCGACACCCGATATGGTTTCATGCCGCCGTTACTCACTACGTAATATCCAAACTCTCCTTTGGATGACTCCACCTTGGAATAGGCGTCTCCGGCCGGAACTTTCAATTTCATCAGATTGCCCAGATCGAGCTTGAAATCTCCATCGGGTATTTTGGCCAGCAATCTCCTGATAATTCTGATTGCTTCGAGGTAATCCATTCTGACCTGAACAGCGCGAGCCAGCGCATCCCCGCCTCCACTGCACTCAATATTAACCTCGATTTCATCATAAGCAGCATAGGGAGCATCAACTCTGACATCGGCCTTGACGCCGCTGGCTCTGAGATTGGGGCCCACTATTCCCGAAGTAATTGCTTCTTCAGCGCTCAAGGGAGCTAATCCTTGCAAACGAGTATGAACAACCGGGTTTTCGTAGAGGAGGCGATCGTATTCAGGAAGGCGCTTTTCCAAATGATCGACCAAATCCAGAACTTTTTGCTTCCAGCCGGGAGGAATGTCTCTTCTGACACCGCCTGGAATGTTATAGATGTGATAAACTCTGCCTCCGGTGAGCTCTTCAAACAGATCCAGAATTCGATCCCTCGACTCCATCATCAAATACATGATCGAATAATGCCCCAAAGCACCTCCGACTCCGCCCATTCCCATCAAAAACGAGCCAAGGCGGGATAATTCCAGCACCACGGAGCGGATATAACGCGCCCTCCGGGGAGCTTCAATTCCCATAATAGCTTCCACCGCCTGACAATAGGCAACTTCGTTGGGATCGGGATCAGGAACGCAAACCCGGGGAATCAGAGAAAGATTCTGAACCCAGCGTTTATTTTCCATGGATTTCTCAAAACCACGATGCAACATTCCGGCATTTGGTCTTACTCTGACTATTTGAGTACCTTCCATCTCCAGAACATAACCAAAGTTGCCATGCATTCCCGGGTGGTTGGGACCAAAAAACAGATCATAAACTTCCCGGTCGTCTTTTGGGGCTCTTTTGGTGAGTGTTGTATATCCATCAGGTAAATACATCAGGATTTCCTCCCTTCGGAATTGTCTTCGGGTTCAACTTCCGGTTCGTATTCCGGTTTGACACCCAGACCTTCAACTGTATATGCCTGTCTGGAATACTCGAGAGGATCGAAATCCTTGCGCAACGGCGGCAGATCATGCCAATTGTGCAAAAACAAAGAGGAAAGGTCAGGATTTCCCGGAAAATATACCCCGAAAAACTCATGAATTTCCTGTTCATAAACCTGTGCCTGTCCCCACAATTCAAAAGCAGTGGGAGCCCAGGGTTTAGCCCTTGGTATTCTGATTTTGAACAGACAACCAACCTTGAATTCATAGGACCACAGATTGTAAACCAATTCGAATTCTTCGTCTTCAATCCAATCAACACAAGTGATATTGGCCAGGTGATAAAAAGAATTCTGCTTGCACCAGTTAAGAATGCCCAAAAGTTCATCACGTCCGGTAACAATTTGATATTGCTGTTTATACTTGCGGGTTAGACCTGCTTTATTCTGATAAAAAGAATTAAATTTCTGTATAAACTCATTAAAATTCTTCATTTATCTTTCCCCTTTTCTATTTTGTCTTCAGCCTGCAACGCTTCCAGGGTCGGCTTGTCAGCAAAGGGATCCTCCCAGGGCTGCAAAATAGCTTCCTCTCGATTGAGCACCTTGTCCTGATTGGCTTTGTACCAATCGTAATGTTTTTCATACCTTTTGTAGCCCACAGCTTTCCCCTCTTGAATCTCGTCACGCAATTTCTCGAAGGAATCCAAAATTGCCTGGGGCCTGGGCATGCAGCCGGCAATGGACATATCCACCGGGAGAAACATTTCCAGATGATTGATCACCGGATAGGTATCCCAGTAAATACCACCATTGATGGGACAGGAACCGAATCCCACCAGATATTTGGGATCCTGCATCTGTTCGTAGGAGCGAATAACCCTCTTCAGGGTCTTGACAGAAAGATAACCGGTAATCAGCAGCAAATCCGCCTGCCTCGGAGTAGCCATGGGGCCCATTCCGAATCTTTCCATATCAAAGCGGGTAGTCATGGTGGGAGGCAGTTCCACAGCTCCGCAACCGGTACAATAGTAAAGCATCCACATGGATCGTTTGCGGAAATAGTTGAGGATGCCCTCCCAGGCATTTTGTCTCTCGTCACGCAAATTGGTCATATAAACATTTTTATTCATGATTAAAACACTCCAAGTCTGGTAATGAACAATTGTAAAAGGGCAAGAGTACCGGCATATTTCCACAGATGAGCTATACCCTGCTCTATTCGATACCTGGCCATCACCGCATTAATACACATGGAAGTAAAGTAAACGGCAAATTGTTTGAGCAGAAATACATACCAGGTTGAGGCTCCACCCAGGAACAGATTGACGATAAGTCCGGTTTCCACATAAAGCTGAACAGCGTGGAGCAAAAAGCCGATTCCCAAATATTTACCGCTCAATTCCACCATGGGACCCGAAGCAATTTCGGCAGGAGCGATCATGTGGTCATAGGGAGCTTCTCCCAGCATTGCCTGAAAGGATATTTCAATAGCCAGAAAACCCAGAGGATATTTGAAAATATGCCAATTGGCAAATCCCCCTTGTTGGGCAGTTGCAAAAGTCAGCAGATCCGAACTGCCATAGGTAAGCATCATGGCCAGAACAATCATGACGATGGGAATTTCATAACCAAGCATCAGAGCCAGAGCCCTGGAGATACCAATAGTAGCGTTGGGATTTCCGGAAGCCGAAACTCCCATGGCCATGCCCAGATATCCGATACTCATGAGATAAAGAATAATTACGATGGAACTTGAGCCCAAGACAGCATAACCGGCAAAAGGAATGAAAAAGGCAGTGGCAATCAATCCTCCCAAAGCCATAATCATTCCCAGATCCATCACATAATTGTGGGTAATGGAAGATTTGCTGAAGGCTTTGAAAACATCGAGGAAAGCTTGGTAAAAAGGAGGTCCCAGCCGGCGTTGAATCCTGGCTGTAACCTTGCGACCGAGCCCCATGAAAAGAAGCCCCACCGACATGCTCAAGAAACTGAATCCTATAAGTTTTAAAGTAAGTAATCCGTTAATATTACTCATATCACATAACTCCCAACCCGATTAAAAGGGCGATGCCTGCAACCAGTTGCCAACCCCAGACACGCTGTCCTTGAAAAAAATCGTGGATCAAGTTGCCCAGCCGCACCAATGATTTGCCAAATTGGCGATATTTCTCTTCAACTGCACCCAGGGGCACCCATTTGAACAGAACTTCTATGGGCTGATAAAACTTGTTTCCATAGTGATAGCGTTCTTCAGTAAGATTCCAGTCTTCCGGAGTTTCTCCCGAAGTATAATTATCGAGCATCTCAACCTTTTTCTTTTTGCCACCGAGCACAAACAGCAGAAAAACTACCGCCACCGCAAGGACGAAGGCAAAGGTGATAATGCCGCCATCAATGGCGGTTGTACTGCCCTGAACAAAGAACCAGCCGGTTTTAACCTGCTCAAACCCCAGGGAACCCAGAACAGAATTGACAGGTTTAAGCACAGTACCTGGTGCTGTCCCGGGAATAAGCATCAATAACATCAAGCCTGTCATGGACAAACTCATGAAGGGTCCCACCTCTTTGACTTTGGCAAAACGACGAGGAAGTTGTCCCAGAAAAACAGTATGCAAGGCTCTGAAAAGATAGAGAAATGCTCCGGTAGAAGCAAAGAAGATCATGGTGGATTGAAAAACCAGTTTTCTTTCGAATAAAGCCTGGAAAATCATCCACTTGGAAGCAAACCCGGAGAGAGGCGGAATCCCGGCAGCGGCAATAATTCCCAGCAGAAAAGTAAAAAAGGTAATGGGCATGACATAAGCCAGTCCCCCGAGTTTATGCATTTCACGTTCACCGGTGCGATATTTGACAGCTGCCAGAGAAGCAAAAATAGCTCCTTTGAAAAACATGTGGTTGGCAGTGTGAAACAAAGCTGCAGCATAACCAAGGGAAGTTCCCGTACTGAGTGCCGCTCCAATGTAACCAACATTGGCAACGGTGGACCAGGCCATCAGTTTTTTCATGTCTGAACTGAAAATAGCCATGATAGTTCCCCAGGCTGCAGTCACAGCTGAAATCCAGCCGGTGAAATAAAGGGGAAGAGGCACTCCGCTTACAGCTTTGAAAGCATGGAGAGGTGAAGCTGCAAAAACAGGTATGACCACCAGAAGCAATCCAAAAATTCCATATTTAATCATGATTCCTGAAAGATAAGCCGAAAAATCATCCGGCGCCTCGGCATGAGCCAGAGAGGGCCACATATGGAAGGGAAAGAGAGCTGATTTAGTGAAAAAAGCCAAAGTAAAAAGTGCTAATACAACCAGTGCGTAAAGGGGAGCTCCTTCTGATGCCCGAGCCAGGTAGAGAATACCCGAACCTATCTCGAAATTGCCTGTCCGGCGGAAAATCAACCAGATGGACATCAGCAGGGCAAAGGTTCCCGCCAGAGAAAGGAGATAGTAGAAGATTCCTGCTTTGAAGCTTTTGTTGCGACCATGTCCGATAATAAGCAGGGAAGTCCAGGACATGCTTTCCCAGACAATAAAAAACCAGAGCCAGTCGTGGGCCATAAAGATGCCGTTGGAAGCTCCCACCAGAATCAACCAGAGGGGGGCAATGGCGGTGGCGTGTTTCTTGTCGTTGAATCCCAGTGAAAAAGCGGAAAAAAGCAAAGTCGCCACTGTTGAAATGGCCAGGAAAAACCAGCCCAGTTGGGAATATGCCATCCCCATGGTTAATTTATTTACGGGAAAATAGGACAATTCAAAAAGAAAAAACAGGTTTTGGCGATCTCTGATATAAAAAACCGCTCCCAGCAAAACAATATTGGTTAAAAAGAAGATAAGCCACTGCATTTTGCGGGGGAAAAGAAAAGAAAGCAAACCGATTAGAACGGGCCCGATTACGATTGCAGGCAAGATAAAATCCATCATTTTTTACTCCTTTTCAATTGTTTATTTACAGCTTGCACATAACCTGAATCTGCATTGCCGATCAACTCTCCGGGGATCTGTTTGAGACGACCGTCGATAATTCCAGGCCTTAGTCCCAGTGCCACAATAACTGCTACCAGCAGTGAAGAAATCAACCAGAAGGCAAAATTGGCTTTTACCTTAGGAGCCTTTTCCTCTGAGCTTTCAAACATGGTGTGTACCAGGCGGAAAAAATAAAAAGCTTCCACAACGCTGGCTGCCAAAATAAGGGCAGTTGCGATTAAACCGAGTTTGCCCAGAACCACAGTTGAACCGATGATGGCAAATTTACCCCAGAATCCGCTGAAAAGAGGAATTCCAATTACACCGAGACTGCCGACGAGGATCAAAACTCCCAACAGAGGTGCGCGCCGAGCAATTCCGGTCCATTGGGAATACTTGGATTTTCCTGTTTTCATAATGATCAACCCTGCAGTGAGGAAAAGCAGCAATTTGGCAAAAGAATGACTGATCAGAGCAAAGATTCCACCGTAAATAGAAGAATGGGTGCCTATGGAAAAAGCCACCAGCACCATTCCCATCTGTCCCACCGATGAAAAGGCCAGCATTTTTTTTACATCTTTTTGCGCCAGGGCGGCAATTTCCCCGGCAATTACAGTAATCACACCAATTCCGAAAAGAGCATGTCCCAGTTCAAAAGAGCCGGCACGAATAAAGCCGCCCTGACCTCCATTGAAAACAATAACTCCCAGACGAAGCATCACGTATCCACTGGCCAGGGCCAACCCGGAAGAGAAAATTGCGGATATTGAAGAAGGTGCTCCTTGATAAGCGCGGGGCACCCAGGAATTAAAGGGGAAAATCTCAAACTCCAGCAAAACCAGAGTCAGCAGAGAAAAAGCGATAAAAGTGGCGAGAATTGGTTTGACCGTACTGAAAGAAGCAGCAATCTGAACCATGTTCAAAGTACCCAGAGTGCTGTAAATCAGAGCGATGCCAACCAGATAAAATACACTGGCCACCGAAGCGGGAATCAAATATCCCAGAGCTCCGTTGGAGGAATTGGAGTTTTTGCCAGATGCTATTAGGGAATAGGCTGTAATCCCGGCAATCTCAAAGAAAACAAAAAGGTTGAACAAATCGCCGGTGAAAATAATCCCCATCAAAGCTGCAACCAGCAATAAAGACAACATGTAAAAATTTGGTTTTTTGGATAATCCACTGGTAAGTTGGAAGAAAATTGAAAACAGGACAACTATGGAAACCACAAACGCAACCACAGCTGACAAATGATCCACAACCAGATTAATTCCGAAAGGCGGCAACCAGCCACCGATAGCTACCGAAACTGCTCCTTTGGTGTTAAACAGAATAAAACCCGCCCAAATGGCTTCAAAAAGCAGAGTAAACAGAGCTATAACTTTGGAAACACGGGGCAGCAATTTGCCTGTCAGAGGCATGGAAAAAGCAACCAGCAAAGGAATGGCAATAAGAAGGATAACCTGGTTCATTCTACCACCTCCTCGCAATT
>JAWLEA010000129.1:0-10054 GCA_041686345.1 Polyangia bacterium | reverse complement strand
TGGCGATGATTTTTTGGGGAAAATTGGGAAAAAATGGAAAGTTGGGAAAAAATGGAGTGTGGGGAGAGAGGGGTAAATCCCTAACCCGGATCGGGTGTTTTTTTTGGTCTTCCTCTGGAGGAATTTGTTTTTATACCCAGACGCTTTATTTGAAGATTGAGTCTTCTTCTGGAAATATTGAGCAGTTTTGCTGTTCTGGTTTTGTTGCCGTTTTCTTTGGCTAAACTATATGTAATAATTTTACGGGAGAGCTCATTGATGAATTCGTCAAAATTAAAATATTTATCAATTTCGGGGAGAGTAAAATCTACAGATTGATTTATATTTTTAAATTCCTCTTTTTCGGGTTGAGAGGAATTTTTGTTGAAAAAACCTTCTATATCTTGTTTTTCAAGTTTAGGTTTATGTCTGGAAACAGTTACACTGTATTCTACAGCATTTTCCAATTCTCGGACATTTCCCGGCCAGTCATAATTTTTAATGGCTTCGATAAATTGAGGGGTGACAATTTTAGTTTTAATACCTTCTCTTTTGCATATTTTTGCCGTGAAATGTTTAACTAAAAGAGGTATTGCTTGTTTTCTCTGCCGCAAAGGTGGGATGACAATCGGAAAAACATTGATTCTATAATAAAGATCTTCTCTGAAAATTCCTTTTTCAACCAGAAATCTCAGGTCGTGAACGGTAGCGGCTATCAATCGGACATTTACTTCAACCGGTTTATTAGTTCCAACCGGATAAAAAACTCCGTCCTGAATGACTTGCAGGAGTTTGACCTGAATATTTTTAGGAATGTCTCCAATTTCATCAAGAAAAATAGTTCCTTTATGAGCTTTGGCAAAGAGCCCCTGATTATCTTTGACCGCTCCTGTAAAAGCACCTTTTACATGACCAAACAGATGAGATTCCATGAGATTTTCACTAATTGTAGTAAGATTAACTTCAACAAAATTTTCTTGATGACGTTGACTCATATTGTGGACAAGCCTAGCCATTTTTGATTTACCTACTCCCGATTCTCCAAGCAGCAACAAATTTGTTTTCATTGGTGCTACATTTTGCAGTTTGGCAAAAATTTTCTTGAAATTTTTACTTTTGACTATGAAACCGTCATCCTTTTTAAAATTCTTTGAAATTGAAGTGTTTATATCATTTTGATTGATTTCATGGGCCATTTTAGCTGCTTCTACAGCTTGATTGACAAGTGATCGCAATTTAGGAGCATCAAGAGGTTTGGAAATAAAGTCGTAAGCACCATTTTTAAAGGATTCAACTGCAATAACGGGATCATAAATTCCACTGATCACGATTACTGGAATATTTGCATCAAGTTCTTTTATTTTTTTGAGTAAATTCAGTCCATTACCGTCTGGAAGTGCTACATCCAGCAAAATAGTTTCAAAATCATTATCTTTGACCTGAGAAAAGCCATCTTTGCAGTTATAGGCTTTGATAACCTTATGTTTGCGAAGAAGTCGAAATAATGCTTTTTGCAGATTGAGATCGTCGTCAATTATGAGAATTTTACTTTTATTTTCATCCATAATATATTTTTATCATAAAGATGTGTAAATTTAAGTAATAATTTGGAATTTCTATCTTGAGTTCCGGTATTTGCAATAATCTTCTTTTGCAATTGAAACTGAATATATTGTTTTAAATGCAGAATTATCTTTCATGAATTAAAAGAAAAATCTGGTAATAATCAAGGTTTGTGAGTAAATTTATGATTTTTCAATAAAATTAGGTTATCTAGTTTCCATCCCAAAAAGGAAGGTCATCGCCTGAATGCGGAATTTCACCTCATCAGTTTTGTCGTAACTGCTTGAAATAGTGTCAACTATGTCTTCGCAGTTTCTCCGCGCATCTGAGGCAAACTTCTTCCCCAGCCAAAAACACCACTTCTGGGATGGGAACTATCTATTCTAAAAATCATATTGACTTGAGTTTTTAATTGACCCTGGATAACTCAAACTTTCCGGTAACCCACCATTTACCCCGCAGTTTTATAAGTTTTTTCAATTGAAGCTTGTAAGTGTCCTTGTTGATGTTCAGATAAAAATCCAGTTTTTTGCAGTAATCACTCACAGAACAATGATGTTTTTTGTAAAAATCTGGAATCTTTTTTCCATTGCAATCTTTGTTTTTATTAGTAATTTTGATTCTTTCAATTTTCAACTTATCAAAAACTGCCTTAAGTGATATTTTTTCTTTTCTGAAAAGGCAACTATCGATGATTCCTTCTCCAAAGATATATTGTTTTAAATCTGTCCATTTTCTTTTCTTCAGGGCTTTCAAAAAGTTGATTTGAAATTCTATCAAATTCCTTGAAACATAATCTTTGGGTACAATAATATTTTTGTCATCAACTTTTTCCTCATATTTTTCTTTTGAGACCGGCTCTTCTGATTGTTTTTTACAACTTTCTCCAGAAAAGAGAAATAAAATAAGCACGAACTGAGTTATATAAAACAGGTTTTTCCGCCTACTTGCTGTTGCCTTTTTGTTTGTTGAAGGATGATGTAAATGAAAAATCATTTTTTTCATTATGGATTTGCAAAGGCAGGCTTGTTTTTTTTTGCAGATAACTGGATATTTAAACATGAAATTTTTCCTGAAAACATATGGTTGTCAGATGAACGTCTATGATTCTGCTCGAATCAAAGAGATGATGCTGACGGATAACCATCAATTTGTAGATAAGATCGAATATGCAGATATATATATTGTCAACACATGTTCTGTACGGGATAAACCTCGACAGAGAGTTATTAATCATATAAAACATGCCAAAAATATAAATCCTCGGCTTAAGGTCATTATTACAGGATGTGTTGCTCAAATAGAAGGAGATTCTTTATTTTCGGAAGGGGCTGATTTTGTAGTTGGTCCAGATTGGTATAAAGAACTTCCGTCTCTTGCAAATCACGTTGATCAGGAAAATCTGAACCGGGATCATTTTCTCAGAACCGGTTTTAAAGTTGAAACCCCTGATTTTCTGCAGGCTGATCCTGTAAAAACAGGAGTCAGTGCTTTTATTCCCATTCAGAAAGGTTGCAATAATTTTTGTGCTTATTGCGTTGTTCCTTATGGCAGAGGTCCGGAAAGGAGCCGTTCCGTAGATGAAATACTAAAGGAAATTTCTGTTTTTACTGATAAAGGAGTTAAAGAATTTTTTCTCCTGGGTCAGAATGTAAATTCTTATCATTACAAGAAGGTAGGTTTTCACAATCTTCTCAGTAAAATTGCTACACTCACCGGAGTTGAAAGAATCAGATTTACCACTTCTCATCCCAGAGATCTTTCTGAACAACTTATTTCAACAATGGCTTCAACTCCTGAACTGATGCCCTGGTTTCACCTTCCTTTACAATCAGGTTCCAACAGAATCCTCAAATTGATGCGTCGTAATTATACCAGAGAGCACTATCTGAAATTGGTACATGAATTACGCAGACAGATTGAAAACATCTCCCTTACCACCGATGTAATTGTAGGTTTTCCTGGAGAAAGTGAAGAAGATTTTGTTGAAACTTATTCTCTGGTTGAACAGGTTGGTTATGATGGAATGTTTTCCTTCAAATTTTCAGTAAGACAAGGAACTGCGGCCGAAAAAATGGACAATCATCTTCCGGAACAAATAAAAAAACAGCGACTTGCGCGTTTGCAATCCATGTTTGAAACCCAGATCTCCAATAATTTGAACAGGTTTTCAGGTAAGGTTTTCAAAGTATTGGTAGAAGGTAGTTCCCGCCGAAACAAAGATGAAGCCAAAGGCCGAATACCTCAAAATATATTTGTTAATTTCAGACTCGATGGTGATCTTGAACCTTCAGAACTTGTTAATCAGATAGTTGATGTTAAAATATTAGAAGTTAGAACTCACACATTGTATGGGAAGATAGTGTAAAGTGTAAGTATATCAGAGACTTATAGTTGGTTGGTTTTTTATTGCCAAATAGCAGGCGATGAAATACAATACGACGGGATATGTTTCAGTTTTTATTTGGAGATAGAACAACTTTCATTATAGTTTGTTCCACAACAAACCCTTCCGGTCAATTGAGACATTAATTTGGTTGAGTACCTCTGAATTCGCAGATCCAGTATCAAGGATCAATTGTGGTTTTTTCTGTATGCGTACCTTGTATCGTACCTTGTATCAGTTTTAACCGGGATGATGAGTTTGTTTTTTATTCGTTCTATCCATGGTCTGTTTTTTCAGACAAATCTCCAAATAAGGTTTATATCCGGAACAACTATTCAGGAGTTTATAATGGCAAAACCAAAATTCAAAACTGGTAATAAAGTCGCCTATCCCGGTCAGGGTGTAGCTGAAATTGTAGGGGTCAATAAGAAAACACTCAGTAATCAGACCATTACTTTTTATGAACTCAATATGCTCGAAACCGATATCAAAATTATGGTTCCCATTCACAAAGCAAATGAAGTGGGAATAAGAGCCCTTGTTGATGAAGAAGAAATCAAAACCCTGATGGATATTCTCAATAAAAAAGATGTTGTTTTTGATAAACAAACATGGAATAGAAGATACAGGGGATTTGTCGAGAAAATAAAAACAGGTTCTATTTTTGATGTGGCCGAAGTATACAGGGATCTTTCTCTGCTCAAATTTCAAAAAACATTATCTTTCGGCGAAAAACGAATGCTGGAAACTTCCAGATCATTAATAGTAAATGAGCTTTCAGTGGTTAAAGATAAGAGTGTTGAAGAAGTAGAAGAAGAATTGGAAACAATTTTCCAAGAAGAAAACGAACAGAAAGAACAAGAATAAGCATAAAAATGCTTGGTGTTTTACTTATTGTCATTGGCAACTGGGCTCTGGCCTGGGGTATTCATACTTTATTCATCAGTAAAATTAAAAAAAGGGTGGCTTTAGGTTCTATTATAGCACCGGCCGGTCTATTTTTATTTTATTCAGGCCTTTATAATTTGCTAATGTGAATATTTTATTGCCAAATTTTTTCAACTTCTTGCCCAGCCAATAAACTCCATTTTAAAAAGGGAACTGGATAATCATGAAAACGTTACGTTTATTTATTGCAATACCGATTCCTCCTCAAATCACGGAGCTTGTCAACAAAAGACAAAAATTGCTGGCAGATGAATTTGGCCAAGACAAAATAAAGTGGGTGGGAAGACCTCATTTTGATAAAAACAATATTTTTCATCTTACTTTGATTTTTCTAGGAAACCAGAATAGAGAAAAGGTTGCGGAAATTTCAAAGGTAGTGAAAAAGATCTGCAAAACCCAAAAGCAATTCAAAGTATTTTTAGGTAAAGAAGACTGGTTTGGTTCTTCTAAAAAGATTAAAGTCATTATCAGAAAAATTGGAGGAGAAGTACACCATTTGCAAAAAATTACAGACAGTTTGCATGAGGACCTTGAAGTAAAAAAAAGTAAAAAATCTTTTACTCCCCATCTTACCCTGGCCAGGGTAAAAAGAAATACAAAGTTCAGTTCACTTGAATTTGAGAAAAAAATGATCAAATTGCCCAAGAGCAAAAAATTAAAGTTTGAAATAAATCGTCTGGTCTTGTATCAATCGATTCTGCAACCCGAAGGCCCTGTTTATAAGGAATTGTTTTCCTGTACTTTTCAGGAAGATTTTGTGTAGAAATTTCAATAATAACGGGGGTAATTTTTCAGGCTATCCGGTTTTGCTGAGCTTTTATTCAATCCATACAAGCCTTTAATTTGGTAATTACAGTTGATTGCAAATAGTTTATCCCAGGAGAATAGATTATAATGACAGATAATAGAAATCCCATCAGGCGTTCATTAACAGGAGGTCTGTCTCTTGGACTTTTCAGTGGTCTTTTTCTGGTGTTGCCGGACCTGATCAAGTTTGTTCTGCATGAAGACAGATTTTCCTGGCTTTTTGCAATCATTTCCCTTCACCTGGCGAGTGGAATCATGATTGGGGGGATAGTTGGAATATTTACCGGGTTGACCATAATAGCAGGTAATAAATTCACCGAAACCAGGAAAGACAAGGAGCTTTTCATTGGCAAGGTGTTTGGTCTGGTTTTCATGGTTTTGCTTATTTTTCTTCTCGCCAGGATCGAATTAGCTGATAAATGGAAATTATTGGGAGTTGGAGGAACAATCGGCCTGTTCTATTTCAGTTCTTCTCACCTGGTTGAATTTGTCAGTAGACTGATCTCCGGATACAGATCAGGAAAACTAATGATGTTGGTGGTTATAGTCTGCCTGTCTGTTGCCTTTGTCATTAATTGGCTGGGAATTTTGTATTTCAACAATGGGCTTTATTGGGAAAGTTTTTCCCAGATTGTTGCCCTGGGTGGTTTTTTTCTGCTCAACATCCTGATTCGTATTTTGATTCGTAAAAAGAAAGGAGAGAATCGAGGTCTGGCTTTTTTGGCAACTCCAAAACCGGTGGCTTTTATTTTATTGTTGGGAGCGGTTTTTGCAGGTATTGCAAAATACAAGATTAAAGACATGGATTCCCGGAGTTTGAAATCAAAAAATATTCTTGCATCTTACATCATATTTCAAGGAAAAGATACTCGGGGAAAAATTGAAAAAGCGATTTCAATACCCGAAACTGACAAAATTGAAAGGTTTAACCTGAAAGCAGACAGTTCTCTGATTATTGTTACTCAGGATTCCGGCAAAACCGTAAATATACCACAAGCAGCCAATTACGAGCAGGTTGTTCTTCCCTCCCCTCATGAACAGTTGATCCTGGCTTCTTTTTTTACTGGAGATCATTGGGGAATCAGGGCTGTATATTATCCTCATCTTCATTTCCAGGGAAAAACTATTCCCGAATTTATCAAATTTGAAAGAAATTATAACTTGTACAACTTTTCTCCTGCTTATAATGCAAAAATTCCCTGGCTGGAAGCCGGCTCCAGGTTTGGTTTTCCCCTGCCTTTTCCTTCGGCAAAGAAAACAAAGGACAGATTCAAGTTGATGTTTAAAAGCATAAACTATTTAAAAAAACCTTATTTGGTATGGCTCCACTTGAAATCCGAGATTTCAAAAGCTCAATTTACAGAATTTGCAGAAAGAATAACAATTAATGAAAATGGTGAATCTCCTGTAATTATCTATTTAAGCTGGAAGGGTGAAAAACCTCGTTTTGGCCGTTTGCAGATTAAGGGAAAGGATATAAAACCAACCAACTGCAGAAAAAAATTGTCTCTACTTCCTGTTTTGCCCGGTCTTTTGCAACTTGGTTCCAGAAACAGGGATCAGGGATCAGTGAAGTTTCCTGATTTTAATCGTATTTCTTTTTGGATTGCCAATGCCCATGCTTCAAAAAATTTTTCCCCAAAAAGATCTGTAAAATCATTGTTTAATCGTGTTGAAAATAATCTGAAAGAAAAATTTACTCCGGCTTGGTATCTTTCCAGTACTGGTAAATACCAATATAAACTCAAAAAACTGGAAGAAATAATCTGCAGAGGTTTTATTCTGCCTCAAGAAAAGAGAAGAATTGATACCATGATGAAAAAGGATATTGGCCATCCCCAGGTTGACACTTATTTGCAAATTGCAGACAGTCTTCTCAGAAAAGAAAACCTGCCTCTTCCATTGATAGAATACTATTTAGATCAAATAGAAAATATGGTAAAATTCGTTTTGGGAAGGAGATCGGTTCTAACTACAAAGATAAAATCAAATTCCTTTTTGTTCAACTGGTTGAATTGTTATCTGGGTGTAAAATGCCAGGGAAGACAGTTGGGAAAAAAATGCCCGGGAATTATTTTTCAATTTCCTGCCAAAAATTCTTTTTGACACATATATGGATTATAACAGTTTTTATTTCGACAGTTTAAACCGCTCCAAACTCATTTTATTTGTTGTTATTTTTGATATTATGACTAATCTTGATGATTAGTTTCTTAAGATTTCCATTCAGACAGAATCAAGAATTTTTCATTTTTGCTTCTTTTCAGGTGCAACTATTTCAGGAAAACATAACTTCCCTTCAAGATTTGGAAAATATCTTCTGCTCAACCATATAAGTACAGGTGGAATGGCAGAGGTTTTTCTGGCCAAGCGTTTTGGAGTTGGAGGGTTTCAAAAATATGTGGCAATCAAAAAAATTCTTCCTCATATCGGGGAAGATGAATCTTTTGTCATCATGTTTATTGATGAGGCAAAAATTGTCTCCAAACTACAACATGCTAATATTTGCCAAGTTTACGAATTTGGAAAAATCAACAATGATTTCTATCAGGTGATGGAATATATTTCAGGTCTCAGCATAAAATATATTGCCAGAAGTTTGTGGAAAAAAAATAAGCAGGTGCCGATAAATATTGCTCTGCATATGATAAGTGAAGTTTGCAACGGTCTTGATTATGCTCATTCTCTCAAAGACAGAAAGGGGAAACCACTCAATATCATTCATCGAGATGTTACCCCGGCTAATATTCTTATTTCATTTGAAGGGGCTGTAAAATTAATCGATTTTGGAATTGCCAAGGCTGCTCAAAGAGCCACCAAAACCCAAGCCGGAATTGTAAAAGGCAAATTTGGCTATATGACTCCGGAACAACTTGAAGGCAAGGAGCTTGATAACAGATCTGATATTTTTTCTCTGGGAATAGGTCTTTGGGAATTGCTTGCCGGACGTCTTTTGTTCAACGAATCCAATGATATGGATAATCTGCGCAAGATTGTCAACGGGGATTATCCTGATATTCGTGATGTTCGTCCGGGTATTGATGACGCCTTGGCGGAAGTTGTAATGAAAGCTTTGGCTCATGACAGAGAGGATAGATATTCCACAGCCGATGAGTTTGGTTCGGCCATTAAGAAAGTTTCTTTCAAAATGGGATCCATGGGCAGCACTTCCAAGGTGCAAAAATTCATAAGTGAACACTTCAAAGAAGATGAACGCAAAAATTTTGAATTGATCAAAAAATTCACTTCAATTGATGAAAAAGATTTTTCAAGTTTTCCTTCTGTTTATGATGAAAGTGAAAAAGAGGAAGAAATAGAAGAGCTTGATGCCGATGATCTCATGATTATAGACGACGATGATGTAGAAGAACTTGATAGCGATGATCTGATCATGGAAAGCAGTAATAAAACCGAAATTTTTGCAACCTCCCAGCCTGTTTTATATGACGATGACAACACTGGTTCCGGTGAAGGACGGACTGTCAGTGTCAATACCGGGGCTCATTCCCTCAACAGTGATCATTCGGCTTCCCGTAAACTGGAATTGTCCGGCTCCATGGATAACAGAGACTATGTAGAAGAAAATTCAAGTGCACCAGACGATACCAGTTCCAAGGTTCTGTTCAATGAAGGAGATGTAATCAAGGATTCCAATGCTGATCTGGATTATGATGCCTACAGTGGTTATCAGGACAGCGGGGAGTACAGTTCAGGTTATTACGAGCAGGGGAATTCGGGTTATTACGAACCGGGTAATTCTGGCTATTATGAATCAGGAAATTCAGGTTATTACGAGCAGGGGAATTCGGGTTATTACGAACCGGATAATTCGGGTTATTACGAACCGATTGATAAATCACAGGAAAACCAGAATACTCATAGCCAGGAAGGGGATTATTATCAGCAGAATGCAAACTATCCCCAGGGTTATTACGGAGAAGACGGCAACTGGTATCCCTATGACAATACCAACTATCCCCAGGGTTATTACGGAGAAGACGGCAATTGGTATCCCTACGACTATTCTCAATACCAAAATGACGACAGAGTCCAGTACAAAGGGGAAACCCAGAATTCGGCGACGGGGGAGGATAGCCAGTATGACAACTATTACAGCCAGTCGGGTGAATATTATCCCCAGGGCTATTACGGAGAAGACGGCAACTGGTATCCCTATGACAATACCAATTATCCCCAGGGCTATTACGGAGAAGATGGCAATTGGTACCCCTACGACTACAACGATTACAATCCTGATGATTCGGATGGCAATTGTTGAATACCACATTAGATTGTTGAATATTAGGGGGTAATTTTCAGAATGTTTTGAAATTGTGGTTGAGAATTTCGCTTTAATTTGAAATCTGTGAT
>JAWLEA010000128.1:0-10056 GCA_041686345.1 Polyangia bacterium | reverse complement strand
TTGACCTGGTCAAGTTGGGAATACTGCTGGAATGTTTGGGTGGGAAAATTAGGAATATCGGGTTGGGAGGAAGAGGGGGACTTGACCTGGTCGGGTTTGGTTGGTTTTGGGTGGAATTTGACCTGGTCGGGTTTAGTAAGTTGTTATGGCACCTTGTTCACCTGGTCGGGTTTGGTTGGTTTTGGGTGGAATTTGACCTGGTCGGGTTTAGTAAGTTGTTATGGCACCTTGTTCAAATTGATTATTTTCCAGGATGTTTAACAAGTATTTTGCGATTTGGTTGGGTGAAGTAAGGAGGCTTTGTTTTTTTAATTCCAGAAAGCGGTTTTGAGATGGGAAATTTTCTGGTTTCATATTTCTTATTTGGTTTTGCATTTTTGTGTCCATTACTCCAGGAGAAAAAGAGATGATTTTTATCCCCTTTTCTCCTTGTTCAAGAGCAAATGCCTCTGTAGCCATGTCGATTCCGGCTTTGGAGGTGCAGTATGGAACCCAGCCACGGTAAGGATGTTTGCCCGCTCCGGAAGAAATGTTAATGATCACCCTGGAGGTGTTTTGAAGATTTCCGGTCAGGCGGCCAAATATGCCCATTAAAAGGAGAGGAGTGGTAAGATTCAGGCTGATTAAAGCGGAAATTTGTTCAGGTTCAAGTTGTTCAAGGGGTCCCGTTGGGGAGATGGTTCCGGCATTATTGACAAGAACTATGCTTTTATAATTGTTCAGATCTTGTCTGATTTCTGTGAAGATTTCTTCCAGATTGTCAGGACGGGACAAATCTTTTGTTATTGTTGTAAAATCAGGATGGGGGATTTTGATTTCAGATCTGGCAATACCATGGACTTCCCATTTGTTTTCCAGCATTGCCAGAGTCATGCTTTTACCGAGGCCTCGTGAAGCACCGGTAATAAGTGCCAGCTTATTATTGCAGGTCATATGTATCTCCTCAATGAAACAGAATTAGAATTGAGCTTATTCTTTTTCTACCGCTACGGCCAGGGAAAGATTGGCTTTGTTTACGGCTTCAAGGATTTCAATAAATCTATCGTATTGAGCTTTACGATCTCCCTGAAGAACAACTTTGGAGGCGGGAGACATTTTTTGCTGCTCTTTTAAAATGCCTTCAAGTTCTTTGATGTTTATTTTATTATCTTCAATATACAGATCTCCGTTATCTTTCATTACCAAAACCAACTTATTGTTTATATTGTTAATTTTGCCGGCTGAAGCCCTGGGCAGGTGTACAGACATGGTGGGGTCGGGGGAAGGAGCAGCGGTTAGTAGGAAAAAAATAAGCAATATAAACACAACATCTATGAGAGGGGTAAGGTCGATGACAAGAGATGTCCATTTTGAGGCTTTTCGACGTTTGAATCTCATTTTCGCTTATTGCTTTCTCTTTGATTTTTCAGTAGAGGTTTGGGTCGATTCTCTCTGTTGAGAACTATCTTTATCCAGTTTCGGGTAAAGATAGTTGACAACTTCGAGTGTTTCTTCTTCCAATTCAAGGATGGATGAATCCACTTTGAGAGCCAGGTAGCGGTAGGCTAGGAAAAGGGGAATAGCTACAGTCAAACCGGCAGCTGTAGTAAGAAGTGCTTCCCAGATGCCTCCGGCAAGAAGGGAAGGATTAACTCCCTTTAGCCCCGCTTGATTCATAACATCGCGAAAAACTCCAATCATGCCGGTAACAGTACCCAGAAGACCGAGCAGGGGGGTAGTTGAACTGATTACTCCGATGTATTCTACACTTTTGCCGAGATTATGGGCTTCGATATTGCCTCTTTCCTCTAGAGCCTGAATCATTTCGATGCGATTCAATCGTCTATTTTTAATGACAAAGTATAAGAGGCGTCCGAAGGGACTTGAATGGTTTTTTAGGATTTTACCTGCTTCGTCAGGTTTATTTTCCCGTATGAGCAATTTAATACGTTCTTTAAGTCCAACAGGCAGTATTATGCTTTTTTTGAGAGAAAAAAAACGTTCAATTACTATTGACAGACCTGCCAGGGAAAGAAGCCCAATAGGAATCATGATGATTCCGCCTTTGAGCAGAAGTTTGTATATTTCCATAAATTTATCCTGTGACTAACCCTCTTGAAGGGAGTAAATACTTACAGCACCGGAAAACTGCCGGTGAGTTTTTGCTTAGAATCAAGGTCATAATAAGAAGGTATTTACTAAATTACAATGAAATTTCTATCTGTATTCTACTTCTTCTCATGTTAACAATTAATAAAATTCCGAATCGAAGTTGCAAATGATGATTTTATTTTTGAAACGGGAACAAAAATATATAGTCCAAATTGTGTTTTGAGAACTGTTTGTTAAAATCGTTTGCTTGGGTTAAGATAAGTTTCTTCTGATTTCTTCTGGTTTGGGAAATAACAAAGTTTCTGATTGTAAAATATATATCTTTTCCCAAAAAAATTGATGTATTTAGTTCCTATCCCAGAATGGGGGTTTTTGACTGAATGAGAAGTTTGCCTCAGATGTGCGGAGTAACTGCGCCGACATAGTTGACACTATTTCAAGCAGTTACGACAAAGCAGATGAGGTGAAATTCCGCATTCAGGCGATGACCTTCCTTTTTGGGATGGAAACTAGTTAAGCTCTTAATATTGCAAAACCAGTAAGATTTTAGAACTTTAACCCGGTCAGGAAAAGGTAAAAGCAGGAAAAATGTTTTTGTTATTTGGCATATTGTGTGGTTTCATATTTTTTATTTCCTCAGGAGTGGTTTTATATCTTTTTACCATTCAACTTGGTGTCAGTTTCATTTTCAATCTTATCCTTTTCTGGTCATTCAACCTTTCAACTTTTTTGCTTATTCCGGTAATTTCCAGTTATTTTTATAAAAAAGGAGTTGTTAAGTTCAGTCTGGTTTTGTTATATCTTTATGGTTTTTTGATGCCATTGAGGAAAAAAGTTCGTAATATAGCAGGTGAAATAATTTGGCAATTGCTTGATTGCGGTCATGACGCCAAAGTCAGTTTATTACTCGCTCGCTTTGGTCATATGCATGACAATTTTTCTGATATGTATTCTCTTTCCTTTGCCCGGTATCTCCTGCGTAATTCCGATGATGTTTCCACCGCTCTGCGCATAGCTGAAAATGTTTTGTCCAGCAGAAAATCTGCCCGAGCCTGGTTTATCAGAGGAGTTTCTTTTTACAAATTGGGCAAGATCAAATTTGCCATCAGATCTCTTGAAAGAGCCAGAGAAGATTCCAACCGTGAAAATGACATTATACTTAACGGGACAACTTATTTTTATCTTGGATTATGTTGGAAAAAAATTAATAATCCCGATTATGCTCAAGATCATATTCTGAAAGCCAGCGTGATTTTAGGTAGTCTACCGGTGGGTAAAGAAGCTGTTGCCAGGATCTGATTGACTGCAATTTTATCTGTGGTATTCAGGAGTCATTATTTGGTTTTATCATATTAACTGTATATTTTGGAGTCCTGTTGAGGGGCTTGATGCGAGCAAGGAACAAAAATGAAAGTTTATTTATTAATTATCCTTTTTTTGTTGGTTACTCCAGTTTCCAGCTGCGATGATTCTACATCTTCGGGCAATAATTCAAATAACATCAATAATAATAACAACAGTGATTGTGAAAATCCAGGGGGCAACGCTTATGATTACATTATCAGCGATATTTATGTTCCTGTTTCATCTTCTGAACAGATCGGTCTCGATCTCGATGGAGACGACCTTATTGACAACAAATTGGGCAATTTGATGCAGTCGCTCATTTCATCCAGTCCCGAATTTAATATAAATGAATCTATAGCGGATTCTTTGGCCAAGGGAGAGACGGTTGTTCTAAGCAGAATGATGGTTGATGATTTTTCCGGTGACGGTACTATCAGTTCTACTTTTTACGAGGGAGAATTTACCGGGGATTCCACAGAAACTCTGTTTAATGGCGAAGGTACTTTTGTCATTGATGCCGAATCGGTTAATACGACAACTCTTTGTGGTTATATTTATGGAGCAGGACTTACAAAGCTGGGACCCGGTGATGTCAGTCTGCGACTTTATGTTTCTGAAAACCAGCAATTTGACATTGTTCTTCACCACGCCCTCGTTTCCAGCGGGACTACCAGCCCCACCGGTTGGACTGATATGATTATTGGTGGTGCTGTTGATCCTGAGGAAATAAAAGGGACCATAATTCCGGCCTTTGTAGACAATGTCAATCAGGAAATAACTGATGATCCTGAAAACAGTCAGTATATTCTGGACGCCTTTGATGGCAATTGCAATGCTGAGCTTCCCGAATGTGCAGAAATAGATGATTGTGTTGCAGACGGGGTTATTACCGAAAATGAGTTGAAGTGTAATCAGATGATTGAAACAGTTTTGATACCCGATGTCGAAATTGACGGTAAAAACTATGTCAGTGTAGGAATTAAAGTTCAAGCTGTTGGAGCTGTAATCGAATAAGTCGTAAAGCCTGATATATCAAGGAGATCAAGAGTTTGATCCTCCGGTTTGGTTGTTCAGATTCAGGTATACTTTCGCATTAAATTCGTCAGGGTTAATCATGATTAATGCCTTATCTTTGTTTTTACTTTCTTGTGTTATAGTCTACACTTTTGATAATCTGGAAACAGGATAGAATATTTAAAATGAATACCAACAATTATTCCGCCCGGCTTCCCATTGGAGTGTTTGATTCCGGTGTGGGCGGTTTTACCGTAGTAAAAGCTCTCAGACATACTTTGCCGGGAGAGAATATTATTTATCTGGGAGACAGTGCCAGGGTTCCTTATGGTAACAAAAGCCCAGAAACAGTTATCAAGTACTCCCTGAAAAATGCCCATTTTCTCTGCAGCAAAAAAATCAAAATGCTGGTTATAGCTTGTAATACAGCTTCAGCCCATTCACTTGAAGCATTGCGTAGTGAGCTTGACATTCCCGTTGTCGGAGTTATTTATCCAGGTGCGGTTTCAGCTCGGCAATCCACCTCCAGAAATAACGTCGGTATTATTGGAACTGAAGGTACTGTATCTTCTGGCGAATACGAAAAATACATCCGCGAGCTTTCCGCGGGAGCAGTAAAAACTGCTTCCGAACCTTGTCCTCTGTTTGTGCCTTTGGCTGAAGAAGGTTGGATTTTGGGCGAAGTTCCAAGACTTGTTGCTCATAAATACCTGAGTCGATTGCAGCGCCAACTGCCAAAGATGGATGTGTTGGTTCTGGGATGTACCCATTATCCTCTTTTGCGTGATATTATCCAACCCGAATGTGATCGGATTTTTTCAAGGCGGATCAAATTAATCGATTCCGGAATCAGTACGGCTCAGGTTGTTCGACAACAACTGGAATCACTTAAATTGCTCAACGAAGATAATTTGCCTGGTGATTTACAGGTTTTTGTTACTGATACCACCAAAATTTCCACCATTGGAAACAGATTTTTGGGAAAACCCCTGACCGGGGTTGAAAGGGTAGATATTTCATGACATTATTCTGGTTTTTATTACTTCTCAGCCCCTTGGTGTTTTTCCACGAGTTGGCTCATTTTCTTACTGCCAAAGCCTTTAATGTAAAGTGCGAGGTTTTTTCTCTGGGATTTGGCCCGGCTTTGTTCAAAAAAAAATGGGGGGAAACAGAATATGTAATTTCAGCTATTCCACTGGGTGGTTATGTGAAAATGATTGGTGAAGATCCCACCTTGGAACTCACCGAAGAAGAAAAAAAGCGTTCTTTAGCCTGGCTTCCCTATTGGAAAAAAATGCTGGTTGTTCTGGCCGGTCCCGCCATCAATTTGATCATTCCCATCTTTATCTTTTTTTTCCACTTTGTGGGAGTAGATACCGTAGATCCTCCCCATATGGGGACAGTTCTTCCTGGGATGGCTGCCGATAAAGCGGGAATAGAATCCGGGGATCTGGTTTTAAAAGTGGATGGTTCCAGCATCGATTCTTTTCGTCAGTTTCGCAGGATAGTACAGGATTCCCCCGGCGAACAACTGAATCTGCTTGTTCGCAAGCCCGACGGAGTTCGAAAACCTGTCAACCTTACTCCCTTTTCTTCGGTGGGGCGCAATGCTGTCGGTCTCATGTCCAAAGTTGGAAAGGCCGGAGTTATGCTCAGTGGCACCATAGCGACAGTGGGCATTGTTGACACTTCTTCTCGAGCCTATGCCAGCGGAGTGAGAACCGGAGACCGAATTGTCGGGATAAAATACAATGATAAATGGCACAATATCAAATTCTGGTCAGATTATCAGGGTGTTCTGAAACAAATGGGAGACCATAAATTTACTTTGAGTGTAATCAGGCCTGATAAAAAATTGGTTAAGAGTATTGGACTCCATCTCGGTAAAGTTCATGTTTTCAAGTTCTCCGGTAAAAAAGAGCTGCAGGGAATCGAGCAGGGTGAACTTTTTGTCAGTTCATTATCCGAGGCAGGTGCTGCCAGACGCTGGGGAATAAAACCCGGAGACAAACTTTATTCTGTCCGCCCCATGAAAGGCGACGAACCATTGAGTTCCTGCAAACCGGCTAACAAAGCAATTGGTTCCATGGCGCAATTTGAAACTGTCATGATGCAAAACAGGGAAAAACGACTCTGTGTTGCCTGGATTACTTCTTCCGAAGGAGGCAATTGTTATCACAAAGCAGTGCTTAAACAGGATAGATTGAGTTCTGTAGATACAATCGGCAATAAGATTTCTCGTCATGAATTCGGCCTGGCCACTTGGCGCAAACTCGATCTGCCAGAAGAAGTAGATGTTCCCAACTCCTTTATTTTCGGGTTTAGAGAATCTTTTGTCCATACCTGGAAATCCCTCGAAGGAATGGTAGTTGGCATTTATTACATGATTAGCGGAGAACTCGACAGCGAAAACGTCGGCAGTGTGGTCATGATAGCTCAGATGGCCAAAGTAGCAGCTGATCGAGGCTGGTTTTTCTTTTTTCAAATCATGGCGCTCATTTCCCTCAATCTTGGATTGCTCAATTTGCTTCCAGTTCCTATTCTTGACGGAGGTCATGCCGTGCTTTTTACCATTGAAGCTATTGCCCGCAAGCCCCTTTCCTTGAAATTCAGAGCCATAGTATCCTGGATTGGATTGGTACTGGTTCTTGCCTTGATGGCATACGGTTTTAAAAACGATCTGGTTCGCCTTTTCCGTGATGAAACTGATGCTCCTGTCCGTCAGATGCAAAAGTCATCCGACAGTCGGAGCCGGGGAAAATTAACTCCCACTCTCAAGGAAAGAGGAGTGGATAAACTTGAATGTTCTCAACCGCCGGTACAATGATGAAATATATTTTAGCCTTTGATACAAGCACCCCTGAAACAATGATTGCTCTAATCCAAGCGGAAGAGAAATTTGTTTTGCAAGCTCAATTAAACTTGAAAACCCATAGCCACGGGCCTGTTCTTTTGCCCAGCATTCAACGGCTTTTGGCTGACAACGAGGTGGATAAATCTCAACTGGTGGCAGTGGCTGTTGGGATTGGCCCCGGTTCTTTTACCGGAATCCGGATTGGATTGGCCACAGCCAAAGTTATTGCCTGGGGATTGGAAATTCCACTGATTGCTTTGAATACTTTCGAGCACCTGGTTGATCTTTGTCTCCGAAAGCAAATCAAGATTCCTGTTATTTGTTTGCTGGATGCTCGTAGAAACGAGGTTTATTCCTGTGTTTATTCAAAAGCGAAGTATTCTTCCCCCAACCTTCTTTCCAACTCAAAAATTTTTGAGTTTTTGGAACAATTTGACCAGGCCGTGTTGGCAGGTTCAGGGGCCAGACTCCATTACGAGGAAATTTTGTCAAAAAGAGGCAGTTGCCTGAAACTAAGCGACCTTGAGCTTTCACCTTCGGGATTGGCTCACCTTGCTCATCAGAAATATCTGAATAAAGATTTTTCCTCTGTTGTTGGTGTCAAACCTTTGTATATTCGCCTCTCCGATGCCGAAAAGAATCGGAAAAATAAATTTTCCAATTCCTCAAACTCCAAATGATTTCCTGATTCTTTTTCAGAAATGTTGAGAAAAATCAAGTATTTTTTATTCCAAGGGGATAGTTAGTTCCCATCCCAAAAATGGATGTCATTGTCTGAATACGGAAATTCACCTCCTCAGCTTTGTCATAACTTCTTGAAATAGTGTCAACTATGTCGGCGAAGTTATTCCGCGCATCTGAGGCAAACTTCTTATCCAGCCAAAAACACCACTTCTGGGATGGGAACTAAATTAATGATTTAATCAAGGAATCATCCAGATTATGGACTGAAATATTTATATCCGCCTGGAAAATATTGAGATTGTTTTTAATATTTTTTTTCTTTTCTTTGAGGTTGTAATCCGGGAGGATAAGTGCAAAAATGATTTTTGTTTGGGTATGATGTTCTGAGAGGTCGTCATATTCGTTGTTTTCAACGTGATTGTGTTCAAGTTTCAAATCCAGATCGGGTTTGATATTGAATTTTTCAAAAAAAGAATTCAACTCCGAATGGAAACCTCCGATCAAAGCTTTATCTCCATAGACAATATCAAGACAAAGTTCTCCCCGGGAAATGCTTCTTGTCAGAATGATGTCAAGATCAATTTTGAAATCAGCATTTTTTTTGTATTTTTTTATTAGTTTGTTGAGTCCGTGAAGAATAGTGCCCATATCTTCAATATAGAGAGAAAATGTATGGTTTTGTTTCATGGTTTTTGTTTCCTTTTGGAAAAATACTTTAGCAGATCAAAACAAAAATTGCTATTTTTGGAACTTATTAAGGAGTAATTATCCATTTTAAATTAACGACTATTCATGTGAATAATTTGGAAAAATCTGTTGAATTTTATACTGAATTTATGGAAATGAAAGAAGTACGGCGTTTTTCTCCGAACAAAAAGATGATCATCGTTTTTTTAGATGACGGAGTCGGCGGAATTGTTGAGTTGATTAAGGATGAACAAGATCTGGAGCCACCCGGCGACATTATCAGTATTGGCTTTGTAGTAGATAACATGGAAAAAATTCATGATAGAGCCCAAAAAATGGATGTAGAAATTATCAGACAGCCACAAAAATTACCTTCAGGGGAAACTTTGTTTTTTGTGAGAGATCCTGCCGGAGTAGTAGTGGAATTTATTGAGGGTTTTAATTTGTGATCTTTTGAGCTATAACTTAATATGTTCCCATCCCTGAAGTGGGTTTTTCGGCTAAGGGAAGAAGTTTGATTGAGATGCGCGGAATAACTTCGCAGATAGTTCTCGTTTCAGGATTGAGGTTATTAACTGAGTAAGAAATTGGATTGAGATGCGTGGAATAACTTCGCAGACATAGTTGTTATTATTTCAAGAAGTTATGACAAAGCAGATTAATTCAATTTCCGTGCTTCAGGTGATGACCTTTCATTCTGAAACGAGAACTCTAAGTTGCCACTACTATTTCAAAAAGTTATGACAAAACTGATCAATTAAAATTCTGTCGTCAGACGATGACATCCATTTTTGGGATGGGAACTAATATGGCTAGAGTTTAAATTGCATTATTATTGCATAAAGTGAGGCATAAAATGAGTTATCATAAAAAAATCAACCAGTTCATCAAGGACAAAAAACGATTTGACTCTGAGAAACATTTTTCCCGGGGTACTCTTCCTTCCTGGGCAAAGAATTTAATGATCAGTGCCGGTATTGCAACTTCTCTGATTGCCTGCCCGAAGGACAATAGCCAGACAACTCCTTCAGAAGACACAGACAATCCTCCTTCCCGCAAAGAGCAAGGTGGCGGTGTACAGCCAGGGGAACCAGATACTCCTGTTGTTCCAGATAAGAAAACACCTAAAAAAGATCCTCAAGAACCCCGGGAACCAGAAGTTCGGCCCATGTACGGAGTGCCTACTCCTTAAAAAACACCACTTCTGGAACGGGAACTAACTGCGAATTTACTCCTCGCATCTGAGGTAAACTTCTTCCCCAGCCAAAAACACCACTTCTGGAACGGGAACTATTTACAGAAAAATAAAATTATTCCTGACAAAGGGGTTGTGCTTTATAGTATTCCTGCCGAAGATGAATGGATTTGAAACCTTTGAT
>JAWLEA010000127.1:0-10108 GCA_041686345.1 Polyangia bacterium | reverse complement strand
CAGCAGGCCAGGGTACACCGCCTCCGGCAGCATCAGCACCACCTCCGGCAGCAGGCCAGGGTACACCGCCTCCGGCAGCATCAGCACCACCCCCAGCAGCAGGCCAGGGTACACCGCCTCCGGCAGCATCAGCACCACCCCCAGCAGCAGGCCAGGGTACACCGCCTCCGGCAGCATCAGCACCGCCTCCAGCAGCAGGCCAGGGTACACCGCCTCCGGCAGCATCAGCACCGCCTCCAGCAGCAGGCCAAAGTGCACCACCTCCGGCAGCAGGCAAAAAATCTGTATCTTCCGGATCAGAAAGTGGAAAAGTACCTCCTCCTGGAGGGTTCCCACCTCCTCCTGGGGCACCGCCATCTGGAGAAGAATCCTCAATGCAGGAAGGAAACATCCAGGTTTCTGGTGATAGTGCCAATACTGGAGAAAGCAGCGAAGAAATAGAAATGGCTGATACAGTGTTGGCTGATGATATGTCTCAAATACCCAAATCAGGTGATTTGAATAATTTTGTTACCTGTAACAATTGTGGAAACAGAGTACCCCGAGAAAATAAATTCTGTGGAAATTGCGGCAATAACATCAAAATTCAGTTAGAAAACATGGAAAAACAAAATGAAGTAATTGATGAAAAGCCAAAAGAAACAAAAGCTCAAGCAGTTGCCAAATTGATTGTTCAAAAGCCCGATGGTTCTCAGGAAGCTGTATTGGAACTGCCCGAAGGAGAATCTATTCTCGGAAGAGAAACTCATGATTACTTCGAAGAAGATTATTATCTTTCACCACAACATATAAAAGTTTTCATCAACAATGGGAAAATAGAAATACTCGACCTTGACAGTTTGAACGGCACCTATTTCAAAATAAGTCAGGAAGAAGAAATAGATGATGGAGATGTATTCAGAATTGGGACGGAAGTCCTCAGGTTTAAAAAGATCAAGGAAGAAAAAACAACTGAAGATGATACTAAAATTCTGGGGAGTCCAAATCTAGGAGTTTGGGGAAGACTTGAACTCATAACAGGCAAAGGAATAGTAGGTCGTGCTTATTCCCTTACGGGAGAAATGATAAAAATCGGAAGGGAAGAAGGTGATATAACTTATCCTGAAGATGGTTATGTTTCAGGAGAACATATGGAAATAAACAAATTGGATAATCAAATTTTCCTTATAGATTTAAATTCTTCCAACGGTTCCTACCTGAAAATCAGTTCCAAACGCGAGTTAATGCCTGGTACTCCTCTTCTTATGGGATATCAACTATACAAATTTGAATTAATTTGATCCAAAAACATGAAAAAGAAAAGAGATAGACATCAGGATATTCTCAGGGCTGCAAAGAAATTATTTGCTAAATTAGGCTATCACCAAACTTCTATTGCCAAAATCATTAAAGAAGCATCCATAGCCAGAGGTACATTTTATTTGTATTTCAATTCCAAAAGAGAAGTTTTTGCTGAAATTGTGGATGAAGCACTGGAAAGTATTGTTACCAACATGAAACCGGTGTCAACAAACCCTGTCCCTGATTACGAATCTGTCATGAGGCAATTGCGAATAAATCTAGCTCATACTTTGAAACCATTGTTTAAAGATGTCAATCTTGCCCGCATCTTTGTAAGTCAAGCTGAAGGTCTGGATACGGATGCTGCCAATAAATTGTGTAGTTTTTATAAATATCTGACTGACTGGCTGGAAGAATCTCTTGATGAGGGGATGGAGTTGGGGATTGTACGACGGTGTAATTCCCGGATTACCTCTATCTCATTATTAGGAATGCTTAAAGGGGTAATCTGGTCTTATGCTGTTGGGGGTGAAGAAATGGATTACCACGAAGTAGTTGAAGAAATAACTGCTAATATTGCCGAAGGAATAATTCTGAACTGAAAAACCAAAAGGTATTTTAATAATATTATGATTTACTTCTTAATCTCTTTTTTTAGTTTGCAATTGTCAGGTGGACAGATCTTTTTCAGTGGAGTAGATCAAGTAGAATACGAGATCAAGATCAGAAGAACTGATATTTCTGCAAAAACAAAATATATACGAACGCATGGACTTGAAAAAGTTCTTAAAAAAACAATAGATCAGATTTTTGCTGATTTTTTCAACTCAGTTTCAACTCAAAAGAAGAAAAGGTTAATAAAACGTAGATTGCTCCGAAAAAAAAAGAATTATCTTTATGGAATTTCAAAAGTTGTAAAGAAAACTGATATAGAAGGCAACTTAATTTGGAAGGCTGAATATTTAATCGCTCGCTCCCGACTGGTAAGAGATATTAAAATCTTGATGGGGAAAAAGTCAAAAAAACAACATGTTACATTTTATTTGAAAGAAAGTCCTGTTAAACCAAACAGAAGGGATGTGGAAATTCTATTCAGAAATGACAGATGGGAATTAAAGTTTTTCGACAAAAAACTGCCACAAAAGTGTAAAAAGTTTGATTTTTGCATAGGTATTCTTTTAAAAAAACAGAAAACCAAAAATAATGAATCCAACTATGTAGTCAAGTACAAGATCAGGAGAAATAAAGGAAAAGTTAAAGAGTTTTCTGTAACCTCCCCAAAACTCAATATGATTTTTTCAAATTTCCCAACTGAAATGTCAACCTTGTTGAATCTTAAAAATACAAAATCCCTGAAAGTCTCTTTCAAAACTACAGCCAATTCCAGTCAGTTGGTCAGAATAGCCAAATTGCTTGCGATGCAGGAGCCTTCGTTGTTGGGTATTTCAACTTACAGATTTAATAATGAAGAATTTGAAGTGGAATACAATATTAGTCGTACAGGTAATCAATTATTCAAAGGATTATATTTTGGCAAAAACCTCAGATATGACATCAAACAAATAAAACCCGGTTACTACCAAATAAATATTGAACAGGAAAAATTGGAAAACCCAAACCATGAACAAACCCCTTAAATTATTTTCGATAATTATAATACTCACAGCCTTTTTTTCTGCCTGTACCGGAATAAAAACTGTCAAAAGCCGGCAAGGAATTGCTTTTTTTAATCTTCCCAAGCAGGCCAGGGTTTATATAGATGGGAAATACATGGGAATAGGTCTGGAGTTGAATAGAAGACCTGTAAAACTTGAGCCTGGAGAACATGCAGTTCTTATTGATGAACCTGATCATTATCCTTATTTTTCCAAGTTTAAAATTGAAAAAAGTGTTTTATTAAAGCGCAGAATCATGATGCGAAAAAAACTGGATGAATAATTATGGCCAAAAAATATGGATTTGGTTCGGCTGCTCGAACTCATCTTTATGTTCAAATTGCCTTCATCGGATTGTTTATTTATATTATACTTTCCTTTTTGAGTCTTCTCCTGCCCCTGCTTATTCCTCTCATTATTTCCTTTGCCCTTGCATTTTTCTGTAACCCTCTGGTTTCTTACCTGGAAAAGAAAAAGATTCCCAGAACCTTGGGAATCTTGATTATTTTATTGCTGGTAATAGCTCTATTCACTGTTTTTATAATCTTTATTGTGCCCCTGCTGGCAAAAGAACTAAAAGTTTTTATTGGAAAAATACCAGGATACAGTGATCAGATTAAAAATTGGGCTATACCCTGGATTGAAAGTACTTTCAAGACCAGATTACCAAATTTAAGAGAAACAGCCAATACCATTACTGATAGACTCAGTCAGGATCTTAGTGATATAGCAAGCCAAGCCTATGTTCCTCTTCGAAGGATTGCAAATTTTGCTGCTGTAGGAACTTTCTTCATCTTTTCTTTTGTTACGACTCTTTTTGTTATTCCCTTTTTTACATTTTTTATTTTGAGAGATTTTGAAAAGCTCAAAAGAATTCCCGGTAGATTAATTCCTCCCAGACATTGGGATAACTTCAACACCATGTCTCATGGGCTCAACGATACACTTTCATCCTGGCTCAGAGGACAAATTGTTGTAATGATGATTCTGGGATTTTTGTATTCAGCAGGATATTCATTTGTTGGGATTACTCTTTCACTTTTCATAGGACTTATAACAGGTTTTTTGGCATTTGTTCCCTATGTCGGAGCTTTTATAGGTTTCTTGCTTGCCATGAGCATGGCTCTGCTCGATGGTGGCTGGACAAAAATACTCGGGGTTATTTTTGTGTTTTCATTGGTTCAGACTCTTGATGCTTTTTTTATAACCCCAAATGTTCTGGGCAAATCAGTTGGGCTGAATCCAGCAATAGTAGTTATTGCCCTGATTGGATTCGGTATTATATGGGGATTCTGGGGGGCTTTGGTTGCAGTACCAATGGCAGCTATCATAAATGTTATTGTCAGACACTTTTATATTAATTACAAAAATTCTGTTTATTTTAACAGGATAGATTAAAACAGTTTTATCGAGAGAACATTGAAATAATATCTACTATGTCTGTGCAGTTACTCCGCGCATCTGAAATCAGCTTCTTCTCCGTCTAATAACCCCTATGCTGGGAGGGGAACTAACATGGTTTGATCCAGTCCGATTAAAAAATGGGAATTGTAAGAAATGGCAACTGATATCAAAGTAGGAAAAAAATTACTTGTTAAAATAGATGATCTTGATTCCGAATGGAGGGGAAAAACCTTCATTAATGGGATGGAATGTATTGTTTCAAAGCTTTATCCCGGGGATCAGGCGGTGGTAAAAGTGGTTGCCGTCAGTCAGCATCACCCTCGTTTTTTTTGTGAACTTTCAGAATTGCAAAATTCAGGAGATAACAGAGTTGCTACCAGGTGCGATATTTTTCCCAAATGCAGTGGATGTCCGGGTATTGGGCTCAAATATGAATCGGGAGTTGCCTGGAAAAAATCTAAAGTTGAAGAATTATTCCACAGGGAAACAGAGTTTTATAAATCACCAAAAATTTTAGGATATCGTTCAAAAACCAAACTGGTAGCAGGACTAGATAACTCCGAAAAAAAAATATTTGGTGGTTATCAAAAAGGTTCTCACACCTTGATGGCTCTAGATCGTTGTCCCGTGGTAAACAAAAGTCTGCAAAAATTATATACTCCTTTGCAATTTATAATTCACCAACTTGAACCATACAATGAACTCAGGGAAACAGGACTGGTTCGTTCTGTTTTTCTTAAAATCAATTCTGCCGGTGAAATTCATCTCACTTTTGTAGTTTTCAGAGAAATATCAGATTTGGAAAAGGATATTTTTCTGCAAATGAGTAAAATAGATTCTGTTAAAGGGATTAATATCAATCTTCATCCTCAAAAAACAAACAGACTGGTTGGCGAATGGGAATATACAATTTTCGGCAAGGAATATTTGCTTGAATCAACCCCGTTAGTTGATTATGGAGTGAATTCCACTGGTTTTTCTCAGATAAATCTGGAAATAGCAGACAAGGCCTATACTAAAATTGTCAACTGGGCAGGGACTGAGTCAAAAGAAATTCTTGATCTTTTTTGTGGTGCTGGTCCAATTGCTCTGGCACTTGCCAATAAAGGTCACAGGGTTACCGGGGTGGAAAGAGAAGGGGTGGCTGTTAAACTGGCAAAATCCAGGGAGTCTACGGTTAATTTTATTGAAATGGATGCCAGAAACCAAAATTTTATCAAAGATCTTTTCAATAAAGAAAAATTTGGCACTATTGTACTAAATCCCCCCAGATCCGGACTCAAAGATGAATTGTGCAAATCGATTAATCAGAGCACCGTGAAAAATCTTATCTACATGAGCTGTTCAGTTTCATCCCTTCATCGAGATATTGAAAGACTAAGAAAATCAGGTTTTAGAATAATTCGGATAGCAGGTTTTGATATGTTTCCACATACACCTCATTTTGAAACTCTGGTGCATCTGCAAAGGTAATATATTTGTTGTCTCTTCTGAATCAAATTGAATAAAGCCTCTGTAATTTAGTCAAATTAAAAGCTGTTGTTTGCAGATGAAAACAATGATATTTGAAAACAAGAGCCACAGACATCACAATATTTTAATCGAAAAATGCGAATATTAATGATTTCTGCTATACTCATGCAGAAATATTATTCTATTAACCGTCAACTCAAGAATTGCATTATTAACAACTTGAGATTATTAATAAAAGGAGAAAATTTGTTATGAACAACATTTTTTCAAAAACAATTACTGTTATTTTTATTATTTTAGTATCAACTCTTACCTTTTCTTCCAGTGCTGAAGCAAAAAAGAAGGTATTTCTCAACGGGATGGATCTGTCAAAATATCTGATAGTAGACACAGTACTAAAAGGAGTTACTGTAAAATTCGATAAAAAAGGCAATATTTATTTGATCGCCAAAGGTTATAATTTCAATCCTGAAAAAAGTGATGAAAACAAAGAAGATTCCAAAGATTCCAAGGTTGATCCCAAAGCAACAGAATTTTATCTGGTGAGTTTTCCTAAACCCGCAAAAGCAAATATCGGTTATGATATTGATTTAATGATCAATGGAAAATTCGTCAAAAGAATTTATTCCAATGATGGTCAGGTGGTTTATCCTATCACCAAATCTCTGAAGAAAGGTAAAAATAAAATTAATCTGATATCAAAAAAGAAGAAACTTAAAGGAGACAAAAAGCCTTCAGGATCCATGAAAATTGCTATTGCAAGGGGATATGAATCCAAAGGGAATTATCTTATAAAAAAACTTATCTGGTCTGTTTCCAGAAGCTCATCCGACAAGAAAAAAACCTATTATCAGAAAAAAATCATAAAAAAGTAAAAAAAGATTAAACCATTCCAGTATCTTTATTTGTTTCATTTGCACAATGGCAGAATTTGAATTCAGGGTACAATTGTGTGGCCTCAGGAAAGCCTTCCTTTTGCCTTGTGTGTATTGGATGAGGCTGAAGCGGATTGAGATATGCAAAATACCTTTGTAAACACAATATTTTTTCTGATAATCAGATGGTGAAAAATGAAACATATCTATGATAAAATACTTGCTTCAGTCAGAAAACCCTGGCGTTATCTTGGGGGTGAAAGAGGTTCCCATTCCCAAAAACCTGAGCAGGTAGAAACCAGCTTTGCTTTGGCGTTTCCCGATGTATATGAAATAGGAATGTCTCATCTCGGTGTGAGCATTTTATATGAAAAAGTTAATTCACTTCCCAATTTGTCTCTGGAAAGAGTTTTTACTCCCTGGCCAGATATGGAGAAAGAATTAACCAAAGCTGATCTTCCTCTGGTTTCTCTGGAAAGTCAGACTCCTCTTTGCAATTTCCCCACTGTGGGGTTTTCCCTGCAATATGAACTTAATTACTCAAATATACTGGCAATTCTGGAAAGGGGAAAAATATCTCTTTTAGCGAAAAACAGGAGAGATGATGAACCAATAGTTGTTGGCGGTGGTCCAATGACAGTTAATCCCGAACCCTTGGCGGATTTTTTTGATCTTTTTCTGGTTGGAGACGGGGAAGATTTGATTATTGAATATATGAAGAGGGAAAAAGAACTGAGAAAACAAGGATATAACAGATGGAAGAGGATCAAAATTCTGGCCAGTCACCCTTCTATTTATGCTCCTAATCTAATGGAAGTAGTCAAAAATGAGAAATCCAAACTTGTAGTTTCTGCCAAATCGGAAATATTGGCTTACCCGGCCAGATGTGAAAATTTTGATGAACAGCCTTTTATATCAGGGGTTCCGGTACCCTATGATGCAGTATTCCGTAGAGCAGCCCTGGAGATTGCCAGGGGGTGTAATCAGGGATGCAGGTTTTGCCAGGCCGGTTTCATCTACCGACCTTTTCGTAAACATACGCCCAAAAAAATGTATGAACAGGTTGAAAAATTTCTGGAAGAATATGGGTATGAAGAAATCTCCTTTACTGCTCTTTCAACCTTGGATTATCCTGGTTTTGATGAATTTCTGCCAAAAATCACTGACCGTATATCGGAAAAAAATGTTTCAGTAGCGATATCTTCTCTCCGTGCCTATAATCTTTCAGAAAAAGTCCTCAAGGGAATCAGAACCGGCAGAGGTGGAGGTATAACTTTTGCCCCGGAAGCAGCTTCTCAAAGAATGAGAAATGTTATCAATAAAAATGTAACCGAAAAAGATCTGCTGGATACAACAGCCAAGGTTTCAGCATTAGGTTGGAGTAGAATCAAATTTTATTTTATGCTGGGGCTTCCCTTTGAAAAAGATAAAGATTTGGAGTTGATTCCAGAACTTGGCCATCGACTTTTTCTTAAGGGAAAAGGGAACTCCAAAGGAAAAGCTCCCAGAATTACCTGTTCTATTGCTAATTTTATTCCTAAACCCCACACTCCTTTTCAGTGGCATCCATTTACCGGTTATGATGAAATAAAGAGAAAGCAGAGGATAATAATTCAAAATGGTGATAAAAAACGCTGTGGTTTGAGATTTCACAAGGCTGCAGAGAGTTGGCTTGAAGCAATATTCAGCAGAGGCGACCGACAACTGGGGCAGGTTATTCTTGCAGCCTATAAAGCCGGTGCCAGATTTGATGGCTGGAAAGACCATTTTCAAGTTAATTTATGGGAAGAAGCTTTTCAAAAATGCCAGGTTGATCCAAGTATTTATACCAGGGAGTTCGACCTTGATGTTCCACTTCCCTGGGATCATATAAGTTGTGGAGTTGACAAAAAATTCCTGAAAAGAGAATACAAAAATGCTAAACAGGAAATTACACTCAGTCCTTGCCTCGATTTTTCTTCTTCAGCTCAGAATTGCCATAATTGTGGTGCTGGTTGCAATGTTTCATCGGAACAAAAATTGGATGAGATTATAATGAGTGAGATCGACCAACTTGAAATACCTTCTTCGCAAAAGAAAAACCGGGGAGAAAAGAAAACCCGTTTCTTGGTTAAATACAGCAAAACAGGTCAGGGTATCTATTTATCCCACCTCAATCTGGTAGAGATGTTTCCTGAAATATTCAAAGCGGTTGATTTGAAATTGGAATACAGTCAAGGTTATAATCCCAGGCCCAAATTAAGTTATACTCCGGCCTTGGGGCAACATCAGACAGGGTTGGGTGAATTAATAGAAGTTCATCTTGAAGAAGAACCTGACATGGTAGGATTACTGGAAAAGTTAAACCTTTTCAGTCCAACCTGGCTGGATTTTATCGAAGTTGTCAAACTCGACGACAGCATATCCAAATTGTCCAAACGGATAAAAAAGATTACTTATCAGGTTCAAAGCCAAAGCTATGATCCTTTAATAAGAGAACAACTTGAACAAAAAGCACAAGAGCTTTTAAACAGCAATTTTATTGAAGTAAAACGTGATAAAAAAGGTAAAATCCGTAAATTCAACGCAAGTGAATCAATAGATAATATTCAGATTAGAGAAGAAGATGGAAAATTAATTATTTTATTTGTTCTGGACAAAATTAATACCATGATGGTCAAGCCTTCAGAAATGCTTGAACTTTTAACAACTGATAAATCAATCAGAAATTTGCCTGTAACCAGAACAGGTTATATTTTGAAATAATTCAAACAAAAATTCTTTTAAAAATATAATATATTTAGTTCCTGTCCCAGAATGGGGGATTTTGACTGTAATGAGAAATTTGCCTCAGATGCGTGGAATAACTTCGCAGACATAGTTGATACTATTACAAGAAGTTATGAAAGTTGATGAGGTAAAATTCCCCATTCAGGTGATAACCTTCCTTTTTGGAACGGGAATTATTAAGGGAGTGGGAACTTTATTTTTTAATTGGATATTCAGAAAAAGAAGGGGAGAGAAGCCATAGAAAAAGCAAGGGAGCGCGTCTGCAACTCCCTTGTCAGATTACTATTTTTTGCCACGTTCAAGAATTACGAACTCAACTCTTCTGTTTTTGGCTCGAGCTTCTTTGGTGCGACGTTTATCTATTGGTCTTGATTCGCCGTACCCTTTGGCGGTTAAGCGGGTGGGGGATATACCTTTGTCTATGAGATAACTCCTGACAGAATTGGCACGATCATCACTGAGTTTCATATTATATGAATTGCTGCCACGATCATCTGTGTGTCCCTGAATTTCGATCTTCTTGATTTGTTTGTGAGCCTTGAGGGTGGCTGCAATAGCGTCAAGAACAGAGTAAGATTTGGGTAAGATGTTAGATTTGGCAGTAGCAAAGTAAATCTTTTCATAGATTTCAATTGCTCCGGCAGTAACTCT
>JAWLEA010000126.1:0-10286 GCA_041686345.1 Polyangia bacterium | reverse complement strand
TCCTTGGTGACCAATTGAAGCGTGCAACAATCAGACCAAAACCAAGGAGGTTGATTATGAAAAAACAATTATTTTCCCAATTTTTACTTCTCGCTCTGTTGCTCTTTCCTCTCCAAGCATGGAGCCAAATCATCATAATAGAAGAAGAACAATGTTGCAGAGCAAACCAACAAAACGAAGATTGTGACTGTCAAAATTATCGAGGAAGACACTTCAGAAGAAGAAGAAGAAGAAGAAGACGCTTCAGAAGGAGACGCAGCAAAAGATCATCTCAACACAAGGTCTATTATCGTACTCCCAAACCTGCAGCTTATACTCCTCCCCAGAATCAAATTTCAACAGTTGAAGCTCCCGATAATCTCCCAACAATTGACCAACTCAAGCATTGGGAACTTTCTCTTCTCTGGTCCAGCTCTTCCGATACAAATGACTCCTATTCAGGTGCCGGCATCGGGATGAACCTTATGTTCAACAAAAGATGGGGATTACAGGGATATCTGGAGTCTGTTTCAAACTATGACCAAGATGATTATTATTCTTATAATCAAATTAATATCTTTCGTGCCGGACTAGGTTTATTGTGGTATCCATTTGGAGAAGGATTCACCAACAAGGAGTTCAATTTCTATCTCAAGGCAGGTTTAACATCACAGAATTATGAAATTACAGGAGATGTTAACAACTCTGCTGGTGGCTCCAGTGTTGAGCTTGGTGCCGGACTCAAATACTTTTTCTGGGACGGGTGGTTCAGCATGACCCTTGAAGCTGTAGTTCTCTCCGATCCCTTTGGAGAGGATCAACCTCATTACAGCGAAGCATTTGGGGCTTCCTCCACCTTTAGATTTTATACTTCCTTCCACTTCTAAACTCCTACCCCTTTTTCCACACCATTACCACTTTACAGGTTGTCCCCCTCATCTCATGCCAGATATTCTACTTATCGCTTTCAATGCCAGATATTTCCACCCTGCCCTGAATTTAAGATATTTAAAAGCTAATCTTGGGGAAAATAAAGATCGATGTACCATCAAAGAATATAATCTTAATCAAAAAATCAGTGAAGTTCTGGAAGATATTGTAATTGCAAAACCTGTAATAATAGGGATCGGGGTTTATATCTGGAACCGAAATATTGTTCTTTCTTTGCTTAAAAGCATCAATAAACTGAGGCCGGAAATTAAAATCATCCTGGGAGGACCGGAAGTCAGTTATGAGTACAAAGGCACACAATTGTTGGAAAATTGTGATTATCTCATTACAAATGAGGGTGAAATCCCTTTTTCCAATTTGTGTCGCAAAATTTTGACTGGCAATCCCCCTGCCTCAAAGGTAATTAAAACTCCAAAACCCGACCTTCAAGCTCTTGAACTTCCTTATGATTTATATTCTCAAGAGGACATTGAAAAACGTTTTATCTATGTTGAAAGCTCAAGGGGCTGTCCCTTTTCCTGTGAATTCTGTCTTTCTTCCCTGGATAAAAAAGTTCGCCAATTCAACCGGAAAAAATTCATCAAAAATCTTGGCAAATTATATGATCGAGGATGCAGGACCTTCAAATTCCTTGATCGAGATATAGCCCTGGCTCAAGCTTACGAAGTTTTGGATTTTTTCCTGGCCAGAGACAATCGAGACTTGTTTTTGCATTTTGAATTGGTTCCCGGCATTATCCCCACCAGATTAAAAAGCATCCTGGCTTCCTTTAAACACACTACCATCCAGATTGAAGCCGGCATCCAATCTTTTAACAGAGAAGTAAACCATAGGATCAAACGATACAACAGAAATGAAAGTATTCTAAAAGACCTTGTATTTCTTAATTCTTTACCTGTAATTCATCTTCATTCTGATTTGATCGTGGGTTTGCCCGGGGAAGATATTACCAGCTTTGCTCAAGGATTTGATCTGCTTTATAACTCCGGAGTAGAAGAAATACAGGTTGGAATCCTCAAAAAACTCAGAGGCACTGTAATCGGTCGTCATAGTCAAAAATATGGAATGGTCTTCAATCCGGAACCACCCTATGAAATATTGGAAACCTCTGACATTTCTTTTCTTGAAATGCAAACCCTGAAGCGTTTTGCCAGGTTTTGGAAAATAGTATCAAACAGTGGCAACTTTAAGAACAGTGTAAAATTGATCTGGGAAAATCATTCTGTCTTTCACAATTTCTATAATTTTTCCAATTGGCTTTACCAACAGACCAATGCAACCCATGCCTTTTCTCTCAATAGGATGGCTACTTTTATTCATGAATATCTGGTTAAAATAAAAGGTCTCAATGAATACTCAGTTAAAAAAATAATTGACTCGGATTACAAAAGGCTGGGGAGAAAAACCAGACCTCAATTTCTTTCAGGAAATATTCACAAAATCAAAAAAAAATCAAAAAAATCAAAACTCATTCACAGACAAAAAAAACATAGAACTAGTTAGTTACGAAATCTGTGGCGTCTGGAACAGGATCGTTTCCTGGAGCGGCAATGCCTGCCAAGCCATCACTGATTCCATTCTCCAGATAATCTATCCTTATCTTTCCATCCTCAAATAAAACAACCTGTGCCCACAATCGGTTAAGAGGTTCGTTATATTCGCGATTATAAAAAGTAAAAGCCCAATAAGAGATACCGGAATACTGACCCCAATCAATATGAAATAAATCCCCATAGTTTATCCATTTAAGATCATCCCACATTACAGCAATTATCGGATTTGAAAAAAGCAATTGAATAGATTCGAAAGGGGTATCACTTCCTGGATCCGAAAAACTCATCCATCCGTTTGAAGAAACAAACACATTGGAGTATTCAAAACCGTAAAAAGGGAAAGTAAAAGGTAGACTGAAATTATAGAGATAGTCATCCAGAACAATTACTGTTGTCCCTCCCTGTCCCGGCTCAACAAAAAAGGTGGCATCATTTGTAACCTCAAGTTCATAATCAAGATTACCAACTGGAGTAAAAATAAGCCTGTAACCTTCTAGATCGGGAACATCCTCTTCTTCAAAAAGTTCATAAATCCCACGTTTTTCCAAGCAGGCTTCCGAAAGTTGACAATCTGGATCTTCACAATCTATTAATCCGTCAAGATCGTTATCATTGCCGTCATTACATATATTTTCTGTAAAACAGGCAGTTGAATCCCCAAAACAATCCGGATCTTCACAATCTATCAGGCCATCAAGATCGTTATCTCGGGAATCATCACATAAACCGGCTTCCGTTTCTGTAATTCTGAGAATGTGAAGATTATAATTGTAAGGATCATATTGGGAATAAGGAGGTGTTGATTTTTCTGCAAAAATATAAATAGTGCTGTTGTCAGGCAAAAACACAAGATTGTTGATATCAGAGGAACCGTCGCTGCTGCCGTTATCAAAAGGAGTAGCATCCTCTGTACAAATATCAGTCAGATAAAAATTGTGGGAAAATTCAAATTTTTCCATGGTCAAAAGCCAAGTTCCGCTTTGGGACGGAGAAAAAATCCAAACCTGTTCTACTGATTGGGAAGGATAAATTTCAAAATCATAATTATCTTCCATCCCCTGTAGCGAGCCTTGATTGTTTCCTTCGAGAGCCTGCTGAACCATACTGCAATTATTACCCTGAGAAATTGCCTGACAGGAAAATCCGGTGCTCGCTTGCGGATCCGATCCGCAATAATCCTCAGGAGGACAAACACCATAATTATTATCAGGCCAACAACTATCACCTGTAGATAAAGTTGGAACTTTGTCTATATAAATCTCGAAATCAAGTGAAACAGAATAAAGATCAGGCTCAAAAACTATATAATAAAGATCTGATTCAGGAGCTGTAAATAATAACTCTGACATTCCCCAAGCATGACATAAATTGCCGGATTCACAATTGCTCATCAATCTAAATAAAAAACTGGCAGATCCATTATTTGAAATGAGAACAGATTCATCTTTTTCAAGATACATGGATAAAAAATGATCTACTCCTGCAGTTTCATTACCGCAATTTGAACCGTGATATAAACCGGTAGCATCATCGCTGAACGCTGTCGAAATATTACTGCCGTCAAGAGTATAGGGGAATTGCTTGATATATAAAGATGATTCACAAGTATCACCATTTCCCTGCTGTACACATTCATTAATCTGAGGATTACAGTATTCTCCGTTTTCACATTGAGAATAGGAATCCCAGAAATTACAACCGCTGCTAGCCTGATGACAAATTTCAACCCTGTTTTCCTGATTATTACATTTTAAGGTTGTAGAATCATCAACAATTTCACATTCATCAACACAATCATCTTCACATTGTGCCGAATTGGTTTCCTCATCGTAAACACAAAAACCATTGCCACAATCCTCATATTCCCAAACCAAGCAATCAAGCTCCTCGTCCTTGACACAAGTTTTTACAGATTTGGAATCTTCTGAACAAGTAACAGCCCCTTCTTCAAGACAGCTCCCTTCGCACTCTCTCATACACATGGCATTACCAAAACTGTCTTCAATACATTGTTTGTTGCTTTCAAGACAATTCTCCACCTCAGTCCATTGATTGCAATTTATAGTCTCCTCACACTCATATAAAATATCCCCTTCGCATTTTTTTGTGTTAATTATGCAGGTTTCGGAACAATTACCCAAGCAACTGGAAGTATCGAATTTGCAATTTTCATTGCAATTTAGATAACCTCCACTGAAACCAAAAGAAAAACATGTTATTCCACGCAAATCATCCCCATCACATTGTTCTCCCGCATCCACAACGTTGTTGCCACAATTTGGTTGAAAATCTTTGCAACCGGAATAATCAAAGGTGCAATTTGACCTGCAAGAAAGAACTCCGCTGGTATACCCCAAACTTTCACAACTTTCCTGGTTGAGGTTATCACTGTCACATTGCTCATTGTGATCAATTGCTCCATTGCCACAAAGTTCCTGTGTACCGTCAGAACATGAAAGTAAAACTATTGACAACAACAAGATGAAAAATTTTATTGAAAAAAACTTATTTGAAATCCGCATAATATTGAAAGGGTTGCCTCAAGCACTTCATAAGCTTGACCTGCTGCAAAATTCTTTAATGTATCCATTTTGAACAAGTTGAACAAACTGGTGTAAATATGGTTTTATTGAAATTGAACAATTAGTAAAGAAATTGTACAAATTTTCATGCAGATTATTATAACACAACCTGCCGTTTTTTCCTTGTCTTTGTATATTTCCCTGAAGATATTCAGGTAGATTGTTGCAATTATTGTGGGAATTACTGTATAAGTTGAAGACTAAAAGTATCCAGCAATTTATTGGCGAGGGTAAGAATCTGAATTTTAGCAGCGGTTAAATCCCGCTTGGCCTGCATCATTGAGAGTTTGGCCATATCCAGTTCCTGCATTCTCAGCATAACTGAATGATAGGTTCCTTTACCATTTTTATAAAGCAATTCTTCGTTTTTGAGATGTTCCTCTGAAGAATCTACCGAAATCTTGGCTGCTTTATATCTTTTTTGAGCACTTTGCCAAGAATCTTTGGCCAAGATAGCTGACATGACAATAGCCTGAGCCAAATCATCTTTGCTAATCTCAATACTGTCTCTGGCATGCTCCAAGGTTTGAAGAGCAGCATTTGCTCCGGTTTGACCTATGGAATACTTGAAAGAAAGATTACCGGATACTGTAAAAGCATCAAAAGTAACCATCTTTTTCAAAGAATCCCCAAACTCAGTGCTGTTTCCGGAAGGACCAGCTGCAAGAGTGAGATCAAGACTAGGCAACAACTGGTTATTGGCTACTTTCAAATCCTGATTTATTTTTTTTATCTCCTTGTCCATAATCTTTAACTGCAAAGAACGAGCAACTGCTTTTTGAAGAAAATTTTCCGGTTTTTTGTATCTGTCCAAGTCAACATTAATAACCGGTTTCAATAAATATGGTTTTTTTTTCAAGTTCATACCGAGGCTTTTTTTCAGTTTTAAGGAACTGGCCAGCAGCCCGGATTGCAATTTGATGATCTCAACTTTTCTCTGGGCAACATTCGCCTTTACCGCCAGATAATCAGACTGTTTGGCCATACCATTTTCCAAAAGCAATTTTGTATCCTCGAGTTGATCTTTAGCTATTTTGAGACTTCCCTGCAAGAGCTTGTATTGGTGATATACCAAATCGAGATCGATAGCTGAAATCAAAACATCTCTGATAATCCCCTGAGCTTTCACCCTGCGGTTGATTACTTCGACCTCTTTTGACAACCGAGCCTTTTTTATTTCAGCTTGATTTACATCTACACCAAATCCTTTAAGTAGTGGATGGCTGATCACCAGATTCAATTTGTTTTGAAAGGTTGTTGTGGAGATATTCATGGGACCGGTCTGCCCAGTATCTACTTCCATTGTCTGCTCAGTGTTTTTGGAAGAAAATTGCAAGGAAACCATCCCTCCTGACTGAATTAACTTGGAGATTCCAGCTTCCAGACCATATTCCCGCTGTTCGGTTACAGTCATAAAACTGCCTTCTACAGGTGTAGCAGTCATATCTACTGCACTTAAATCGGATGAAAGTTGAAAATCATATTTTGCCTCGGCCATTTTTTGAGCTTCAACTTTTTGTTTGATAGACAATCTGGTTGTTTTAAGGTCCCGATTGCCCTTGATTGCCTGTTGTAAGATACTTTGCACATCCATCTTTTGGGAATCATGTTCCATTTTTGGGTTTGTCTGCTTTGCTCCTATCAAAAAAAAACTCATTATAATTTTTAGTAACATATTATCACCTGAAATCTTTCACTTTTACTTGTTTTCATTCTCTTCGGAGTCTTGATTATTTTTTTTGTCTTCTTTTTTTGAATCGTTGTACTTGAGCTTATTATGAGTTTCTTCAACATCACTCTGTATTTTTTTTATTTCCTTCTCTTGATCAACTTTGTTACTTATTATTGTTTTTTTCTTGTAAAAAAGTTTTTTGAGCAAATTTTTCAAACTGGCACCTTTACTTTTAAACCAATCAATCATCAAATATATTGATGGAACCAGGAACAAAGTGAGGGTTGTCGCAAATCCCAAGCCCCAAGCCATCGAAATAGCCATTGGTTCCAGAAATTCCTCTCCGCCCAATATCCCGGCTGCCATAGGTGCAAGACCAAAGATGGTGGTAATGGTTGTAAGGAGTACCGGCCTCAACCTTAACTTGCCGCCTTCAATAACAGCAATTTTGGTGCTGCTCCCTTTGTCTTTTTCATTATTGATAAAATCAACCATTACCAGACTGTCATTTACTACAACTCCCAGCAAAGCCACCATTCCCATCATTCCCATCATGGATATAGGCAATCCATGGAAGTTCAAACCAAATATAACTCCCACAGCCCCGAAAGGTACAGCCATGAGTACAATAAAGGGCTGCAGAAAACTTCCAAAAATAGTAGCCAAAATAATGTAAATACTCATGAAAGCAATAATCATAGCCATCATTAATGAAGAATAAAGCTCTTCAGAAACTTCAGTCTCTCCACTATAATGGATTTTAATATCGGGATTTTCTGCTAGCAACTTGTCTGTGTATTTTTTTAATTCATTGTTTACCCTGGTTACATTGGTTACCATTGGATCTATTTCACCATAAACGGAAACAGCCCTCTTGGTATCAATTCTGATAAGTCTTCCCGGGCCTCTGCCCGCATTCAATTTGCCGAAAGCTCTGAAAGGAACTCTTTTACCCGTGACCGGGGAAACCAACTTCATATTTTCAATTTCACTAATGGATCTTCTTCTGTTTTCAGGGTATTGCACTACTACATCGATATCTTCATCTTCTTCCTGAATTTTCGAAGCAATACCTCCGGCGAATGCTCTTCTAATCATCATCCCGACAACTGCGGGGTTAAAACCATAAACAGCAGCCCTGTCCTGATCTATATCTACTTGTATCTCTCTTTTTCCGGATGCCAGATCTGTATTCACATCTGTCACCCCTTCGATTTTGGCAGCAAAATTACGAATTTCTGCAGCCAGTCTTCCAAGTTTATCATAATTCTTGCCCATAACCTGAATATCGATCGGATCTCCGGAAGCAGGCCCTGCCCTTTTCAATACCAGATTTATATTTTCAACTTCGCTAAGTTCATTAATCTGCTTACGCCATTTATTCACCATATCCATAGGCTTGCGAGGATAGGTTTCTCCATCTTCATAGAAATTTACATTACATTGCATCAAATGAGTGCCCAGAGTAACTTTTCCCCGTTCAATATATGAGCCTACATTGCAATAAAAAGATTCCACCTCTGTATCTTCAGCCTTCGCAAAATATTTCTCAACAACTTTTGCTGCTGCTTCCGTATGTTCCAGTTTACTGCCCAAAGTAGTCTCCATGTTAAAGGTAACCCGGCGAATAGTATGGGAAGGAAAAGGAACAAATTCCATATTGGTTTTGGCAAAATAAACAGTGTATCCCAACACAAAGAAAAACAAGACTATGGATAGGGGCCAGAATCTGGTAATTAATTCAAGCAGCCAGGTATATCCGCGTCTCATTGTCAAAAACCAGGCTGCTTCAGCACTATCTTCTTCTCCCCCTTTTTGCTTTTTCACCTTTCTCTTTTTCATGAAATCAGCCATATGAGAAGGAAGAACAAACAATGCTTCAATCAAAGAAAGAGTAAGAGCGATAGCCACAACAATAGAAATAATTGACAGCATTTTCCCCATGACTTTTGGCATAAAAGTCAAAGTAGAAAAAGCTACAACTGTAGTGGATACAGACCCGATTACCGGCCAAAAAACTTCATTGGCCCCTTTTACTGCTGCTTTTTTGGGATCCATTCCCTGCATCAGGTATCGATATATGTTTTCAACCACGACTATGGCATCATCAACAATCATCCCCAATGCAATTATGAGCCCGAACATGGACATCATATTAAAAGTGATACCCATAAAATGCATCACAATGAAGGTACCCATGAAAGCGATGGGAATACCCAGAGCAGTCATTAGTGCTGTCTTGAAGGAAAGAAAAATAAAGAGAAGGATCACAACCAGTATCAATCCCAGAACACCATTGGATATCAATGTGTTCTGTCTGGCTTTGATAAAATCAGCTGCCTCAAAAAGATATTTTATTCCGAGACCTTCCGGAGCATTTTTTAAATATTCACTGAAGAAATCTTTTACTTTATAGGATAATTTTATTGCATCAGCTTCCTGCTTTTTATTAACGATGAAATAAATGGAGCGCTTCCCTTGAACTCTTGCAACTGTGACAGGATCAACCATGCCCCGACTAACACTGGCAATATCTTTTATCCTTATAACTCCTCCCTTTGTCGCTCTGACGATTAAATTTCCAATCTCTCGAGCTGAAGTTTTCTTGCCAAGTACTCTGATCAAATACTCTCCCTTTTTGAGTTTGACTGAACCTCCCGGTATATCCTGCTTATGGGCTTCAATAATCCCCATTATCTGCTGGAGGGTAAGATTATAACCCTTCATTTTGTCCGGATCCACCTCCACTTTAATTTGCAGATCTCGCAAACCAAAAACTTCCACAGTGGAAACATCATCCATGTCTTCAAGTTGATCTCGAATATCCTTGGCAATTTCTCTTGTATCCATTTCCGGCAGACTTGAGTTGAGCCCCAGATATATAACAGGAACCTCCATTCTGGCGACTTGAACAACAGGTTTATCCATATCACTGGGAAAATCAGAAATTCTTCCCACTGCAGCCTGAATATCCAGGCCAATACGGGAAATCTCGGACTCAGGCAAATCTTCCAGAGTTTCCACAACGACATTCAAAATTCCCTCTTCAGAAAAGATGGTCATCTTTTCTATTCCCCTGATATCTTTGATTTCTCTTTCTATTTTTATTCCTACGAGAGATTCCATTTCAACAGGAGATACCCCTGGATAAAATGCTCTGATATTAATTCTGCCTACGGTAATATTAGGAAAGGCTTCCCGAGGCAAACGCTGCAAAGACATGTAACCGGCAAACAAGATGAAAAGAGTGAGCAGGTTTACCAAAACAGGTTGTTTGACGGAAAATTTTGCTATATTCATATAAACTTACATCCACATAAAAATATCAACTCCGAAGGAAATTGATCTGATGATTGGGGAAATTAATGTTTGAAAATAACCGGTTTCTTGGCAAGAGCGGTTTAGAAAAAACCATGATGAGAGAAATTGCTCCAATATTAATCAAGAGTATTCCAGGGTGAAAAAAATTTAATTAATCCGATTTTTTACTTTTAAATCTTATTTTGCTGCCATTTTTCAATTTTCTGGTGGAAGTCAGAATTACTGTTT
>JAWLEA010000125.1:0-10346 GCA_041686345.1 Polyangia bacterium | reverse complement strand
TGACGGTTTATCCGTTACAAAATATATTTTTATTGACTTAAATGCAGGAAAGCATAAACTGTAGCTGATTTATTATTTTATCTGTTACCGGTCGTATTCAATCCGTGTAACAGGGCGCCTCATTTCAAGTTACTAATTTTGGAGGAATAAATGCAAAGATTAACCACATTTTTTGTTTTGATTACCCTTTCATTTTTCATATTGATCAATACTGGATGTGAAGAAACAGATCTTGGTCGTTATTGTGTTGTCGGATTTGACGATGAAACTGCAGGTGCAGGTGTAAAGGTAATTAATGCTGAAGCTCCAGAGTGTCTCGATCGCATTTGTGTATTGCAGACCTGCCCCAAGGACTCCAATGGTAATTGCATTGTAGGCGGCAGCACAAGCGACAGCACTGATCTCAAAACAGCACAATATTGTTCAACAAAGTGCAGTGATGACAGCGGTTGTACTGATGCGGATTCAGGTGCAAACTGTGATAAAGGTTTTATCTGTATCAGGCTGGGAGACGAAAGTGAAGGCTTGGCCGACAAATGTATCTGTGAATGCAGAGATTATCTTTCTACTGTAGATGAATGCAATTTCAGATGTTCCACTGGAAACAGAGAAAATGATGAAGAATGCTCAGATAAATAAGGTTCAAAGCTAATTTCCTGATTTCTTCTTATTTTCTTTCCGGTTATAGTCTCGTTCAAACTCAATAAATCGAATAAAGCCAATTAGGGGTAATCAATAACAAAGGTTTATTGTCTGGTAAATACGACAAAATTCTTGTTTTAAATTATTTTAAATGAAATCATCTTCAAATTTTTCAATCTATATTCACTTTCCTTTTTGCAAATCATTTTGTTCCTATTGTTCCTTTCCCAGAATAAAATTTGAAAGGACATTTGTAGAAAAATACATGGTGCAACTGGAAAGGGAAATGGATTATTATTCATCCTGGGTAACTGATCAAAAGTGTTTTTCCATCTATATTGGAGGAGGTAATCCAGGATTGATTCCACTGTCTTTATTAAACAAATTGGAAAACATACTGGCTACCAAATACAATCTTTCCAATTTGCGTGAATTTACCATGGAATTAAATCCTGAGAATATGAACACAAAACTGATCAACTATCTTGATGCAAGCATGATCAACAGACTTTCCATGGGAGTTCAGACTTTGCATAATCCACAAGAAGTGGGAAGAAGGCATGATGCAAACCAGGTTGAAAAAGCAGTGACTCTGATTCAAGGCTCCGGGATTAATAATTATAATCTCGATTTGATTTTTGGTCTTCCAGGGAACCCTGCTGATATTCAAAAGCAGAGCATTGCCAAATTATGCACTTTTTCGCCCGATCATATTTCCTTTTATGGTCTAGGTATTGAAAAGGGGTGCAAATATTACGAAGACGAAAGCCGCGGTCGCAAAATTTCCAAAACAGAAACGGAGTGGATTAAACTTTATTTAGAAGGTAGAGAACAGTTGATTGAAAACGGCTTTATCCAATATGAGATTTCAAACTATACTCGTCCAGGTTTTCAATCTGTACACAATCTGGGTTATTGGCTTGGTTATAATTACATAGGCATGGGTGCTGCAGCCGGATCAAGGTGGAACAAAAAACGGTGGTACAATTTTTTTCCTCCCCGGAAATATTTGAAAATAGATTTCCGAAATAAAAAACGATCGAATTCAGTTCTGACAGATGAGTATGAAATTCTCGACAATTTTGAAATCTACAAAGAAAGAGTGATGACTGAAATGAGATTGAGTTCAGGATTAAGAAGAGATAAACTGGTTAATTCCTGTTTAAGTTCAAAAAAATTGGAAAATTTACTGGAAAAGGATTATATATGGGTTGATGAGGACAGAATTGGCTTGACAGTTCAGGGAATGCTTATTTCCGATTCAATTTTTCAAACACTTATGAATCAACCAATTCAGGCCACAGAAGTTGAACTTGAAGAGCAATAATCACTGATTGGATTTAAAAAGCAAATCTGCTATTATTACCATTATCAGTTTTGCCTGAATTTTCATAAACAAAACAGAAGACATTCAATTACTCACGGTTTTTTATTTAGCTCCCAGAAATATCAACTACTGTTCCCTGGAATCACTATTTGCATCAAAATCAAAGATTTCGGATAAATACTCCTGTTTTGAAACGGGCAAAAACTGTAATTAGGAACTATTATGAAAATAATCTTTAAATTCTCAATATTAACTGTGTTGTTTTTTTCAGCTTGTACTTTATCTGGAGGAGAAGTAACTATCCCGGCCAATGCCATGAAATCACCTTCCGGTATCTACAAATATGGAGTAAAAACCATTGAAGACGAATATTATGAAGAAGCCAGAAAAATCTTTAATATTCTCAGAAAAAAATATCCCACCTCTTTATATGCAACTACTGCAAAACTCAGAATAGCTGATACTTACAAAAAAGAGGAAATGTATGCAACAGCTGCCTCCAGATACAGAATTTTCAGAAGAGATCATCCTGATCATGAGGGAGTAAAAAGCGGTTATGTGCTTTATTCCATAGCCTGGTGCAATTACAAACTGGGGCCGGGAGATTTTTTCCTCTTTCCGCCGGCTTATGAAAAAGATCTCAGTTTTACTGAAGTTGCCCATACTTTACTCAAGCATTTTATCAGAAAATATCCCAAATCAACTTATTTTAAGAAGGCCAAAGAGCTTTATCGTAAAACCAGAAAAACTTTGGTAAATCACGAATTGTATGTAGCTCGTTACTACGAAAAAAAAGAAAAATACAAAGCAGTAAAAATGAGATACGAATATCTGCTTAACAAATACTCGGATTCAAAAAAAGTACCCGAGGTTTCACTAAAATTAAGCAAGGTTTATTTGAAATTGGGAGAAAAAGAAAAAGCGAAAAAGCTTTTAAGTGCAATAATTGAAAAAGTTAAATCTCCAGAAGTAAAAAAACAGGCAAATATTCTGCGAAAATCCATAAATTGATTATGTTGATTAATCCATAAATAGTTCCCATCCCATTTTTGGAATGGGAACTAAATAAGCATTTTCACGATCAGAAATACAGCAATTTGCTGCAATTATCCAAGCAAGGAGTTCAACTGATGTCCGAATTAAAGAAAATAATCGGAAGAGGACGGGAAGCTTTTCAAAGTGGCAATTATGACAAGGCTAAACTGCTGTTCCTCAAAGCTCTGGAAAAAAGAAATGATATGGCGGATATTCACAATATGCTGGGTATTATCAACCATCAGGATGGAAATCTTGAAGAGGCCAAATACCACTTTGAAAGAGCATTGATTATCAATCCCGGCTATACAGATGCTTCTCTTAATTTGTCGGTAACTTATAATGAATTAGGAAAATACAATGAGGCTCGAAAAGTTTATTCGAGAGCAATGGATAAAAGCAAAGATCAAAAATCAAATCTTGATCCCTATGTCAGGGGGAAATTATCTAATAAACATGCAGAACTTGGAGATATTTATAAAGAAATGGCTCTTTATGAAGAAGCTGTGCGTGAATTTGAAAAAGCACTTGATTTAGCTCCTTCTTTTCTGGATATCAGAACTCGTTTGGCTGATACACTTAGAGAATCAGGAGCTGTTGAAGCGGCAAACAAAGAAATAGACAAGGTGCTCTCCCAAAATAAAGAGTATGTTCCTGCACTTATCTCCAAAGGTGTATACTACTTCACTCGTGAAGAATATGAAAAAGCTAAAAATATTTTTGAAAAAGTATTGAAAAACGATCCTTCAAATCGTTCCTGTAATCTCTATCTCAAAATGATTTCCCAAAATCAGGAATAAAAAAAATCAGAAGAAAAAAAAAAAAATAATGAAAAAAATGAAGATAATGATAAGGATGAAAAAAATTAAATTACAAATCCTTTGTTGTTATTTCATGTTCAGTTTCAGCCCGGATAATATTTAGTTCCCATTTCTTGTCAGAACAAAATTTCAGCCAGGGGTTATGTTTCTTATTATGAGGAGACATCATATGTTTGTTTACTTTGCAACTTCTCAACTTCAAACACCTTCTCTTGGATGGCTGATTTTTAAAACTCTGTTGATTCTTGCTGTTTTTGGAGTTGTTATATTTCTTTTTTTCAAGTACGGAGGGAAATGGTTGCGTTTTCCCTATTTGCAAAAACACAAAAGGGGCAAAATGGAAATTAAAGGGGTGTTACCTTTGCAACCACGTAAAACTCTTTTCCTGGTGAAAGTTCAAAATAAAAACATTCTGATTGGAGCTTCAGAATCAAAATTATCTTTACTGGCTAAATTTGATGAAGAAAAAACTACTTTTGACAAGGAAGGAGAGTTTTGAAATGGCCTTCAGTTTGACAGAGGTGAATTCATCTTCAATCTTGATTTTATTGTCTTTAGTGGGGATTGTTTCCTTTTTGCTGATTTTTGTAACTTCATTTGTAAAAATTGCTATCGTTTTTGGTTTGCTGCGTTCGGCCCTGGGTTTGAACAGAATTCCTCCCACTACTGTTATTACAGGATTATCCATTATTTTATCCATCTATATAATGTCCCCTGTTTTAGGTAAAATTTATACCAAAACCGGTCCGAAGTTGCTTTCAATGGTTGATGAAAAAATGGAACCCGAAGACCAGGTTGCTCAATTCAAAGATTTACTTGCAACCGGGAGTCTTCCCCTGAAGGATTTTCTCAGTAAACACACAAATCCAGAGGAAAAATATACATTTTGGCAAATGGCTAATCAAATGCATAAATCTGATGAAAAAAATAATAAAATCATTAAAGAGAGTTTTCTGGTTTTGATTCCCGGTTTTTTAATAAGCGAAATTACCGAAGCTTTCAAGATTGGTTTTTTGTTATTTCTTCCCTTTCTGGTTCTTGATTTGCTGGTAGCCAACATTTTAATGGCTCTGGGAATGCATATGCTTTCGCCCACCACAGTTTCTTTGCCTTTTAAATTAATGCTTTTTGTAGGAGTGAATGGCTTTAGTCTTCTGAGTCATTCTCTGGTTCAATCTTATCTGGTTTAAATGCTATGGCTGATTATATTTATTTTACAATGTTGAAAAATGCTCTGCTTCTTTTGGTGCTTTTAAGTTCAATTCCTGTTATCAGCGGGCTTTTAACCGGGTTGATTATTTCTGTCTTTCAAAGTGTAACTCAAATTCAGGAGTCCACTCTTTCCTTTGTTCCCAAGTTTATAGCCATAAGTTTGGCTTTATTAATTACAGGTCCCATGATTGCAAAAGAACTTTCATCGTTTCTAAGTCTTATTCTGAAAGCAATTGTTAATGTGTGACAGGTTGAATAATGGATTACGGATATTATCTTGATCTTGGATTTTTGGTGGGGGCGAGGATTGTGCCTCTTTGCGGACTTCCTTTTTTTGTTCCTTCCAGAACAGGTTTCAGTCTGCGTATTGTAATTTTTTTCTGTCTCACAGGATATTTTACCTGGTTGCTGGCTGGACAGGAGTTACCCGGCAATTATTTTCTTGGACTGGTTGGTGAATTTTTCTGGGGTCTGGTTTTGTTTTTCATTACAACCATTTTTTTTTCAATTCCTGCCGCCATGGGAAGTTTGGCTCAAGTATTCAGTGGAGGCATAAAAGCATCAACAACCGAAGGTAGAAGCAGTTGGGAACATCTTTTTTATTTGTTCGGAGTTATAGTATTTTTTTCAATCAATGGTCATCTATATTTTTTGCAGGCCCTGGGTTTGCTTTTCAGATCACATCCACCGGGGTCTGCCCAAATCTCTTCTGAAATGATTATCGGCAGTGTCAATAAATTTATTGATATAACCGGATTTTATTTTGCAACTTCTTTTTTGCTGAGCCTGCCTGTAATTTTCACTATTCTGGTTTGCAATCTTGGTTTTGGTATTGTTTCCAGATTCTTTCCTTCCATCAATGCCTATTTTCTCTCTCTTTCTCTCAAGAATCTTCTGGTTGTAATTGTAATTGGTTTATCAATTCCATCTTTGGTTTTAATATTCAAACAATTGCTCGGTCAGATATATGTCATGATATTGTCATGATGATGTCATCTGATAAAAATTTAATATCTATTCAGTTCCCGTCCCAGAATGTGGATTTTTGACCTGGACTGGGACTGATTGAGATGCATGGAGGAAGATCGCAGACATATAAGACACCATTTCAAATAGTTATGACAAAGTTGATTTGCCCAGTTTCCTGTTTCCAGGCGACGAACTTCCTGTTTGGGACGGGTACTATTAACAGAAAAAACGGGAAAAATAGAACATATAAACTACATTTGGGGTAAAATTGATAATTCTTTATAAAAGAACGTGAAAAATAGATGACATTGTGACATAATCATGATAAACCTGTTTTGACTAAGTTTTAAGTCAGGATCCATTAAATATTATCCGGGGCTTGTATTATCCGATTCTCATTTAAACAAGAATTTTTTAAAGGTCTTAATTATGCATAAATTAGGTATTGATATTGGCGCAGCAACAGTTCAGTTGACTCTTTATAATGAAGACAAATTGGCAAAATCCTTGTCTTTTGCTATTGAAGGCAGAATTCTCAACACAATATACAGTAAACTTCAACAATTGCTTCCATCGCAGGAAACAATAAAAATCGGAGTAACGGGAGTTGGCAAGTCACTATTGGGTGATTTATTGAAAGGAGTTGAAGTCAATGATATCATAGCACTAAAAAGAATTGTAAATGAAATGTATCCACAAGTAAGAACGATTATTGACTTGGGTGGAGAATTTTCCAAACTAATTATTCTTGATGATAATCAAAGACTGAAAGAATTTTCAACAAACGGCTTTTGTGCAGCAGGAGCAGGTGCTTTTCTGGAACAGCAAGCTAAACGTCTCCAGCTTGATGTGCACAAGTTGAGTGAACTCGCATCAAAAGCGGAAAAAGGAGCCTCCATTGCAGGAAGATGTTCCGTTTTTGCCAAGTCTGACATGATTCATCTCCAACAAAAAGGAATTCCTGTTGATGAAATCGCCTATGGTTTGTGTCAGGCGATGATGAGGACTTTTGATTCTTCTGTTGTCAAAGGAACTCACTTGGTGCAGCAAGTTCTGCTTGCAGGTGGAGGAGTTTTGAATAAAGGCCTGGTGAGAGCATTCAAAGCCCAGTTTCCAGGCAACAAAGTTGTTATTCCTGCAAAACCACATCTTTTAAGTGCAAAGGGTTGTGCTTTGGAAGCATCTTCAAAAGCATTATCCACTGACAAGTTGCTGGAATTGATCAAAGCCGGGATGAACAATCATAAAAAGAGAAAAAAATCATTTTATCGGGTTCTTGAAGTAAAGGCAGAAGAGAAGTTTAATGCGGAAGAAATATCCATTGACAAGAATGGCAAATATTTCCTCGGTATTGATGTTGGCTCTGTAAGTACAAATTTTGTTGTTCTCGATAAGCAAAAAAATGTAGTTTACAAAGATTATCAAGCAACCAAAGGGCGCCCAATCGAGGTTGTCCAAAGTGGCATAAGAAGAATCGGAAGGAAATTAGGACACGACTTGATAATTGGAGGATGCGGAGTTACAGGTAGCGGACGCAAGTTGGCTGCATCTATTTCCGGTGCTGACATTATAAGAAATGAAATAACCGCACAGATGACTTCAACTGCATATTATTTCCCGGAAGTTGATACAATTTTTGAGATTGGTGGCCAGGACAGCAAATTTATTTCTCTCAAGGATGGACGACTTTCCGACTTTTTAATGAATAAAATCTGTGCTGCTGGAACGGGGTCTTTTTTAGAAGAACAATCTCAAAGGCTGGCAGTAAACATCATAAATGAATTCTCAGAAAAAGCAGTACTTTCTGAATCTCCGGTAAAATTAGGCAACCAGTGTACTGTTTTTATGGACAGTGCTGTTGTTGATGCTCTCAGAGATGGTGAGAGTGTGGAAAATATATGTGCAGGTCTGGCTTATTCCGTTGCGTCCAATTACCTTGAAAGGGTTGTAGGACGGAAAAATATAGGCAAAAACATAGTTTTCCAGGGAGGAACTGCTTCCAATGGAGCAGTGGTAGCTGCTTTTGAAAATATTCTTAATCGTAAAATCAAAGTTCATCCCCACAATCGTGTAAGTGGAGCCATCGGAGTAGCCATACTGGCTCTTGAAAAAGCCGGAAAAAAGAGTAATTTCCTTGGTTTCGAAGCAAATGAAAAAGTAGAAGTCAAAGCTTTTGAATGCAAAGCATGTGCAAATCGCTGTCAGGTCAGCAAAATTACAGCTCATGGCAAAGTAAGTTATTTTGGTGATACCTGTGAAAAATATTCTGCAATGAATAATGAAAAGTTAAAGATTGATTTCAAGCCGATCAAAGTCAGAAAAGATCTTATAAAACATACAGTAGTCAAAGTGAAGAAACAAATTCAGCCAAAAGATGAAATTATAGGGATTATTTCAGGTTCCATCTCAAGAGAGTTTTTGCCCTTGTGGACAGGTTTAATCAAAAGGATGGGATACAAATACAAACTTGTGGATAATACTGATGATGATTCCTTTAAAAAAGGAAAAAATCTCATTCCTGAAGAAGTATGCATGCCGCTGAAAATTGCGGCGGGTCAAGTTGCATACTTGCTTGAAACTGAAAAAGTTGACCGGGTATTTTTGCCTTCAGTGCGAGAATTTTCACCATTAAGAAACAGAGGAATTCAAACAAAAAAACATATTAGAAATTTGCCTGATTCTGAACTCTCTCACAGTTGTATTTTTACTCAGCAGCTTCCAGTAATGTTAAAAAGAGAATATGGAACTGATAGAATTATTGCACCGATTTTGAACATAGAAAGACAAAATGGTGGTCTCATCCAATCAGTTGAATCATTGGCCAAGGTTTTTCCTTTACCATTCAAAAGCATAAAAAACGCTTTTATTGATGCTTTTATTGAGTATGAAAAATATTCCAATAAGAAAATTGAGATTGGAGAAAAATTGAGCGAGTCATCTTCCAAAAGAAATATCGTAATTATTGGAAAACCATACAACATATACGATACAAATCTCAACATGGGATTGATCAACCATTTGCAGAAATTGGGCGAAACTGTGATTCCAATGGATTTTCTTGATATTGGTAAAATAAGATTAGGTGAAGTTCACAGCAGAGTTCCATGGCGTTTTGGTCGAGATCAACTTAAAGCTGCCAAAATTGTCAAAGAAAATCCTAAATTATATCCACTTATAATTTCCAATTTTGGATGTGGGCCAGACAGTTTTCTTTTTAAACATCTAGAAGAAGTGTTAGCCGAGAAACCCCAGTTGTATTTGGAGTTTGATGAATTGAAGGGTGAAGCCGGAATGGTAACTCGACTCGAGGCGTTTATCGATGAACTGAATGAGCATGAAAACAGAATTGGAATCCCAAACCAAAGGGAAATTAAGAGGCAAAAATCTGTGGAAGTAGTTCAAGATCTTGAAAATGCAAAGATAAAAAGACTTTTTATTCCTCACTTTGGTCCTCATACTAAAATTTATTCAGCTCTTTTTAAAAGTATAGATGAATTTCAGGTAATTGATCTGCCTGAACCTGATGAAGAATCCATAATGCTCGGGGAAAAAGTAACTGACAACAAAGAATGCCATCCATATTCTATTATTGGTGGTGATATGCTGAAAGTCATCAATAATTATCAACTTGCCAAAGGAGATACTTTCTTCATCCTGAGAACTATTACACCATGTCTTTTAACCCAATATGGTGACGGGTTCCGTGCTTATCTGCGCAAACACAATCTGCCTTTGCAGATTGCTGATTTCAATGCCAGCGAATTGTGGGATGTCTGGGGATTTGAGAAATTAAAACTGCTTATGGAAGGGCTGGCTGTTGTTGATTCCATGGTTTCTTTACGTTATCGCTATCGCCCTTATTTCAAAGAAGTGGAAGATCTTTTCAATAATACAATGGAAAAAATTGAGAAAGATTTGATAAATTTAAAATCTCCTTTCAACGAATTTGAAAAAATGATTTCGAAATTGACAGGCATAGTTTCTGGTAAAGCTTATCGTCGTCGTCCGATTGTTGGTTTTACAGGTGATTTATATACACGTCTGGTTGACAGTTCCAATTTCCATCTTCTCGATAAATTGGAAGAAATGGGTTGTGAAATAGCACATAGTCCTTACATGATGGGAGGGATAGACTATTCTGGATACGATGATGCTTTGAATTGGGCACGCCGTGGACAAACTTTTCCCATGATGTGGGAAGTTCTTGGTACTATGGCTATCAATAGTGTAAAAGCGAGATTAAAAAAGATTGTCGAAGACCGTTTTGCCAAAACCTGTCTTGAGCCAGAATATGAGGAAATGCGTGAATTAGCCTCTGCATACGTAGGGGAGGATAGCAA
>JAWLEA010000124.1:0-10381 GCA_041686345.1 Polyangia bacterium | reverse complement strand
AAGTAACTTCGCAGATATAGCCACTACTATTTCAAGAAGTTACGACAAAGCAGATGAATCCAGATTCCGTTGCCAGACAGTGACCTTCTATTTTGGGATAGGGAACTAGTAACACTTTTCTTTAATCCCCTTGGTTGTCATTTTGAATCAGGGTTTAGTAAGAATCGTCTCCGCTGGTGAGATTGGGGTTGCCGCTGGAATCGGCCAGTGAAGAAACAGTGCAAATTAACTCTCCGGTTACCGGATCAACCTCGGTAAGTATATCCGCCACCCTCCAAAGATGACCATTGGCACAACCGCTGGTTCCATCAGTCAGAGTCACCTGATTTGAAACAGGATACCCGTAGGTGGCAATTCTGATACCGTCACAATAAATATTAACCACGGGATGGGTAGCCTGAGAACCCGACCACATATCCACTGCAGCTCGGTAAATCTGACCGTCTTCAGGATAATCAACATTGATATTTTCAGGAATTCCCTCAGTACTGATATTGTCGATATCAAGTCTGGGATTTTTGCAAACTCCATGGTCAGACTGCCAGTTGGAACCGGACTCGGTTCCAACACAAAAATCAATATTTCCATCAGGAGCATTCCAGCCTGTAACACTCCAGTTATAGGCTTTGCAATTACCATAATAACAATCCTCGGAAGCACAATAAGAAGTTCCGTTTCCTTCCATCATCAAATGCAAATCCATATCCACGGACCCGGTAGTATCCCAGCAACTTTCGACCCTGAGTCCAGGACCGGCCACATGGAGGAGAAAAATACATTCGTAATATTCAGTCTCATTGTAATAAACCCTCATGGTAATTGTGTATTCACCACTGAGATCGAAATTAAGAACTACCTGTTCGGTATCGGCTACATAGTTTATATCTCTATTGTCGTTTACACTAAAGGAGCGAACTCCCAAAACTTCATCACAAGGACCGTTGGATACAGACCACTCCCAATGATGAACTGTTCCTGAATAATAATTGGAACCATCAAGAACAAAATCGGTAAATGGCTGAACTCCCTGCAAAGTTGGATCTGAACTGTCAGGACAAATAATAGGTGGAGAACAGCACAATCCGTCATCAATGCAACCATTGCAGTCATTGTCGAGACCATTGCAAACTTCAGGAGTTGGAGAAATTCCACCTGTACATTCACCCCAACTTCCGAATTCTCCTGTAGACTGTTCACAGATTTGTTGTCCGTCGCGACAAGCTCCCACGTTTCTTCTTCCCGGAGGTCCAATGAAACAAGATCTGACATCCCCGGGACTGCAGGTATCGTTGTTTTCGTCTATCTGGCCGTTGCAATTATCATCAAGCCCGTTATTTCCAATTTCCTGGCTGAGACAACCAGATGGAACAGGATCTTCACAGGTTTCCATCATTTCCGGAGGACAATCTTCACCGGAATCTGCATCAAATTCCCAGGGATTATCGCCATCCGCATCAATCCCGGCATCATTCTGGTTGTTATTGTTGTTGACATTTTCACAAGCTGGATCTCCAAAACATTCCAAATCCATACAATCAACATAGCCGTCATTGTCATTGTCAATCCCATCATCACAAATTTCAATGGTATTGTTCGTATTGTTTGTATTGTTAAGATTATTGACATTGTTGTTGTTATTTGTCGAATCGTCAACCGGTTCACAAACCATCAGGAACAAAGATAAAAAGAAAATAAGAATTGATAATTGTTTTTTCATAAATTTACTCCCTTATTGCAATAATACTGTTGTTCCTGCAACCTGATCGGATAAAGTCTGGTTTTCAGAATATTCGGATAGAAAAGCCGAAATTTAAAATACGATTTTTAAATTATATCAGATTAGTTTTTCTATTCCATAAAAAAACAATTACTCCTTCTTTAGTGACAAAAAAAATATCTGTTCTATAATGTAATTGGAATATTTTTTTCCTTGTTTACCGAAAAGGAGTCATCTTATGCATTCTTTCAAAATTAAATTATTATTTATCTTGGTGATAGGTTCATTTCTCGTCTTTTCTGCCTGTGACGACGATAACAACAATAACAACAACAATTTAATCCCTTGTGATCCTGAGGCAGAGGAATGCGAAGAAAACCAGGATTGCCAGCAGGTTAATGCTGATGAAGCTTTCTGTCTTGACCAATGTATACCCGGTGAAGAAAACACCTGTCCCGAAAATTTCATCTGTCAACGCTCAGATGCAGACACTAATCTGTGTGTACCCGTGTGTGAAGTCAGCGAAGAAGACTCCTGCGGAGAAGGATGGAGTTGCAATCCGCTTGTACCTGAAGGAGAAGACGGAATCTGTCAACAAATCTGCTCTCCTGGAAATAATGAATGTCCGGATGGGGAAGTATGCATCCCCGATGCAAATAACAACTATTTCTGCGAAGCCGAATGTGATCCTGACCAGATTAATGCATGTGGAGAAGGATTTTCGTGTGAACTTCGTCTTGATGGATTTTATGGATGCTACAAACCAGTCTATATTCAGGGCATGGTTATCGATTCCACCACCGGAGATCCAATCTCATCTGCCCATGTAATGGGGGTAGACAAAACAGGAACCTCCTGCTCCGATGTAGCTGTATCAGATGCATCAGGGATTTACCAAATGAGTGTTCCCGTCACCAGAGATGCAACCGGAACTCCTGCAGAAGGCACCTTTACCCTGAGAGCCAGTGCTGCAGATTATGAAGTCTTTCCCCATGGCATCAGAATGGCCATGCCCATTGACTATTCTCTAGCTACAGACAATGAAGAAGGCTGGTTTATCAATAACTCCCTCACCAAAATTGCTCTGATTCCCCTTCCAGCAGAAGAACAGGGAATGGGAATGGTTACCGGCCAAATTATCGCAGACGCCACTTCCACCGTCAATTCTGCCGGTGTTCTGGTTGTTCTTGAAACAGAAGGTGGCTCTGATATGCCCTTCGGTTTCAGTGACCTCCAAGGTAACTACACCATTTTCAACGTTCCTGAAAACGATTATGAAGCACGTGGCTATAAAGCCGGTCTGCAACTTGATGCAACTGCTGTTCAAATGGTTGGTTCAACCCATGTTGAAGATGTAAATCTGCATCAGAGCCAAGCTCCTTTAAATACTGTATCAGGCGACATCAACATTGTTGATCCCGGTGATGGAAATGCCACAACGGTGGTTCTGGTTCCCGAATCAACTTTCAATGAAATATCAGGCAAAGGTGTTGTACCTGCCGGTTTACGTGCTCCCACACCACCTGAAGCACCTTCAATAACTGGCAATTTTACCATAGAAGGCGTTCCCGATGGCAACTATGTAGTTCTGGCAGCCTTCGAAAATGATTATCTGGTCCAGGATCCCGATCCAAATATTGCCGGAACGGAAATCGTTCACATTGCAGTACCAGATCAGGATAACAGGGACGTAGAAATTGCCACTGCATTTAAAGTCACCGGAGCTCTCACCATAGTTTCCCCGGGAGCTGAGGAACCGGAAGCTGTTGAGGAACCCGTATCCTTTATCTTTGCTGATGATGCTTCAGAAGACGGATATACTGTTGTTGTCTACAACGCTTTTGGAGATGAAGTCTGGAGAAATGACACTCTCCCACCGGTACAGGGTTCGGACACCGTTGAAGTTCCTTACGAAGGACCGGCTTTGCAAACAGGTATGTATTATCAGTTCAGAGCCATGTCCACTAAAAGCGGTGATCCCCTCTCAATTACCGAAGATCTCCTGGGAGTTTTCTATATTCCCGTCTTGATTGAATAAAACAGCCACCGGAACATCATATAATCCGAACACAAATATCCCTTTCAAGCTCTCTTTCCATTGCTGCTTAATTTTTTCCTTTGAAATTTCCCACCGGTACAATAGGATAAATTCCGAAAAAATAGTTCCCAAATTTTTAATCGGAGTCTCATTTGCTTTCTTCACCCTTAAAAATCCTGCAGGATCGATTTGGCTATCGGCAATTCCGTCTGCAACAACAAGAGATAATTAATACTGTTCTCAAGGGTCAGGATACTTTTATCCTTATGCCCACCAGCGGTGGCAAGTCGTTGTGTTATCAAATTCCAGCTCTTCATTGTCAAGGTACTGCAATTGTAGTTTCCCCGCTGATCTCACTGATGAAAGATCAAGTGGATGCCCTCAAAGAAAATGGAATCAAAGCAGCTTTCCTCAATTCTTCCCTGTCTTCACAACAAAAATCTGAAGTTCTCTCTCAACTGGAAAGCTCCAAACTCGATCTTCTTTATGTTGCCCCGGAACGCTTGCTGCTACCCCACTTTCTCAAGCGTCTGGATTCTTTTGAAATCAGTCTTTTCGCCATTGATGAAGCCCATTGTGTCAGCCAGTGGGGTCACGATTTTCGCCCGGAATATGTCAAACTCGGACAACTCAAGCAACTTTTTTCCAAAACTCCTCTGATGGCACTTACTGCAACTGCAGATCCCCAAACCAGAAAGGATATTATTCAACGCCTGGGTCTCGAGCAGGCTGAAATTTTCATCTCCAGCTTTGATCGTCCCAATATCCGCTATACTGTTGTCGATAAAATCAAACCAATTCGTCAATTACAGGCCTTTATAGGTAAATACGATGGAGAATCCGGTATTGTCTACTGCCTCTCTCGCAAAAAAGTGGAAAAAACAGCTGAAAGACTCCAGAAAAGAGGTTTTTCCGCCAAAGCTTACCATGCCGGACTCTCCAGAGAAGCAAGACAAAAGGTTCAAGAAAAGTTCATCAAGGACAAAATCAACATTATTGTAGCCACAGTGGCTTTTGGAATGGGAATTGACAAACCCGATGTCCGTTTTGTAGTCCACTATGATCTTCCCCACAATATTGAAAGTTATTATCAGGAAACAGGGAGAGCCGGAAGAGATGGACTTGACGCCGAAGCTCTGCTGATTTTCGGTTATCAGGATGTTGCCATTGCCAGATCCCTTCTGGAACAAAGTAATAATCAGAATCAGGTGCGGATAAAACTCCACAAGCTCCAAGCCATGGTAGATTTTGCCGAACTGCAATCCTGCAGACGCCGGGCCCTTCTCAATTATCTCGGAGAAAAACTGAATAAAGATTGCGGCAATTGCGATATCTGCCTCGATCCACCTGAGGTTTTTGATGCCACCGAAGATGCCCGCAAAGCTCTTTCAGCTGTTTACAGAGTTGAACAGAATTTTGGATTGCACCATGTGGTAAATGTTCTGCGTGGATCTGAAAACAAAAAGGTTCTGGCCTGTGGACATGATCGGCTCTCAGTATACGGAATCGGCAAAAAACAATCTCGCCAATACTGGTCCAACCTCATCCGCAATCTCATTCACCGAGGCTATTTGTTCCAGGACATGGCAAATTATTCGGTTCTCAAACTAACCAAAGATGCCCGGCCTCTTTTATCCGGAGAAATTTCATTTTCTCTGGCTAAACAGCGTTTAATCACCAAAAAACCGAAATCTTCCGGAAAACGCAGCAAAAAAGATAAGTTCAATCTTGATTATGATGAAAGCCTTTTTCAGGCTCTGCGTGCAATACGCAAAGATTTGGCGGAACAGGCAGGAAAACCACCCTTTATTATTTTTTCAGATGCTTCCCTTCTGGAAATGGCAGCCCACAAACCCCTGAATGAAAATCAATTTTTGGAAATAAACGGAGTTGGCCAGACCAAACTCCAAAGATACGGCAGGCATTTTCTGCCGATAATCAAGCAATACGCCTAAATCTTGAACTACCTCAAACCAAGGCTGATACCTATCTGTATATTTTTACCCATATACTTTTCAACATCATAGTCCTGAAAAACTCCACGTGAGTTGGGGGCATAAATATAATTGTCATCGGCAAATTTGTGAAGGTGATACCTGATGAATACTCCCAAGCTGAGGCGGGAATTGATATGAAAATTAAATCCTGCCCCAACCCCAAATAAAACACCCTGGAACATTTTATATTCATCAGGATGCCCGGGACCAAAGTAATCCCTCAGAAAAATTGAACTGATTCCAATTGCAGGCGCCAACCAAAGATTTGCCCTTTTAAAAGGCAGATAAAAACGCATATCCACAAAACCGAGAAAACCCTGATACATGGTGCCATTATAAATTTCGTCGTCGTTGGAATTTGCAAAAGCACCTACCAGGTTGGCACCAAAAGAAAAATAGCGATTGGACTTTTTGGAAACTGAATACATAAACCCCAGACCGGGAAGATGGTTCTGTCTGATTTCGCCATTATTATAAACTGTAATCAAGGAAAATTCATGAGAAGTATCTGAAGATGAAAGATAATCCCAAAATGAAGAATTATCTTTTTCCAAAGACTGATCATCAGGGTGGTCATTATCCAAAGGAGGATTACCCTGAACAGGCGCCACCAAATAAATCAGAAGCAGAAAACTGCAAAAAGAAAAAACTTTTGACATTTTAAATCCCTTCTCTGTTTTAAAATTTATGGTAAATATCATGAACTGGACCGATTACTCCAAATCTTTCATTTTATTTTTAACTCAATCAATATCCCCCGTCATAAAAATGGGATTTCGGGAATTAAAAAATATTTGAAAAAAGGAGAGAAAAAGGAGAGGGTTTGTTTAACCCTCTCCAGAAAACTTTCAACTTAATCAGCGCAGAACCATATAATCTACATCGCCTCCTTCAACAACATCCTGCAGAATGACAGTTGAGGGATCCTGATCAGCAGTAACTAAATCTGTCAGGTGATAGATTTGAGTATCATTGTTATTTACAAGATCGCCAAGTACAAAAGCGGAAAATCCGTCACCTGTAAACAAAATAACCTTGGCATCCTGATTGTTATCAACAGTTGTGGGAGCCAAAATTCTGAACCCGCCGGCAGAACCTTCAGTTGGAATAATAAATACACAATTATCGCCATCGGCATAAGGATCGGCAGTGGTTTTCCAGTCAGATATAACACCGAGAGCAGTTTCATCATGATTCCAGGTAATGGGAGAATAAAAATCAGGCCCCTTGAGGGTGGTACCATCGGCTGTAGTCTGAATATCACTCATCAAAGTAGCATCTCCGGTGACAATATCCATGACATAGATATCATAAATGAAAGGAGAATTAACATTGGCACCAAAAGCAAGTTTGGTTTCAGAGGGAGAAATGGAGAAAGTTCCCACTGAAGCTTCACCATCACTGTTATTCATGATAGTGCCGGCAAGTTGGGACTGGTTGGTTCCATCAACATCTGAAGTCCACAATTGATAGATACCTTGATTATTAATTATTTTATAGTAGAGAGTATTATCGGAAGCGAGATAAAAGTTCCAGGATGAAGCCAAAGAAGGCTCTATCAAGGTTGCTTGCGGAGTCATAGCTGAAATATCGGTCACATAAAGACCGGTATCTTCGCCTGACTCTGCCCCGGAAAAAGCAATATATGCTTGTCCCCCAGCAACACTCGGACTCCATTGAAATCTTGATACATCTATACCTTCGGATATCTGAACAGGCGCCTGGGCTCCGGTTGCTCGAACCACAAAAAGCTCGAAAAAATTGTTTTCAGCTACATCAGCCAGAAAAGCAACTCTTTGTTGACCTCCACCTGCTGAAAAAGCCAAATAATCGATATCAATAACATGGGTAGCTGAAAAAGTAGCCAGATTGATAACTTCGGTGCTGTCGAGAGTGTAAAGATTCAACACCGCTTCCCCACTGGAGTTTTCGCCTGCTACAGCATAGGAATTACCGTCAGGAGAAACAGCAAGGCTGTCAATATAACCTGAAGGCTCAATACCTGTTATGGGAAGTGAATAGATGGTATCATCAGCTGTATCATAATAACTGACACCATCTTCATTGTCTGTTTCGAAATCGCCATAATAGAATAATTTGGCTGTACCGGGACAATTTTCAAAAATTGTCTCATCAGTATCGTCACAATCAGGTCCCAGATCACAATCTGTGCCATAACCATCGCCATCGTTGTCTACACAATTTTCACAACCGTTGGTGGTCCAGTTGAACTCGTCGTCATCACACATATCTTCGCCGGTAGGACAATCGGTGGCATCATATGAATTATAGCCGTCCCCATCTGCATCGACGCAATTGGTATTATTGGTGTTGTTGGTATTGTTGGTGTTGTTGGTATTGTTGGTGTTGTTGGTATTGTTGGTGTTGTTGGTATTGTTGATGTTGTTTTCATTATTTCCGGAGCTGTCGTCATCGCAAGCAGCCAATAAGATGAACGAAGCCATGACAGATAAGATAATCAGTTTTTTCATAGATAATTCTCCTTGAATAGTAAGCTTAAGTTAATTTTTAAATAAAACCCTTTAACAAATAAATTTTTACTTGAATTATCTTAGCCAACATATAATCATTGTCAAGTTGGGAGAAACAAAAATGAAAGAAATGAAATTAACAATAAAAGGCCGAGTGCAGGGAGTATTTTTCAGAAGTTCAACCCGGGAAACAGCCCAAACACTAGGGCTGAAGGGTTGGGTTCGCAATCTTGCCAACGGGGATGTGGAAATTACCGCCCAGGGCCAGAAAGAATCACTGCAAAAATTATATGAGTGGGCCCAAATAGGCCCTCCTGCAGCCCGGGTTGACAAAATTGAAAAAAAATTCAAGCCACCAACAGAACATTTTAAAAATTTTAAAGTTAAATATTAGAATAAAATTGAAGGACAACCATCAAAAATGGAGGAAAAACTCAGTAGAGTCCGCACATACCATAGGCTGATTCATAACTCCACTCCTGAAAAGAAGTACAGGGCTCATCTGCCGGGCAGGAATCTTCAACTCCCGGATAACAAATAAGCTTGCAGACCGAACTGGAGCCTGCATTAGTACAATACAATCCCGGAGCACAATCCTGGGCGTTGGTGCAATTATCACCTGTAGCTGCTGTTCCCGCACTGGCAAAACACCTGGGCAAGGCCCCCTGATCTTTATCAATATAACAATATTCACCCTGCTCGCAGCCATCATTATTATAAGGGTTGCAATCACCGCACCAGTTGTTTTCGAAACACATGGGATCCAGGCAGTCCACCAGACCGTCCATATTTTCATCAACTTCATTCTGACACAGCTCTACGGCACAATACTGGCTTTCTTCACACTCGGGGTCTTCGCAATCAACCAGATCGTTGCCATTGTCATCTGTATCATTGTTGCAGATCTCATCCTGGCAGGCGATAAAGTCTTCACAATCCGGATCTTCGCAATCGATCATCTCGTTGCCGTCATCGTCAATACCGTTATCGCAGATTTCAAGACAGGGTTCGCTTTCATAACATTCCGGATCGTCACAATCAACCATGCCATCCATATCATCGTCGATAAAATTGTCACAGATCTCGTCGTTCTGGCAATTTTCGTGGTCAGAACAATCGGCATCACTACAGTCGATATTATTATCACCGTCATCGTCAATACCGTTGTCGCAGATCTCCACCTCGCTACTTTCGCACCAGGGCTTGTCAGCACAATGTGGTTCACTGCAACACTCCAAATCTGCACAATCAATATCGCCATCGCCGTCATCGTCTTTGTCATTGTCGCAAATCTCAGGATCATTTTTGCTTTTCCCCGAGGGAGAACAACCATGAATTGAGAAAACCGTTATGAACAAAAAAATCAAAATTCTGTACATGCAACCTCCAGGCAAACAACTAAATTTGATCATATATTTTGGTTATTGGAAAACAACTAATATTGCACCTTTCTGCCGCCCCATTCCACCAAAGTGAAACCTTCACGTTTGGGAGGGAGAATTTTCTGTGGTTTTACCCTGACCGGAAAATCGAGGGGAGAATAAAGCATCAGGAAACGAATGGAAGTGTCCGGCTCCGGTTCAACCAGAAGAGGCACTGAGTCTGTCCAGCTTTGACGGGCAAAATGAATAAAATTCCAGGGGTTTCTTTCAAGAACAGGCAACCAGTACATGATGAATTCGTTGGCTTCTCTTCTGTTTAAACCAAGAAGAGCAAGTTTTTCTTCCAGAAATTGAACTGTATCGCTGCCCTTAACTACAAATCCCGTTTCAAGATCAAAATTGTCCGGAGTAATCCCCTCCCAGAAAAGAGCATAAAATTCCAGACCTGTCTGACAATCATAAAGAGTGCCGTCAGGATGGGCATTTACACACCAGCCCTCGGAGTCATATTCGGGATAAGTATAGAGCAATTCAACATCTTCGGGAGCAGCAAATTGAACATTAACCTGAATGGGTTTGGAGGGATAAAGATAGATAACCGGCTTGTAATCAACATTTTCCGGAACACAAGCTAATTTGTTTTCGCCATCCCAGATATATCCGGGAGCGCATTCACAATAAGGTGAATTGTCTTCATCCAATTCACAAGTTCCATGTTGATTGCAGGTAACCCCCTCGCAATTATCGGGAGCCAG
>JAWLEA010000123.1:0-10397 GCA_041686345.1 Polyangia bacterium | reverse complement strand
GCGTAATCTATCCGGAAATTCTCAATCCTCCCGCTAAGACTGATATCCGTCAAAACCACCTCGAAGCAATTGCCCAGGAAACAATCTGGGGGCTGGAGTGGAAACACCCCTATAAATACTGGATCGAATCGAGCAGCAACCTGCTGGGCCAACCAACTTTGAACAATCTGCAACGTCGGGCTGCTCCCTTTCTGGCCGGACAAAGAAAGCGAGTGGAAAACCTCGACCTTTTTTACAACCTCTTTTTGGAAACCAGCCGCAAATTGCAACAAGCCTCCCGTCCCCTTGAATTTTTGGCTGATCGCATCGAAGCTCTGGCCGCCAACGCCCAAAATACCGGGGGCAATCCCCTGCTGCTGGGCTTGAGATATTTCGCCAAACAATATGGTTCCGAAAAATTCGGTCACAGTCAATTGCTGCGCCAAGCCGGGATCAAGGCAAGTACCGGCAATCTTTACAAAGTAAGTCGGCTTTTTGCCGGAACCGAGCCGCTATTTTCCCCAGAATTGCTCCGGGTACTCCACCAAAAAATTCTGGATTACGGGGAAAAACAAATCTCTCAACTTCAATTCAAGCAAAGGGCGGCTTATCTGATTTTTTACGATGAAGCTGTCAAAAACCGTAAAATAGAACCACTCAAGTGGTTACTGCTGGAGAAAAATCCCAACCTGGTACTCAAATCGAGATTTCCCACTCTGGTGGATCCCAAAGGCAAAGTGGGTACAATCCGAATTTTGCAAAATCCGGACAATGGTGATATTTACCATTGGAAAACGGCTCATCGCGGGCATCGGGACAAAACCAAGGAACTGGCCGCCAAGGGAACCGCTTTGGCGGCTCTTTATCCCCCTCCTGTTCGCTGTTATCTCTATCTCGATGGTGATTTCAGCGCTGGGGATCTGCACAATCTGGCCAACTCAGGCTGGAGTGAGTTGATTCCCCTGTCAGCTTTGGAAATTGAGTGAGCACTACAGGTTGAGGCCAGCTTTTTGCTGGCGACTTTTGCCGGCCACGCGGAACCCTAAGGTGATTAGCTTATTTTTTGCTGAAGGCGATGATAATATCTGAAAGCTCTTGACCTACGCGCACTTGAGCTTCAAGGGTGGAAGCACCGATGTGGGGAGTTATGCTGACCTTGGGATGAATGATCAACGGAGATTTTCCAGGAGGTTCCTCTTCGTAAACATCAACTCCGGCTCCGGCAATCTGATCGTTGTCCAGAGCTTTGACCAGAGCGGCTTCATCGACAGTACCACCACGGGCGCAATTGATCAGATAGGCGTTTTTCTTCATTTTAGCCAGTTCATCGGTACTGATGGTGGGACCTTCAGCTTTGATGAAGGGAATATGCAGACTGACATAATTGGAATTGGCCAGAAGATATTCGAAATCAACCATTTTGACAACATCCGGCAAGGGTGATTCCTTGATAAATTTATCGAAAGCAATGACGTTCATGCCCAGGGCAAAAGCTCTCTTGGCCAGTTCCTGTCCTATTCTGCCAATTCCGACAATCCCCAGGGTTTTCCCGCCTAATTCAATCCCTTTGTAATACTTTTTATTCCATTTACCCATCTTCATGGTAACATTGGAGGCAAAAATATATCTGGAAAGTGAAAACATGTGAGAAAGTGCAAGTTCAGCAACACTGGCAGAGCTGGCGGCAGGGGTATTTCTGACTTCAATTCCAAGCTTCGCAGCCTTGTCGAGGTCTATATTATCCAATCCCACTCCTCCTCTGACAACCAATTTGAGAATTTTGGCAGCTTCCAGCACCTTGGCCTTTAATTTGGTGGCACTTCTTACTACAGCTACTTCATATCCGCCAATGGTTTCCAAAAGTTCTTCCGGGGATATGTCTGTTTTTTCAACTACTTCCAGACCTGCTTCTTTCATTTTGTCCACTGCTGCCTGGGCAATGGGATCACATACTAAAACTTTCATACTTCCTCCTTTGGGTCAGGTTCGATTTGTCCGAAAATGTGGGAACCCGAACAGTTTATTATTAACTAGTTCCCATCCCAGAAGTGGTGTTTTTGGCTGGGGAAGAAGTTTGCCTCAGATGCGCGGAATAACTGTGAAGATATAGCCACAACTATTTCAAGCAGTTATGACAAAGCAGATGAGGTAAACTTCCGTCGCTAGACGATGATATCCATTTCTGGGATGGGAACTAACTGGTTCTAACTGGTTCTAACTAGTATCAGTTGGTTATGACAAGAAAAAAGTTTAGAATATTAAAAAGAATTGTAAAGGGAAACCAGAGATTATTTTTTTGTTTTATCAGGTTTTTGGGAAGTGGAAGAAGTACTTGTGTCACCCTCTTTTTGGGAGGAAGAAACCGGGGGCTGAATCTCTTTGAGGCGGTGACGGGCTTTTTTGTACTGATATGAAGAGGGATAATCGGCAATAAAAGTTTTAAGGGCACCTATTTCTTCTTTTCTTTTGCCCAATCTGCCCAAAGCTCTGATCTTGCCCCAGCGTGCTTCCTGGAGCAAAGCTCCGCCTTTGCGGGTATTAATGTATAGTTGAAAATAAGTTTTGGCTCGGTCCGGATGGCCCAGTCTGTCCAATTCAATTTCGCCAAGTTCGATCATGACAGTGTAGCGCAAAGATGAAGCCGGAAATGATTTTAAAATATGGCGATATTGAGCGGCGGCTTGGCGCCATTTGTTCTCTCGGGCAAATTTTCGAGCCGCGGCCATATATTCATTCAATTTTTTCTTTGGTTTAGTTTCGGAACCGTCTTCTCGGGAAGATAAGTGTCTTTTTTTAATTTTTTCGGAAGAAAAATCAGTCTTTTCTTTGTCGGAATTATCATCTGTATCTTTATCAACTTTTTTCCGGGAATCTTTTTTTTCCGGGAATTCATCTCCTCGGGAATTGTTTTCCCGGACAACCGGCCGGGTATCTATGCGATTGAGGGATGCAAAAATTTGGCGATTCTCCCTGGACTGCAAAATTATGGACTGCCTGAAAGGCTCAAAACCCTTGTGGGCAACTTGCAATTTTACTTTCCTGTCTTGACTCCGAAAAGAAGCCGGAGTTCGACCGAAATCGATTCCGTTAACCTGGAGCCGAGCCCCGGTAGGATTGCTGTCCACCACAATCAGATTGGACTTGTCAGCGCCGGAAGCAAAATAATCAAGTCGATCAAAATTGCTTTTGAGCCAATCTGCAGTCCGGGTACTCAATTTATCCGGAGCCGAGTCATTTAGATTGAAGGACTGACCTCCTGCAACCTGAAATTTGCCGTTATCGGTAATTACCTGCACCTGCCCTCTGAACATGCGAAGCACAACCGAGTTCTTGACAACTTCCAACTGAAAGCGGGTTCCGGTGACCTTGACGGTGCCCCGAGGAGTGGCAATTTCAACAAGCGGATCCTCACTTTGGCGCTTCACTGTAACAAAGATTGACCCTTGAACCAGGAAAAGAGAAGTGCGTCTGGAAGCAAGGGAATTAATTTGCACAAAACTGTCGGATTTTTGCAGAATTGAGGTACCTCCGGGAAGATGATAGATAACTTCTCCCTTGCGGGTAGCAATTTTGTCGTCAACTACCGGTTCAACTGAAGGCTTGAGCTCTCTTCCGCTTAATTTTGCCCGCCCGGAAACGTAGGTAATCTGTCCTTTTCTCCCCGGGTCGTCTTCGTCTGTTCGATAAAAAAGAAAGTAACCGGCAAAGACAATGGCAACTGCAGCCACCGCCACAGTTCCTGACAAAATCAATTGCAAAGAACGCTTCTTCTTGTTTGCACTTGGCTTTTGGTTGTGTTTGGCTACAACTTCGCTGACAATCCGGCGTCTGCTGAGATCATCCTTTGGAATCAAAGGCTTGTCGACAGCAAGCCCATTGAGATTTGACATCAGTTTATACTCAAAACTGCAATGGGAACAAACCTCGAGGTGTTCCCGAATAAACTCCATCTCTGCAGACTCGAGACTGCTTTGTATATATTTTGGTAAATGATTGAGCACTTTCTGGCAGGATTTGGTTTTTACTTTGTTCATTTTAAATACTCCCTATCCATTCCTGAATGGAGTTGTCGCTTTTCATCAGTTTCTGCAAACTTTTCTTGCCCTTTTTAAGTCTGTCTTTGACTGTATTAAGTGGAGAATCCACAATTTCGGCTATTTCTTTGAGCTTGTACTGATAGACAAAACGCAAAATCAGCACAATTCTTCGCTCCGGAGGCAACTGTTGAAAAAGCTCGATAATCTTTTCTTTCAACCTTGAAACACTTGCACTTTTTTCAACTGCAGGCAGTGAATTTTTCGGTTCCTGTTTCCATTTGAGATAAAGAAATCTGCGTCTCTGCCTCTTTTTGAAGTGGCGCATGCACCTTCTGATAGTAATCCTGAAAGCCCAAGTTTTAATACTGCTTTTTCCTTTGAATGAAGCCAGAGAATCAAGAATTTCCAGGAGAGATATTTGCACCATATCGTCGTAATCTGCATCTCCACCGGCAATATACCAGACAGCTGTCCTTACCTCTTCAAAGAGGTAGTCAAGGAGTTCCCTTTGGGCAGCCCGTTGACTTTGAGCTTTCTGGACAAGTTCAAACTCTTTTTGGTGAGAAACCGACATCATATATTCCAATAATTGCAGATTTGGTTAGTTGGTTTCCATCCCAGCCAATAACACCACTTCTGGGATGGGAACTAGTTAAAAAGTAACAGTCTGTACAAGTTTAGTGCAGATCAAAAAACAAAAAGGGTGGGAGTATTTCAAAATAAAATAGTTTTAAAGTATTTGCATTTCCTGACTCAGGTTTTTGCCTGTTAACGAAGTTGGAATGGATGCACCGGCAACTACCAGAAAAAGGAAAATCCAAGATAAAAACGGGGTTTCAGAGAAAAAGGATCAATAATTTTTTCTTCCCGGTAATAACCAAAATTATCATAGCCGGAAGCAAGATAATATTCATCATAGATGGACATTTCCACACCAATTCCCAAATAAAAATTGAAATTGGAAAAAATTGTTCGTCCCACCTGTACTTCAGGCACCAGATAAAGGGAATTATGCATTTTATCCTGGATATCTGAAATAAAAATAGAATTAGAATCTGTTTCCACCTTCACAAAATCAAGACCCATCCTGATTGTAGCAAGCAAATAACAGCAAAAGTACTTGAAAATATATCCACCGATAATTTCGAGGGGATTACGGGTAATTTCCATGGAAACAAGTTCACCGTCACCTCGAACATTTTTGATAAAAAGATAAGAAAATCCCAGATAGATATTGTTGAAAAACTCAAATCCCAATTCCAAACTACCGTATGGATCAAAAAGGTGGTGTGAGGAATACATACTGTTTCCACCAGAGATTTTTAAATACACATGCCTGAGATCTTTGCTTGGTCTGGAGATGTCGAGGATTTCCGAGGGAGGAACTGCCGGCTTGATTTTATCTTCGGAAGAATCGGATTTTGACTTGTCGGACTTATTGGGCTTTGATTTTTTTTTCTTTCCTGCTCCGGCAGTCTGTGAATTTTCTGCCGACGAAGGATTCTGGAGTTTTTCCGGATGCATCGCAATTGATCGCAAAAAGAATCTGATAATAATTGCAATTGCTTCGGGGGATTCCCCTTTCACCTGTCTGCTTAAAACCGGTTTGGCAACATCCTGGGTCTGTCCGCTCCCCCGGTAGTACAAGTTCAACCTTCCCTTGTCTTCATGGTTGAATAAAATATAGAGAACTTCAGGCTTGAACAATTTGCCAAATTCTTCAACTTCTCCTGAATATTTACGAATTTTGACATCAATTTCAAAACCATAAACTTGATTTTTTATGGCCTTTTTCAATTGAGATAATTCTGTTGAGGTACTATTGTTCTGTATAATTACAGCCTTGAGTGATTTTGGAGTTTCCGCGGTTGACAACTTGGCTGAAAACAATAATAAGATAAAAAGATTTAACAAAAAACACCTTTAATGTTCAAGTTCTGGATATTAATTTGAGTAGTATAGTATTTACAGATTAAAACTCTAATGCAGTCATGTAAACATTTTTTACCCTTTAAATTTATCCAGTCCAGAATAGCTTTTATTTTCAAGGTGGAATTTTCTCCTCTGAAAAAGGCAAATTTATTTACCTCTTCACAGATTCAAGCAGTTCCTGTTTGAAACAGGAACTGAGTAATTTTAGTTGCGGTTTTCTTTTTTTCCAATAAAATTGGGATTATGTTATTTCAAAACAAGTATTTTTTTATAATTTTTTCAATATTGCTGTCTGGTTGTCAGGAAAGCGGACAATTGGATATTTATCTTCAAACAAACAGGCAAACCAGTTCTCTCAATCCCCTCAAAAATAATTCAACTCGTTTTCTCAACCTGACCATTAAAAAAGACAATCAGGAATTCAGTTATAATACTCCTTGGAAACCCGGTGACAAGCTTAATTTCGGCAATTTGGCAACCGGCAGTTTTGACTCAATTTATATTTCAAGCAGCACCATAAACGGAGTATTGACCGGTTACGGAAAACTTGAAAAAGACTTCAAACTTCTCGAAGATCAACCTGTTTCTCTGACCGTTCCCTTTCGTTACCCCTTTACCTATCTCACCGGCAGCAGCAATCTTGAAATTTTCCACCCCTTTTTGGAAACAGGGGTAACAACAAACCCCATCCAACTGGGCAATTTCAACTACAATTCTTCAGGAGTTGCTTTGTCAAATGACGGCATCATGCTCTTGGCCAGTGCCTACTCCGAGGTGGAATCCACCGCCAAAATTTTCGGCATTGAAACGATTGATCACTCCAAAATTATTGAAATAAATCTTGAATCCGCTCACCCTTTCACCAATATTTCCATCTCCCCTGACGATCAGATGGCAGCTCTCTATAACCCCGAAGGCAACAAGATTATCTTTGTCAACCTCCCTGATTTTTTCAATCAGGATGTTCAAGCTTATACCGCAATTGAGTTTGCCAATCCAACCTCGGTTGTTTTTGCCAATAAAAACAGAGCTTATGTCCTCTCCTCCACGGGCTATTCCCACTCAACCTGTAATCAGCAAAATACTTCTTCCATCACCGGGATTGATCTTCCTTCCGATCTCAATTCCTCAAGCACCCCGGAAACTTTCACCGTGATCAATAATTCCAATTATATAGCTTCTATGCTTTTGTGGAATAACCAGCAAAGCCTGTTAATGGCAAATCCCTGTGAACACGAAATCACCATCACCCCCATATCCGAGCCCCAGGTTTCCACCTTTCTCAATGCTACCAATCTTTCTCCCTGCCTGGTTCCGGTGCATCTAGTCAAAAATAAAAAACACCTTCTCACCAGTTGTCAGACCAGAGCTGACACTATTGGCAATGAATGGGCGCCAGCCAAATTAATCATTCAACGCTTCGATCTTGATTCTCCGTCCCATTCGGCTTCCAGTCCCATTATCCTCAACTATCCCCGGGAAGCCTTTCTATATGATGCCAATATGCCCGATGGTTCCTACCTGCAACTGCTTCAAGAAACTGAAAAAGTCCTGCCCCTCGCCATCAACCTCAGTGTTAAAAACAATAAAATCATTATTCTCGCTGAAGCATATTATCACAGTCAACCCATTTCCATCAGTGGCGGCTCTCTGAGTGAGCTTAAAAGAAAAAGTTATTCCCTTATCTTTCTCAACCCGGATTCGGCATCAATTTCCAGAAGATACAGAGTTGCCTGTTATCCAGTGGAAGACGAATTCGATCCTTCTCTACCCGAAGAAGGACTAAAAAACATCTATTGTGCCGAAATGGAAAATGTGGAAATTCCACCGGTCAGTTTTATCCCTGTAGATATTTCATCATTATATGGAGTAAAATGAACTCACTGCTTATCTTTTGCACCTTATTACTGAACAATTTCACCGCTACTCCCAAACACCAGAAAATCAAAGTGGCTGTTGTTGAATACAGAGCCGGTATCTCGGAACAACCCAACCTTACCAATCGTATAACCTCCCTCCTCAAGAAAAAGAGCAACCTCGACATAATTACCCGTAACGACGCCAGACGCCAACTGGGCTCCAAATTTGACTCCATCGTTTCCAAATGTCAGAACAACACCACCTGTTTTTCCAAGCTCGGGAAAAAACTCAATGTTCAAGAAGTATTGCTGGTTGGAATTACCGAATTTGGCACCGTTCTCATCAATATGAAAAGAATTATCGTAAAAACCTCCAAAATTGAGGGAACTTCCGATATTGACATCAAAAAAAATGAAAGAATTTCCCGACTCCAGATATACGGCATGCTGAAAACTGTTTTTCCCCAGAACTACTTCATTCAAAAAGGAACAGTCCACATTGTATCCACTGTCAAAGGAGCCGGAGTTTATATTGATAACCAAAAACATGGACTAACTCCCATCAAGCCGATAAGTTTGATTGCTCCCAAATCCTATTCCATCAAGGTAACCAAAAAAAAATACAATCCTTTCGAAGTTTCCATAGATCTGGCTCCAAACGCCTATCTGCGTATTAATGCCCAACTTAATCCCATCATCAAACATCAATCCAGGAAATGGTATGAAAAGTGGTGGGTGTGGAGCATTGCCGGAGCAATACTTCTGGGAACAACCGCCGGAACCCTGTATTATTTCAATCAACCTGCAGATGAGGTTCCCATTTATCTCCATCCTTGATCTGCTTTTTATCATTATCCCTTTCAGCCTTGCTTTCAGTGAATTTTTTTGGAGCAATCAAAATGGTAATTTTTATATTTTCATCTCTTCTTTTGCTGGGTTCCCCCCAGATTATGCCTTCAAACCCAACAACTGATGCTTCCTCCACTTCTGCTGATCCCGCCACTCCTGATGTATCTTCCGAAAATGCAAAAGAGCCGGAAAAAACAAACTCTGGAGTTGGATCTGCAAGCTCGGCTCCAGCAAAATCCACTCCGGCAAAACCGAAACCCGAACCGAACAAAAAAAAAGACACCCAAAAAAACGAAATTGCCAAATCTTTTTCCATCGGTGCCGAAATCTTTTTCAACTACGGCATCACCTACAACAAAAACAACGACCACCAATCAAATTCCTGGAGCATCTCACGCAGTGAACTCAAATTCGGTTTCACCCCCTCAACAAACTTCAGTTTTTTTGCCACCACCGATATCATCGATCAGGATATTGATATGGTATCAGAACACGGCAACTTTATGCGCTTGAAATACGGCTGGGCGGAATTAAAAAATCTCTTTTTTCTTCCGGGCAAAATGTATCTTGCCGGAGGCCAGGTTGAAAACTTCTTCAAAAAACAAAGAAATCAAGCTACCGGTCTGCGCTTTGTCATGAGCTCTCCCATCACTCGCTATTATTTGGTTCCCGGCGCCGATCTGGGAATCTGGCTCAAAGGTTCGATTATCAACGACACCATTTTCCTTTCCGCCGGAATTTCCAATGGCAACCAGATAACCAGCAACCGGGACAACAACAAACAAAAGGTTTTTGATCTGGGGGTTTCCTACAAAATTCCAGGCCATCTCAAGATGAAATTAGGGGGTTATATCAGGCTGGCTGTTGACGAAAACGAAGTTAATCCCGATGAAAACAGTATTTCCAATACCTTTGGTGTTTCTTTCGACCTCAACCAGGATCTTTATCAAGCAGGACTGGAATTTCTCTTTCACACCTACAACGACTACCTGTCAGGTAATGAGGAAATACGACACAATCTTTACGTTATGAGTCTGTACGGTAAATTCTCTCCCTTTGAAAAACTCTTTGCCTTTGGCCGTTTTGATTTGCTCAATTACAGCCACGGTACCATGTCTGACGATAATTTTGAAGCAAATGGCAACACTATTGTTTTCGGAGTGGGCTACAAATTGGCCAAAGGGCTTACCCTGGCTGTTGATCTACAGGCAGAAAACTGGAATAGTGACAATATCAACAAAAAGAACTTCAAAAAATACAGTGATGTGGCTTCCATTGAATCCTACCCTCCCCAATGGGACGGCAACAAAACAATTTTTGTCCACACTCGTTTTGATTACTAAATCTGTTCCGGCTGTATATTTGATTAATACTGCCAACATTTTTTTTTAGGAAAACTCTCATGAAATTCTTATTATTTTCACTGATCCTCCTTTTCTTTTCCACCCTGGGCGGATGTTATGACAAAATCACCTGCTGCCCGGTTGACGGAAGTTGCGAAGACAGCTCTCTTGATACAGATAACCTCGATTCTGAGTTGGCTCAAGATGCCGATGCCACCACCCAAGATGCTACAAATTTCTAGTTTCCATCTTAACTAGTTCCCATCCCAGAATGGGGGTTATTGACTGAATGAGAAGTTTGCCTCAGATGCGCGGAATAACTTCGAAGACATAGTTGGCACTATTTCAAGAAGTTATGACAAAGCTGCTTAATTCAATTTCCGTCGCCAGACGATGAC
>JAWLEA010000122.1:0-10486 GCA_041686345.1 Polyangia bacterium | reverse complement strand
GTTTCCCGGTTCTGGTCGTCGGCCAGAATCAAGACAGTTTTGGCACTTTCGACCCAGGCTCTTTTCAGGGTTTTTTCGCTGATTGGATCTCCTTCGATTACAAAGACATCATCAAACAGATCTTCCTTTTCTTGTACGCGATTTTTGTCTTTGGTGATAATCACGATGGGTGATTTATCCCTGATGGTTTCATCTCTGAGTTCTTCAATTATGACTTCCACCCTCGGAGACCAGTTGCAAATAATGATATGATCCTGGAAAGTCTGGTTTGGTTTGGGCTTATTGTTGTTGGCAAGATTGGCTTTATTTTTTTGTTTATCCATGTTGTTCACCTTGGGTTGTTCTATCTGTACGGTTTCAGTGAATTTGGCATTGCCTCTGATCACAACCAGTTTTTCGTTTTCATTTAAACAGGTATCTCGGGAAAAGACCCAGTAAAAATTTTTCTGCATTCCCTGGTTTTCTACATATTCCCATTCTGATATCTGGAATCTGGATTTTTTATCCTGGTCAAAATGGATTATTCGGTCTTCGTTTTTGCCCTGAAGCAATAAACTTTTGCCGTTGTTTAAGGGTTTTTTGGAAATAAAGGCGGGGCTCTCCTGATTGGGTAGTTTTGGAGGGTTGATTTGGATGAAATCGTTGCCATTTCGTAATTTCATCCCCAGATCGTTTTTGGTTTCGTCACTGACGTATTTGGAAAACCCAATGATGATCAGACCTTGTTTTTTAAGTTGATGAAAAAGTTGCTTTTTAATTTCCAGATAAGATTTTCCAGATAGTGATTTGGGGATCAATTCCCGGGAAAAATCGATTCTGTTGGGAGTTTTGTCAAATTCCATTCCACCCAAAAGGTTGTAATAGGCTTTGACTATTGAAGGTTTTATACAAGCCTGGGAAACGAGCAGCATGGCAAAATCTTCTATGCAGATCCAATCGTTGATAATGGTTCTGTCAAAATGGATTTTATTTTTAGGGTTGTAAATTTCGACCACGGTGTGGCTGCTTTCGTCGTAGACTTCAACGGCCATGGCGCTATTGAGGGCATTGATGTCAGAGTAAACTCCATCATCTGTTTTTTTGGAGAGAATAATAACCCGGTTGTCATTGCTGCCGATGGATTTTTGCAGGATGTTTCGATCCATGGCATTGCCTTTGATATACCAGATATCTTCGAGACCCTCATAATTTTCTTTTTCAATGGTATTGGCCTGCTCGTCGATGATTACAATTTCTCTGTATCTGGAATTGGGGTTGTCTCTTAATTCGTAAATTATATCCTGAAGTTTTTCATTGATGCCGCAGATGATAATGGGATTGGCAAATTGAAAAAATTCCGGCTTTTGGGGTAAAAATGCCTTGCGTTTTAAAATTTCACTGAACATGGAAACTATTTGTCCAGTGAACAGAGCAACTACAGTTAGATTTAACAGGAGCAGAAAAACAGAGACAACTCGGCTGGAAAGATGCAGATTAACGCCGTCGGGAATATCGAATCCGCTGATCAATTCGATAATTACCACCCAGAAATATTGCAGATAATCACTGGGGGATTGATGGATTGAATCAAGAAAAATCCATTGAGTCAGAATAGTGAGCAGGGATCCCATGACCCAGAGGAAGATGATAAAAGAGAATAATTTGAGAATTGTCTTGATTTGCTTTTTGAGACGATAATTCTGTTTAAAAGCATGCCAGCGTTTGTTTTTTTGATAGGAAAAGTCATGAAGAGATGAACTTTGCTCGGGATCGAACCTGGTAATCTGGCGTTTTTCTGTTTGAGACATGAAACTTCCTGCAGTTGATGAAAAAATTAAATAGTTCCCATCCAAAAACACCACTTCAGGGATGAGAACTATCTAGTTCCCGTTCCAGAATGGGGGTTATTGGCTGGAGAAGAAATTTGATAAAGATGCGCGGAGTAACTTCGCAGATATAGCCACTACTATTTCAAGAAGTTACGACAAAGCAGATTAATTAAATTTCCGTTTCCAGATGATGACCTTCCTTTTTGGGACGGGAACTATATAAACAGATCAATAAAGAATAATTGATCAGCCAGACTTTTTAAAGATATAAATCGATCTATTTTCTTTGAAGGTAAGTTGTCGATATTTGAGCTTCATGGAGATTGGGGTAATTTGGGGCAGTTTGTCAGGGAGTGTATTTTTTGGAAATTATAGTGGTTGGGTGGTTGAAATCATTGACGCTGGTTTTATCGCCACAGGTAAAGTAAATGTTGTTGTTGATGGATTCAAGATTTACCGGAACGGCAGTATTGGAAAAATCGTCGTCGATTGTTTTCCAGGTGGTGCCGTCGTAAACATTCAAATAGGGGTAGATGGATTCTGCACTTTCATATTTGAAACTGGCAACAATGATATTGCCTTGTGAATCTATGGTGAAATCCTGAGGGTCGACAAACCATTGAGCATCTTCCGGGATCAGGTTTTCCACCGAAGAGCCTGAAACAACTTTATAGACTCCTCCGGGATAGTCGGCCAGAGCTTGTGTTCCCGAAAGGAAATAAACTTCGTTGTTGTATTCTTCAACTTTTATGTTGCTGATATTCTGGGCTTGCCAGGATAAAACGCTGTCCCAGGAGGAACCGTTGAGTTGTTTGATATGGAGAATATGTTCGAAGTCAGCCAGTTTTTCTGTGTAGTAAAGATAGAGATTGTCATTGGCTTTGGTGATCCTCAGATTAAAAACATCGATTCCCTGGGTGAGGTAGCCGTTGCTGTCTCCCCCAACTGTTTCCCAGCCCTCGGAAGTTTGTTTGTAAACTTGCAGATCCCAGTCCGGAGCAGTGGTGACGGCAACATAAAGTTCGTTGTTATGAGCAGCCAGAGCCATACTGGCGGGAGAATCAGAAGCACCATAATTATCGACTATGAGGTTATCAGACCAGGTGCCGTTGTATTGGTAAGCATGGACGTTGTTATAATCCAAACCGCCAAGATATTTATAATTGTTGTCAACAGCTACTTCCACCTGGCTCAGATCTGATGAGTTGACCATGGGATCCGGAAGCTGGCTGTCGGCTGCCGCTTGCCAGCCGGAGGCATAATTGTAAAAAGCGGGAGTTCCATACCCGGTAACGCCGACATCTTTCAAGGCGGCAAGATAGATGATGTCATCAAAAACAACACTTTTCAATTGGGTAATACTGTCCTGGGCGGAAAACACAGTCCCCAAATTTTCTATATTGTAAGTAATTAAAGGATTGTTGTTATTGTTATTATTGTTGTTGTTGTTGTTGTTTTGTCCTTCGGTATAGACTGAGCTTTCCACCGGCTCGGTAATTGATATATGGTAAGATCCATTATGATCGTGATGGGAATACATGATTTGAATAGATATTTTGTAAGAAATATTGTTTTGGGAATCTCCCCGAATATATACAAAAACATCATTAAAAAAATTATCAAAATTCCCACTGTCATAAGTATTATCAATTTTTTTGACTTCCATGAATTCTTCAGGATGATCCTGGTTTTGTTCATAGATTTTATAGATTATGTCATCTACATTTTGTAATTGGTCGTAATCGTTGGGGTCTTCAAAACTGATCAGATTTTCGTCTTCATTATCCGGATTTCTGGTGATGGAAATATTGGTTACCGGTTGGACTTCATAGGCGTATCCTTCGGCCACATCGGTGTATTTACTAAAGGAACCGTCATTTGTATGGGCCCGAAGTCGATATTGATAAACCTGTCCAGGAATAATCTTGTTTTCCGGAAGTTGATAGCCCTGGTCATCAACATATGGACCGCTCATCCAAGTGAATTCACGCCATTCCCCGGTTTGGGGATCTCGCCTTTCGGGAACTGCATCACCGGTGATTTCTCCCCAGGCCAGATGTACAACCCCCACATAAGTACCCTGAGAAGCTTGCAGCCCGGAAGGAGTGGGAGTTGTTTCATCACAACCTGCCAGGGATGGCAATAAAGCCACAACTGCCAGCAGAGCTAATAATACAAATTTATTCTGTATATTTCGGATTTTAAGCATATAGGTAAACCTCTTGTTTAAATTTTAATTGCTGCAATTCTTCGTTCAAAATAACACAATATTCGGGAAATTCAACGGAATGGCTTTATTTTTTGGTAAAAACCAGGTTGGTGGTTAGTTTTTTGAGGGCTTGTTTTAGTTTGGCAGCGAAAAGGGGGTAATTTTCTTTTTTCAGGCGCAGTTTTTTGATTTTGATGGTTCTGTGCAAGTAAAGAGTATTGTTTTTGTATTTTGTATTTTGAGTAATTTCAATGGCGGGAAGATCAATTTTCCAGGAGGAGGTTTTTTGCAGGGGTTTAAAATTACTGGGTATTTTTATTTGCAGTTTTCTTGTAAAAGTGCCCCGGTAGGCCAGGATGAGATCGTTTTGGCGGTTGCGGGAAACTACCAGTTTTTTCAGCAGATCTTTTTCGTGAAAACCGGGGGAGCCTACCAGTTTGTTGTTTTCGCGACTGAAAAGAGATGGAGAAGAAACTTCAACCTGAATTTGCAGGGGCGAGTTGAGGTTTTCAAGATTGGTAGTTTTGAGCTTGGTGATCTTGCCGATATTGGAGATAAGATCCGGGAGCTGTTTACGCTCCAGGTAAAATCGCCAGTTTTTTTGTCCAAGTCCATTTACGATGATCTTTTCCCTGATGGTGGCGCTTCCGGTCCGAGCCAATTTGATGGTGCCCTGACGCAGTTCGGTGTTTTTGTCGGCTGGCCGAGTATTGATTTTTTTGAAATATCCTCCCTGCTTTGAGATAACCAGGGCTTTGCGGTTTTGAAGATTGCTTGGAAACCAGGGGTAGAGGAGATATTTTTCGGTGCCGTCTATCCATTTATTCTCTCGGGGAAGATAAACGATGGCATGATTGAAGGGGATCAGAGAAGGAACATCCCAGGTTATTTTTCCCCAGTTGCGGGTTCTAACCAGGGCAGGAAGAGCTTTGATTCCGGCTTCGCGGAGCATCAAAACCAAAAGCAGGGTCATATCCTTGCAATCACCGAATTTGCGATTGATAATTTCAACGGGTTTGTAGGGGTGGTAATCATGGAGACCGAATTGCAAGGAGATATAACGATAATTTTTCAAAATATAGCGATGGATATTTTTGATTTTTTGCTGTCTGGAAGTGGTGCCGGCGGTCAGTTTTTTGACCAGGTTCTGAATTTGGCGGTTGGAATGGTAGTTGTTTTTGATGAAATCGTGGTATTTTTTGCCCAACTCCCGCCAACTGTATGCCAGCCCGGTTTTGACCAGGGCCAGAGTTTCACCGGGACCGGCCATGGACCATTCGTTTTTAACTCCTTTAATATTTTTACCGCGGTAGGTGATTATTTTCAGATTTTTCCAGGTAGAAATTCGGGGTTTGATTGTTTTAAGTCGGGAAAGAGAAGTTTGGAGCCGAAATGATTTGGGATGGTAAATGGAGATTTCTGAAAGAGCTCGATTATGATTGTTTTCCTGAAAGAGCAACATATCTCCAAAGTAGATGTTTTTGAGTTTTCTGGAGGAAGGAAGTTCTTTTACGGTATAGGCTATTTCGATAATATCACCAATTCGGGCCTGGGAAAAATTGATTGTTGTTCTGGTAAGATCATAGTAAATGGAGGTTTTGCGGTTAAATACCTTGGAAGTTTGAATGGAATTTGATTGTAAAATTACGCCGTTTTTTCTGTAGATACGGGCTGCAACCAAGTCGAGTTTTTCTTTTTGCTCCGAATGAACTATCCGGAATTGCTTAAAGGCAGCCAGGGTGCTTTTGTTTTTGAGCCACAAAAGGCGCTGGTGGAAATAGTGACGGTGTTTTTGGCGGTTAAGATAAATGATTTTTTTATCTGCCAGAACTCCTGTTTTTAAATCAGCCTGGAAATATTTGCGGATTTTTTCTGGAGATATTCGGTGTTTGTTGATGATGGAAGTAAAAATTTTTTGAGGATTATTGATTTTAAAGTTGGCGTAATTACCGGAAGGTGAATGTTTTATGGAGTTCAATTTTAGTTGTGTCCGGGAAAAATTGAATTTAGCCAGAAGAGAACAGGAATTTTTGTCCATGATCAGCAAAGAGTCAAAATGACCGTTGTTTTTCCAGTTTTGGGCCAAAAGATGGCAACTTTCCGTCTTTTTACCCTGTTTCAACAGATCGAGAGCATGGAAAAAAGCACAATTTCCACATTCTTTGTTGGCAAGGTGGAGTTCGCGGTTCCAGCGGGGATTATTCAGATCTGCATTTTGATTGAGGTGAGATCCATATTCCAGCAAAACCGGCAATTTTCCGTATTTTTTCACCATTTTTTTGATGGTAGTCAGGGCAGTCAGGGTGATTCCCAGGCGAGATCGCATATCAGCCAGTTCAAGTCGGACTTTAAGTGCGTGAGGATAGAGTTTTCGGGCTTGCTTGTAATAGTTGAAGGCTTTTTTTTGGCGATTTTGTTTGAGGAACCACTTTGCTGTTACCAGTAGATTCTGGTATTTGATTTTCCCGGATTTGGTCTGAGGAAGGGATGACAGAGGAGATTTATTGTTTTTGATAAAATATTCTGCCTGGAGAAAGGGATTAACCGATTTAGCCAAAAGATCAGTTTTGCTGTTGAGAAATTTTCCTGTAAGCAGATGATGCTCTTCTTGTTTTTGCAGAGGGGAAGAATAGGGTGAAACCTTCATTTGGAATTTGCCGGTTTTGTTTTTTAAAGAAGAAATTTCCTTTTGATAAACGAGCCAGGGAGTGGTTTGGGGCTCAGTTTTGAAAGTGAGAACAAAACGATAATTTCCCGGAGGAAGGTGCACCGATAATTTGCGGGTTTTCCAATCGGAATTTCCCTGGTAAATTATGGGTACGGTATTGGTTTTTCCTTTGGAAACAATAGTTTTTAAACTCCAATCAGCATCGATTCTAAGCCAGAATGAAATAACGGAATTTTGAGCGATGGAAATATCAAAAGCAGCTTCCAGGGGATATTGGTTTGTTTTGTAAATGCTGAGCAGGGGGATGCGGCTGTGAGAATCGGTATAAACGGTGGAAGCGGTTTTGGCAGTTTTAACTCTGAATTTTTTAATCCGTTTCAATTGCAATTGTTCAAGAATTTTAAATGGAAATCCTGTTTTCAAAGCCAGGGGAGCAAGATATCGGGTCTGGTCGGGAGGAATTTTTTCCAGAAAGTTGCTTATAAGCCGGTGGCTTTGCCGGGGAAGCAGAAAATCTTTGAACTTGTGAATATAGCACAAAGTGGAAAAGGGTTTGCGAGTAGATTGGAGTTGTTTTCGGAAGATCTTTTCTTCAAGAGATGAAGGCGAAGAATTTAAAGCCAGAAACAACTGAAATAAAATCAAGTAGAGCATATAAAAAAATTTTTGCCTTCAGGGTTGGACTATTGAATAAATAAGCATGCCCGGGACAAATCTGCGATTCTTTTTTTTGTTGAAATATTTATCTACAGATTTGATGTAATTTATGAATTTACGTTCTACCACCTGGTTTACTCCCTTGGTTCTGGAAGCGTGGCGGAAAATAACCTGCCCTTTCGGGTTGGTGAGAACCAATCCCATGTGGGTGATAAGAAAAGGGTTTTTGTATTGTTTGGAACCTACAAGAAAAGCAATCGCAGGGGTTTTTATTTTTTTGAAGTGTTCTTGGAGCAGGCCTATGGGGACATATTTGGCAATGGCCAGACCATCGGGAGCAAATTTACCCATCTGTTTCATGCGGTGTCTGAATTTATAGCGCCATTTGAAGTGTGGATCTATCCGGCGGCTGATTTTGCCGTATTTATTGGTAATAAAATGGGAGGTATCTCGGAGATAGCCGAGTTTGAGGTTGTTGGGCAACCAACTGAGCAAAATGGTGTAAAAACGGCGGTCATTATCGACAATGCCGCCGTGATAGCGCATCTGATTGAGTTTATTGATGAACTGGTTATAATTGGAGGTGAGGCTGAGGGCAATTACCTGTTCCACATAGGTTTCACAATCAACCCGGCAGGGATTGAACAGAGGATCCGGATCTTGACCGGTACTTTCACCGAGAGGATCGACTTCATAAGGAGTTCCCAGGAAAAGACGGCTCCAGAAATTTATTTTCTGCTTCAGAGTTTTATTTTTAGCCTGATTGAACATTTTTTGCAGATAAACAGGATTAGTGAGAAATCTGGCTTTTGAAACATTGTCAATATCGCAAAGATGGGAAGGGGAAACCAGATTAATTGTGATCAGGTAAAAAAATGAAAAAATCATAATCCGTTTTTAGGTTATTTTTCTTGGTTTTTCAAATGCAACCCTTATTTTTTCTGGTTTATCTGCTACAATCAATGAGTCCCATCTCACAATGGGGGTTTACGATTATTAACATTAATTTTGAGAGTATTTTATGAATATAATTAAATTTTCAATTATATCCCTTTGTCTATTTTTAATCGTTTCTTGCGACGATGACGATGTTGGCGACAATAACGCCAATAACAACAACATTAACAATACCAACAATACCAACAATCAGAATTTGCCTGAACTCCGGTGTCAGAGTACTCCTTCCACCGAGGTTGAATTTGTTGATGTTTCAGAAGAAGTCAAACTTGATCCCACCAATGAACATGTGCTTGGCAACAGGCTGGGAGCAGTTGATCTCAACGGCGATGGTTATCCGGATCTGATTATTCACAAAACCAACGGAGGCAAAAGAGATGAAACTGCTGCTCTTCCTTCGGAGCGTGGCAAAAGAATTTTGCTTAATGTTGAAGATCCTGATAATCCCGGTGAAAGAATCTTTGTAGATCATACAGCCGCTTCCGGTTACGATCTTATCCCTGGAACCGATGAACGTGGTCGAGGTGCAAGTTTTGCCGTTGCCGGTGATTTTGACAATGATCACAATATTGATCTGCTTTCTGTTGTTTATGCACCAACTGACGAAGAAGAAATTATCGATCGCACAGTACTTCTTACCGGGGATGGCAGTGGCAATTTTACCCTGGTGGATGAAGAATTCCCCTTTTCCGATGAAAGCAATTACAGTGCTTCTGCAGCCGCTCTTACCGATTTCAACAAAGACGGTAATCTCGATATTTTTATGGGATATTTTTACATGCAATTTGGTGTTGCTCCCCAGCAGGATCGCCTCTATCGCAACAGCGGCATGGGAACTTTCACCGACAATACCTCTATGAGTTCTATTACTACAACCACAAGCGGCAACGAAAATAATCGCAACCACAAACCCACTTACGGAGTTACCGTTTGCGATATCAACCAGGATGGCGCTCCCGATCTTCTTTCCTCAAGTTACGGTCGAGCTTATAATATGCTCTGGATAAATGATGGAGAGGGTGTTTACGAAGATCATTCCTTATCCAGTGGCTTTGCTGCCGATGACAATACCGATTATTCTGACAACCAGTTTTATATCTGTCATTGCCAGGTTAACCCGGGTCCCGAATGTGATGAAGTTGAACCAGGGCAGCAAATGATTCAGTGTGATAACGATTATTGGAATGTGGGATATGACGATCAGCCTTGGAGAAATGCCGGTAATACCTTCACCACAGTTTGTGCCGATCTCAACAATAACGGACAAATGGATGTCTATCATGCTTCTATTCGTCACTGGCACATCGGAGATTCTTCCGACCCTTCCGAAGCTTTGTATAATACGGGCGAAACTCCGATCTCCTTTGAGCGACCCGGGCTTGAAGCCAGCGGATTGGATCGCGAACATACTATCAGCGACTGGAATGAGGGTGATATCGTTGCTATGGCTATCGATTACAACAACGACGGTCTTCTCGACATCATGGTGGGCGATTCCGATTATCCTCAGACCAGATTTCGTATTTTCCGCCAAAAATCAGACAACACTTTTGAAGAAGCAGCCTTGGAAGAAGGAGTAGATTCTCCCCGGGCAGTGGGGACGACTTGGCTTGATTACGATCAGGACGGTGATCTGGATATTCTCATCGGTTTCAGTACCATGCGCTGTTCCTCCTCGGATGAAGATTGTATTTTTGATGAACCCAGGGTGCGTTTATGGCAAAACAACGGCGGTTCCGATGCCAACCGAGTTGTTTTCCGTCTTCAGGGCAAGGGAGGTTACGGTTATTCCAACACCTCAGCTATTGGAGCTCTAGTCAAGGTTACGGTGGACGGAGTTACTATGACCCGCGAATTGCAATCCGGTTTTGGACATTTTGGTATTCAGACCCCCCTTGATCTTCATTTCGGATTGGGAGATTCCTGCGAAATCGAAAGGCTGGAGATAATCTGGCCCAATACCGGCAATACTTCTACGGTAATCGAGAATATCAGTGCCAACTACATTTATTATATAGAAGAAGAAAATGGGCTCATCAGTTGGGAAAATTTGCCGGTTAACTAGTTCTCATCCCAGAAGTGGTGTTATTGGCTGGGGAAGAAGTTTGATTGAGATGCGCGGAATAACTTCGCAGATATAGTTGATGCTATTTCAAGAAGTTATGACAAAGCAGATCAATTAAAATT
>JAWLEA010000121.1:0-10498 GCA_041686345.1 Polyangia bacterium | reverse complement strand
CAATTCCGCAGGAAATAAAGAACAGCTCATCATGGTTCACAGAGCTCTACTCGGCTCCATAGAACGCTTTTTCGGTATTCTGATTGAACATTACAACGGCAAATTTCCCCTGTGGTTAGCTCCCGAACAAGTAAGAGTTCTGACCATAAGTGATCAACAGCAACAATGGGCTGCCGAAGTAACCAATAAATTAAAAACAAACGGAATAAGAGCTTCCCTGGACAACCGCAATGAAAAACTGGGGTACAAAGTCAGAGAAGCCCAAATTCAAAAAGTACCCTATGCCCTTGTGATTGGAGACCGGGAAGTTACAGAAAAAAGTGTTACTCCTCGTCCTCTCGGAAAAAAATCTAAAAAAATAATGCCATTTGAAACATTTTTAGGTAAAATACAGGGCGAGGCTCAATGGCCTGATTTTAACAACAACTAGTCCCCATCTCAGAATGGGGGTTAATTCAAGGAGGTGCGACATTAAACGCAAAAGAGGCAAGCCATTTAAGAAAGAAAAATACAGAGTTAACAACAGGATTAGAGTTCCTAAAGTAAGGGTAATCGATCCAAACGGAGAACAGTTGGGGATAATGGACACCCGCAAAGCTCTGGACATTGCCAAAGAAAAAGATCTCGATTTAGTAGAAGTAAGTGCCAAAGCAAAGCCACCTGTATGCAGAATTATGGACTATGGTCGCTTTAAATATCAAAAAGCAAAAAAAGAAAAAGCCAAAAGAAATAATGCTGCCAATGTTTCCATCAAGGAGATCAAGTTCAGGCCCAAAACCGACACCCACGACATGAATTATAAAATTCGTCATATCAAGCGATTTCTTGAAAATGGTGACAAAGTCAGGGTGATCGTCCGCTTCCGGGGAAGAGAAATTGTTCATATCAATCTTGGATATGAATTACTCAACGATGTCCTCAAAGAACTAGGCGAAGTTGAACTGGAAAAGAAACCTGGTCAGGAAGGCAGAACTGTAACCATGATGGTCGCTCCCAGCCAATCCAAATAAAATATAGATAAAACGAGGCTTTATGAGGCTTTATAAAGAAAAAATCCCGTCTATTGCATCCGAGATTATTCATACCCTGGTTAAAGAGCAGGATATAATAGTCGATTCCAAAGAAGAAGCTCAATTAGACGTTGAATCAGTTCTGGAAGAATATATTCGTTCCCGTCGGGAAATTACCGAAGAAGCGAAACAGAAAATCAAATCAGCCAAACTTCCCTATAGCAATCTTGGCAAAATAATGCATCGCATAGCTGAAAAACGCGGGTTCAGTTTTGGAGAAGACGGAATTAGATATATCAGTAATCAAGTATTGGAAGTATTCATGCAATCCAATAATATTAACGAAGTATTTACTGATGATTACAATCTCCGCAAAAAAATTGAACCGATTCTGATTGAAAACATGACCCTCGATAAAACAATAGACGCCGAGGTCAGAAAAAGAATCAAGAATATCGAAGAAGGTTCTTCAGCCTGGGATATTGAATATCGCAAAATGGAAGAAAGAATCAAAAAAAAATATGGTCTTAAATAGTTCCCTTCCCAGAATGGGGGTTATTGACTGAATGAGAAGTTTGCCTCAGATGCGCGGAGTAATTTCGCAGACATAGTTGACACTATTTCAAGAAGTTACGACAAAGCTGATGAGGTAAAATTCCGCGTTCAGATGATGACCTTCCTTTTTGGGATGGGAACTAAATAATCTCAAGTTTCCATCTCCACTTTTCTGACTTTCAGATGGAAACCAACAAAAAGGGGAATTCCGTTTGGCCAATATTCTAGTTTATATTGAAACAGAGAACAACACTATCAGCCCCTCCAGCCTGAAAGCTCTTACCATCGGAAGATCTATTTCCTCCAAAATAGGGGCTACTCTGTACGCAGTGATTCCACTCCAACAGATTTCCGATTCCAATCGCAACTTTCTTCAACAAATAGCAGCCTACAAAGCTGATAAAACAATTACACTCACATCTCCTTTTCTCAATGGACCACCGCGCATTTCCACTGTTGGCAAAATGGTTCATGAAGCTGCAACCAGATTTCCCCCTGCAATTTTTTTAATGGGAAATACCCCTTTCAGTTACGAATTAGGCCCTTGGCTCAGCGGAAAAATCAACGGAATCTACTCAAAAAGTACAATTTTTGATGAAAAACAGGCGGGAAAACTATCCTGTGCATATATTGATTCCGGAACAAAAACCACCTATAACATCAAAGATATTGAACAGCCTCTGGTTCTCACCATAGAAGGCTTCACCACCTTTGTTCCCGAATCAATAAATAACATAGAAAACATATCTGTTGAAGCAAAAAACGAGAATCACTCCACCAATTTCTTTATCAATAAACTGGATTTTATCTACTCTGAAAATTACATAATTATTGCCGGCAGCAATACCAGGGACAAAATTGAGCAATTGCAGAAATTGGCAAAGGCACAAGAATGGAGTCTCTGTTGCACAAAACAATATATCCTGCATCAAATTGAAAACAAAAATAAACACCCTGCCCTTCCTAAATTTTCCTCAATTGACGACTCCCGCGAAAAAACCAACTACATTCTTTATGGTTTTACTGCAACTGAATTTTCATCAATTAAAAACTTCTTTTCTCCCGGGAGCAATTGCCTGCTGATAGATTCAGAAATCCCCAAACAAGATCTATTTTTTAATTCAGCTTTTTTTAGTGGCGACTCTGCAAAACTCCTGCAGAGTTTGACTCAGCGGGTATTGTAATGAAACTGAAACTCCTGCTTATTCTCGAAAAAAAACCTGCAACACTAATTGAAGAAAAATGGATGTCAGCCAATTTGCAGGTGTTACAAACAGTTGACAATTTAAAAAACAACCCTTTTCCTTGTTCAATCTCCATCTTTTTTACCAGAAAAGGTCTTGTGCCTGAAAGCTTAATCTCTGAAAAGAATTATAATCTTTATTCTCCCTCCAAAAATATGGAAGACAAAATGACAAGTTTTGATCTTCTGCTGTTTTTAACCGAATTCTGCACTCAAAACAAATATGATCTGGTTCTTTCCAGTGCCTCAGGTTCTTCTCAATTTTTTCCCTATCTCGGTGGAGCTCTGGCTGCAAAACTTGATTGGAATCATGTTTCCTGCGTTAATAATATCGAATATTCAGAAAAAAATTCTTATCTTATCACCAGAAATTCCTCCTCGGGAACCCTGACCCAGTCTATCGAGCTTCCTTTCTCAATCTCAATCAGTGACCCACCCCCAATTCCCAATAATTCCAAACTTGATTTTGTGGACCCGGGAAATAAATTAAAAAGAATTTCCCCCAAAGATTTGGGAATAGATGAAGATATCATAAAATTTCGTTACAAATTCGCTCCCCCTGTTGAGCCTTTGCCCAAATATTCTGTTGCAAAATTGAATTCAGTATCCAAGGTTTTTAAATGGCTTCAGGAAAATTAAATTCAACCACAAGCAACCGGGGACAATTACCGAAAACAAAAGTTTTCTTAATTTTGGCAATACTTATATTTTCAAGGGGGTTAATCCATTGCAGTAAAAAAAAACAAAAAGCTCTTCCAAGACATATTTCCAAAAAATCTAAATTGAGAGCGGCTGAAAAATATCTGTCTAAAGCTAAAAAACAAAAAAAATCCCAAAAAAACAACAGCTTAATTCGAGCAGCAAGGTTGCAAATAGAAACAAACAACTTTAAACAAGCTGAAAAAACACTGAATCATCTCTTGAAAACCCCTGCGGAAGATAAACGCAATCTGGCCAGAGCCCTCTATCTGCTCGCTCGCATTGCTCCCAAAAACAAAACACAAAAATATCTTAAAGTGATAAAAAAATATCCAGATACTGTAGCTGCCATTGATTCCCTTTATTTTTTAATAAAACAATGGAAATCAACCTTTACCTCTTCTGAAACCCTTGATAAACTCAGACGACTGCAAAAAAGCAACGGCATTAATAACCTGGCAGACAATATAGCTTTTGCCATAGCCAAATTCAGTGAGCAGTTGTTTTATAAAACCAAAAACCATAAATACCTCAACATTTCAATTAAAAATTACAAGAAAATCTGGTTTGATTTTAAAAAATCACCTTTGCGTGATGATGCTCTTTATAACCATGCGCTTTTTTTAATCAAATTAAAAAAATTAAAAAAAGCATTGATCGTATTGGATGTTTTACTTGACACAAAAGAAAAATCCTGGATCTTTGGCAATTATAATTCTGAATTTCTGGATAATGCTCTTTTCAAAAAGGGGCAAATTTTCCTCAAATTAAAAAAATACAAATCAGCTATCAAAATTTTTTCCAGTTTTTCAGACAGATTCAAAACTTCACGCTTGAATGACGATGCAGCTTTTGAATTAATCAAATTATACGCTCTAACCAATCAGCCCGAACTGAAATGCAAATACAGCAAGCGTTTTCTCAATAATCACAAAAATAGTAGATATTTATCCAGAGTAAAAACTCTATCCAAAAAATGTGCGGACTAATTTCCATTTTAGCATGGGAAACTCTCAACCGAACAGGTCATCTTTTACCTCATCAACTTTATTGTAATTCTCTGAAATAGCCTAAAGGTCTAATGCTCAAATTAACTGATATTACCCTGAAACTGGATGGAAACCTTATTCTTGACAATATATCACTGAATATCCAACCGGGATCAATTTGGGGCATTATCGGACCTCCGGCCTCTGGTAAAAGCGTATTGGTTAAAACTATTTGTGGTTTCTTCAAGCCTCAAAGAGGCAGTATTCTGTTCAACGATACGGATATTTGCAAAATTCCCGAAGCAAAAATGCTGGAAATTCGCAAACAGATCGGCATGCTTTTTCAAAATAACGCTCTCTTCGATTTCATGAATGTCTGGGAAAATGTCGCTTTTCCTCTGAGGAGGAGTAATCCTGAAATTGATCCTGGTCAACTCCGACAAAAGGCTTGGAAACGCCTTAAAAAAGTAGGTCTTGCCGGCAGCGAAAACAAACTTTGTTCCGAACTGTCCGGAGGAATGCAAAAAAGAGTCGGAATTGCCAGAGCAACTATTAACAAAGCTCCCCTTAATATTTATGACGAACCCACTGCCGGACTTGATCCCGTTACAACTTCAAAAATTTATGATCTTCTTTTGGAAATCAAACGTCAGAACTCTTCCACCGTTCTTGCCATCTCCTCTGATGTCGAGGGTTTGAGGGACTTTGTTGACAACATAATTGTTCTTTATGAAGGAAAAGTTCGATACAGCGGGCCTGAAAAAGACTTGGAATCTTCAACAGATCCAGTAGTTCACCAATTTGTGCGGGGAGAAGAGGAGGGACCTTTGTGATCTCTTCCTTTTTTGCTTCAGTTGGAGAAAAAATTTTAAACTTTTCAAAAATTATCGGAGGAATCGTTTACCTGTTTTATCAGATTATTCTGGCTCTCCTCCCCCCCAAATTCGATCTTGATGAATTTTGGCGCAACCTCTATAAAATGGGCGTAAAGTCTGTTCCCATAATCATTCTGACAGCTTTTTTTACCGGGGGTATCATGGTTATTCAAGCCTCGGTTTTCGTTAAGAAATTTGGAGCGACAAGCTTGGTAGGCTGGGGAGCCGGATATTCAGTATTCAGAGAAGTCGGCCCCATTCTTCTCGGCCTCATGTTCAGTGGAAGAGTTGGGTCAAATAATACTGCAGAACTCGGAACAATGGTAGTAACCGAACAGATCGACGGACTCAAAGCCTTGGCAATAGATCCCTTCAGATACCTCATTGTTCCAAGAGTACTGGCCATGATCATAATGCTTTTTCTGCTGACTATAATTGGCAATGTGGTTGCTATTTCCGGAGCGGCTCTTTTTGGCAAATATATTGCCGGAGTCAGTTATGCAGGTTTCTGGACATCATTTTCCCAAAATCTTTACCTCGGAGATCTGATTCATGGACTGATCAAGGCAGCAATCTTCGGTTTTATCGTCTCTCTCAATTCCTGTTATTTTGGAATCAGTGTCAAAGGAGGAGCAGTGGGAGTTGGAAAAGCCGTTAATAATTCAGTAGTCGCCTCAGCCCTTGGCATCGTAATTTTCGACTATATTTTAACCTATAATATTACCTGATTGACTATGATAAAACAAATTTCAACCAATATTTTTGCAACTATCGGAGACAAAACAATCAATATTTTTGTAGCTGCAAAAACATTATTTTTGGTTACACTTAATACCTTCAGGGGCGTTTTCCATTTTAAAAGCAGAGAAAAAGGAGAAATTCTCAAACAGGCTTATGAAATCGGCAACCGCTCCTTTCTTTTCGTATCAGTTACCTTGAGTGCCCTGGGAATGGTGCTTGTTTTTCAAGTTTGCCTCCAAATCAACAAGATCACAGGAGATCAAAGTCAGGTAGGTCCGGAATTTATCAAAGGAATGATTCATGCTTTTGTCCCCATTCTCACAGCCATGATGCTGGCTACAAGAGTCGGAGCTGGAATAGCGGCTGAAATAGGCTCAATGAAAGTAACCGAACAGATTGACGCTTTGAGAATGTCTGGAGTGGATCCAATAGATTATCTCATAGTCCCTCGCTTCATTGCATCAATATTCATGACCTTCATTTTGGGAATCTACGCCGCTCTGCTGGTAATCCTGGCCGGCGCCTTCATGGCTCACCACTCATTTGGAGTCAATTACAACGTTTTTTTCGTTTTTGACAAGGTTACCTGGGGGGACTTGATAATTGGCAGCACCAAACTCCTGGTCCACGGCAGTGCCATTCCTGTTGTTTCGGGATACTGCGGCCTCACAACCAAAGTTGGCAGTGAAGGAGTCGGAACAGCAACTACCCGAGCCGTTATTAATTCATCATTGGCAGTTATTATTCTTGATTTTATTATTTCAGCTATCGGTCTTATGACTATCCAGTAAAACATGAGCATTAAATTTAAAGATGTCCACAAGAGTTTTGGCAGCAAAAAAGTACTGAAAGGAATAACCATGCAGGTACAAAAAGGAGAAATCCTTTTTGTTATAGGCACTTCCGGAGTAGGCAAATCTGTAACCATCAAACATATTATTGGGTTACTCAAACCCACTTCAGGTTCCATTGAGGTTGACGGAGAAAAAGTTGAAAATTTAAAGGAAAAACAATTCATTCCCATCAGAAAAAAGGTGGCTATGGTTTTTCAAGGTTCAAGTCTCTTTGATTCTCTCAGTGTTTTGGCCAATGTTGCTCTGCCGCTTGAAAAACACAAAATTGTTCCTGCAAATAAGGTTCATGCAAAAGCCATGGATTTGCTGACTGAAGTTGGAATGAAAAAATATGCAAGTGTATTTCCGGCTGAAATCGGTGACGGCATGAAAAAAAGAGTCGCCATTGCCAGAGCTCTTGCCATGCAACCCGATTATATTCTTTTTGACGAACCCACCACCGGTCTTGACCCAGTAAGCGCACGCAGAGTAGACAAATTAATCCTCAGACTAGCCAAAGACAGAGGCACCGGAACCATAGTGGTTTCACACGATTTACCATCGATTTTTGGGATCTCCGATAAAATAGCCATGGTCTACCAGGGCAAGATTTACTTTGAAGGAAGCAGAGAAGAATACAAGCGCAGTGAAGATCCCATAATTCAACAATTTATCAAAGGAACCAGCTCCGGTCCCATGGAAACCCCCGGATTTTAAATTACTTTATCGCTACAAATCACCATCGTCAAAAACCATCAACGAATAAGGACCGCAATTAGCAGTTATCCCTACCCGCTCTACTTTAAAATACATGGTAACTGAAGAACCGTTGCCGGGAACAGGCATTTCAAGTTCATCCTGACTTCCAGGATTTACGGTTATACAATCCCAAGTGGTTTCGCTGGTGCTGTCACCCCCGCACAACTTCAACAAAGCTCCTGCAGCCGGAACATCAAGCTTGACCTTGTTATAAGCCCAGCAGTTGGGATCATAGACATTTTCATAATTATATTTGAAATAATCGGGTCCCGCTTGCTTGTTTTCGTCAGCCGGAACAAAAAGATTGTTGACGTTGTAAGAAAAATCACAATCGGTAAAACTGCCCAGATGTTCGCTGGATGCTGTTGATGAACCTCCTGTAGAATCATCAACACACTCACAACCATTGGAATCGGTGGCATCAGCATTGTAATAATCGGCTTCACAAGTCAAATAACAAGATTGGTTTATACATTCAATCTCAGTTCCTGCCACCTCAGCGCCCGCACAAGGGAGGTTGCAATCTTCACAATGTTCCAAAGTACCGATAACTCCTTCGTCTATTTCTCCATTGCAATTGTTGTCCTGATAATCACAAATTTCTTCTGTGGGAGTTTGGGCATCACATTCGCCCCAGCCTTCCGCACCAAGACATTCCTGCTCACCACTGCAAGAACCGTATTGATTTTCAATTTTGCAAGAACGCACCGTACCGGCATTATCTTGGGTACAACCACAATCACCTGCAGAAGGCAAACAAAAGAATCCGCCGTTACCACTTACAGAATCAAGTTGAGTACAAGCATACCCTGAAGGACAATAGATTTCAATTGAACATTCAAGCAAACAGCTCCTGTATTCATTTATTTCGAAACACCGGTTGGAATGTTCACCACAATCTCCGTCAGTATTACAACTTGTACAGACATGATCGCTTACAGGAAGACAAATGGCAGTCTCATCTGTTCGACTTGCCTTCCTGCAAGTGAATCCGTTGGGACAATCCTGGGTTTCACAAAGTCGGGTACACTTATTCTGATCACTATCATTAAAAAAAATACAATATCCTGATTGGCAGGTTGATCCCTCCTGACAAATATCACCAAAACTTCCATCCCCTGTATTATTAATGTTATTAGTATTGTTGGCATTATTGGAACTACCACCTCCAGCACATGAAAACGCAAAAAAAGATATGCTGATTAACAGAAAGCAGTTCTTCATGTCAGTTATCCTTAATAGTCAACTGGTAGGGAGTACAATTGGGGGTACCCTGATTCAACAATTCAACTTTGATATAATAGTTGCCATCGTTGTCATAGGGGCTGATGCTTGCTTCCGTTCCAGGACTGACAGCTTTACATTCCCAAGTTGATTCATTGGTGTTATTGCCTCCGGAAACGCAAAAGCGATGAGCAACTCCCGAGGAAATAATTTTGAGAGAAACCTGTAGATTTTCCTGACAATTCCAGACATTGTCGTAATTAAATTTGAAATAATCGGGAGGAGCAGTGTTGTTGAGATCACCGGGTATTTTGGAGGTAACATGCTGATAGGTGAAATCACAATCGGTCCACCCTCCCAGACTGACAGTATCTTCAATGCAGTGGGGAGCCTCTGAATCGTCCTGACATTCACAACCATCTTGGGTATTGTCATTGGTGTCATAGTAGTTATCCTGGCACTCAAGGCCACAGACGCCTTCATCACATACAGGAACGGTACCGGGATTGCCTGAGCCCTCACATGCGTCAAAACACATGGAACAGTGTTCAACGGTTCCCAGCAGCCCTTCATCTATGTTGCCGTCACAATTGTTGTCTTCGCCGTCACAAACTTCAGGACCGGGCATCTGTCCCTCACAACCTGACCAGCCATTGTCACCATAGCAGGTTTTAGTTCCTGGACACTCCCCAAACTCATTGGACAGAGAACATCCCACTTTTCTGCCTTCGGTGAGAATGGTACAGGTGCAATCGTCTGTATCGGGGATACAATAATCAAAACCGTCCCCCAATGTGGAACAGGAAAAACCTGAAGGACATTCATCAATCATACAATCAAGCAGACAATAAGTGCGTTCTCCAACATCTTTGCAATGTCCGCCGATCATATCGCATTGTTCATCGTTGGAGCACGATTTGCAGATTGTGTCATTATGAACAGGTCGGCAAAAACCAATCATGTCATTATCCCCCAACTCGGTACTGTCTTCTGTGGAATGGAGAGAGGGATCCCAGGAACAGAAATATCCTTCAGGACAAGATAAATCATCTGAACAATATTGTGTACAAACCGGCCCGTCTTCTGTTTCGATACACTGTTTGCTTTCACATTGGGAACCACCGGCACAGGGTTCTTCAAAATCTGACACTTTGCCAAAATTAACTGAACCACTACCCCCGGGACTACAAGATAGAAACAAAAATAGAATGATAAATATATTGAACTTGAAGCTCATGGTTCCTCACTTGATTGAGCTTTTCCAGCACTTGGCTCAGCCTGAGAGCCAATCAGCCTGTCAACTGGAAAATATTTGTATAGACATGTATTTACAATGGAAAATAAAACAAAACTGAAATAAAATTAAAAAAATGGAATATCATAATTGTTCTAACACATTATAACTAATTTTTTTAAAAGATCTAATTTGTATTTAATTTATTTCCATTGTTTTAAAGTAATACAATTCCACTATCACTTCCCCTTTGGAATTTTTGCAGATATATAACCTCTGATTGACATAAACTTAAAAATGTACTGATTTGGAAGCAGTGCGAGCGGGAATTCCTTT
>JAWLEA010000015.1:40694-42438 GCA_041686345.1 Polyangia bacterium | reverse complement strand
GTGAGAATCTGCAACAGATCTTTGCCCCAAATATATTCCATGGCGATAAAATGATGACCTTCAATTCTGCCAAGTTCAAAGATCTGAGCAATATTTTGCTGATTGAGCTGGCCAACAATTTTTGCCTCATCAATGAACATATTGATGAATTCTTTGTCATCACTCATATTGGGATGGATTCTTTTTATGGCCATCACCTTTTCAAATTGTGCCGCTCCAGAAACTTTTGCTCGAAATATTTCGGCCATTCCTCCAATTGCCACTCGGTCAAGAAGGATATATTTTCCAAATTCAATAGGTCTTCCTACCATTATTTTTTCCTGTAAAAGTTTTAGGTTGAACACTCGGCTTTTTGAAACCAGAGTATTCAAACCTGATAAATATTATTCCAATATTCAAAAATCTGATTTTATAACACTTAAAAAGATAATTTTACAAATAAATTAGTCATGACTGCATTTTCTTAGTAAAGTTGGAAACAATTTCAACCAATATTATAACTATTAACTGTTTGAGTAAAACAAATATTCAATAAAATCCAGTTTGTTTCCATATTAACCAGTTCCCATCCCAGAAGTGGGGTTTTTGACTGGTGAAGAAGTTTGCCTCAGCTGCGCGAAGTAACTGCGAAGACATAGTTGATACTATTTCAAGCAGTTACGACAAAGCTGATGAGGTGAAATTCCGTCGCCAGACGATGACCTTCCGCTTTTGAAACGAATAGCTGTGGCAGTAATCTAGGAAGAGTGATTAAGAATATCAAGTCCTAATTCTTTTGTGTATCTCTTTTCAACAAACGAGGGGGCACCAGACATCGGTTCTATCCCCATGACTGTTTTGGGGAAAGCAATTACATCTCTTAAAGATTGAGCCTGAGTAATTACCATTGCCAACCTGTCCAGACCTCCTGCAAATCCTGCATGAGGAGGAACTCCGTACTTGAATGCTTCCAGCAGAAAACCAAATAATTCCTGCTGTTTTTCAGGTGAAATACCAAGTGATGCAAATACTTTGGCTTGTAATTCCGCATCATGTATCCTCACACTGCCTCCACCAACTTCGTTACCGTTAATCACCAGATCATAGGCCAAAGATTTAATCTCTCCCTGATTTTCAGTTCCAAGGAGATTTATGTCCTCAGGGGATGGATGAGTAAAAGGATGATGAGAAGATGTCCAAGCTCCTTCTTCATTTTTTTCGAACATTGGAAAACAGGTAACCCAAAGAGAAGAATATTTGTCAGGATTGATTAATTCCAAGTCTTTGGCCAATTTACGGCGTAGGTTGTCCATGATTTTATGGGTTTTGGCAGGTTTGTCTGTAACCAGGAAAAGAATATCTCCAGGCTCGGCACTGAAAAGTTTAATCAATTCACTTTGTTTTTCCGGTGAAATAAATTTGCTGACTGAACCCTTGAGTTTATCTTCTTTGACTTTTAACCAGATCAATCCTTTGGCTCCACCGATATCTTCTTTTTGGACAAAAGAAGTCAATTGATCGATATTTTTGCGTGAAAATTTGTTAGCTCCACCTGAAACTTTAATTCCTTTCACCAAATTTCCAGCTTTTACTGATTTCTCCAGAATTCCAACTCCACAATTTCTTGAAAAATCATTGAGAAGATAGTGTTCCAGTCCAAATCTGGTATCAGGTTTATCAGTTCCATATTTGTCCATAGCTTCGTTGTAAGGAAGTTTTATGAATGGAGTTTTAATATCAACATTCATTGTTTTTTTGTAAATAT
>JAWLEA010000015.1:0-40684 GCA_041686345.1 Polyangia bacterium | reverse complement strand
GTTTCTTCAAATTCAAGGTTGAGTTTACTCCAGAGATGCAAAAACATCTTTTCTACAATATTCATGACATCGTCCATGTCGGCAAAGCTCAACTCCAGATCTATCTGAGTGAACTCCATTTGCCGATCCTGACGAGGATCTTCATCTCTGAAACATTTAGCTATCTGGTAGTAACGATCAAATCCGGAAACCATCAACAACTGTTTGTAAATCTGGGGTGATTCAGCCAGAGAATAGAATTTTCCGGGATTGAGACGGGAAGGAACGATGAAATTTCTTGCTCCTCCGGGGGTATTTTTGACCATGAATGGAGTTTCAATCTCAAGGAAATTATTATTAAACAAGAAATCTCTGACATAATGGCTTATTTGGGCTCTTCTGATAATTTTATCTTGGAGAGGGCTGCGTCTCAAATCCAAATAGCGATATTTCAATCTGGTAGAAATATTTGAACTGATTTCATTTTTTATGGGGAAAGGAGGTGTTTGGCTTTCACAAAAACGGTGTACACTCTCAGCTTCCAACTCAATCTCTCCGGTGCTGATTTTATTGGTGACATTGTCTTGTCGCGAAAGAACCGTGCCCTGAACTGCTATCACATCTTCACGTGAAAAGCGCTGTACTATTTTCAACAATTTTGCGTCTTTTTCCTTTGAAAAAACAACCTGAGTAATTCCGTAGCGATCTCGCAAATCCAGAAAAAGAGCTCCACCCAATTCACGCAGGTTGTCTATCCAACCCATAAGTATTACTCTTTCTCCTGTATTGGTACTTCTAAGTTGTCCACAATTGTATTTTCTGTCTTTCAGTCCGGGAATTTTCATTATTTTTCTCTCATTTCAAAAAACATTAACAATAAAAGTTTGGCTTTTCAGAAACCTGCTATTGCAAGGTTATCTGACCCCTATAAGCCCTCTTTTTTACTTTATTGGAAAAATTAAGCAAGTTTTGTTTCAAGAAAATCTATTATATAAGCTCGTAAATCAGCAGGATTAATTACAGCTTTCAGAGATCCGACCCGGGCTGCTCTGTCCACTGAGTGTACTTTGTCAAACTTTGAAGCCAGTTTTTGACGTAATTCACCCTTCTTTTCAATTAGCATTTCTGTAAGTTTTGCCTCCAATTGGATTCTTTTTTTCCCGGATGCACTGTCTACTTTTTTTCGTAAACTAACTATCGAAGGAATCTTTTCAACCTTTCTCTTGATTGAAGAATTAAATACAACCGAAGCGGCAGCACTTCCACCTATTACCGATGCATAACTACCCTCCAGGGCTATTGCTTCCATGGAATCCTGCAGTGCTGTAGAAAAAACCACGTAGGCTCCACCATGATAACGGGAGAGAACAACCAGTAATACCGGCCCTGAAAAATTGACCAGAGCTCTACCGATACGAGCACCATGTATTAATTGCCATTTTCGCAATGACTCCGGAGAACCGTCAAATCCTGCCAGATTGGCAAAGATTATTGCCGGTAAAGAACCACTGAAAGAATTGAGGCTCCTTGCTATCTTGTAAGCACCTTTGGGAAAAAGAGTGGAACCACTCCAGTTTTCAGGTCCATCCGGTGGAATAACTCCCATCCTGGAAACGGGAACAGCTTCGATTCCGAGAAAACCTGCCGGAAAACCACCAATTCTTGTTTCCCAGGTAATTACACCTTGGGCTCCGTCAGTAATTCCTCCCCATCTTTCAATTTTGGGGGAGTTTTTATCTTTTACTGCTTCCATTATTGGTCTTACTGAAAATGGTTTTTTTCTTCCCGGGTTCTTTTCTTCGCTGAAAATTGCTTTAATTTTTGAGAAGCCATGTCCAAGCTCAACCGGATAAGGGGCCTCGCAGATATTTCTGTCTTTTTTATCAGAACTATCAATTTTAATGAGCTTTTCGTTATTTTTCCAATATAATTCTGCATGTTCAAGCAGAAGTCTGTGACCGGCGGCTAAATCCTTGACCATGGCCTGGCTCTGACCGCTGGGGAACATTACCCTTTCAGCACCACCTATGCCCAAATTATCTTCAGCTGAAACGGACCCTGAGATATCAAGTGCTCTTTTTCCTGTAAGTACCATGCTGCCTTTTTCAGTCATTACCAGGAACCCTCTGGTGGAGTGAAGCATGGTGGCTTCAGCATCAAAATAAGATTGAGCTCCAACGTTTACTCCGCCTATTAAAATATCAATCATGCCGCCATCTTCGGTAAAATCTACAATTTTTCTCAACACTCGGGCAGTCCAATCCAAATTTTCCGTTCCCGATTTAAAATCTATTTTAGCTCCGGCACTGACAGGTAGCCAGTAAATGGAAAGTTCTTTCTGATGTGCCAGAGTAATAGCGGCAATTATTCTTCGGCATTCATCTTCTGAAAGGGAACCCATGCTTTTGAGCGGGTTGGAAATTATGGCCACTCTTTTAATCCCTTCAGGTACAGCTTTGGTTGGAGAATTCAGTATTCCGAAAATAATTCCTTCACTTTTATTGTCGGGCCAGGCTTTTCGTGCCAAGTGTTGCCGGCCGGTAGCCGGATCAACAACTACTTCCCATTGTTCAAAACTGCCTTTGTCATTACCATCAAGATCTTTGCAAATGATTCGTAGAATTGATTCCGGACTGTTTACTCCTCTTCTGCGGGCTTTAATTTCCTGTTCCAGATTTTCATCAAGGGGCCGAATAATATCCATGTCTCTGACTCCTTGATTAAAGAAAAGCCCTTCGGTGGATTTGCCTCTGATTTTAATGCGCCAGGGCAGATAGAATTCTTCATCTTTTTTATAAATATCTGTATAAATGAGTACCTGGTCTATTCCGAGTCTGGCTCCATAAGGAATTAGAGAACCGGAAATCCTCTTCATGTCCTTTGATTCCAGATCCGAAGGCATTGGATTAATAGCCAGAATCATATGATTCCATGGATATTTTTTTCTTTCATCTTTGAATGTTATCGATTTTCTCAACATCTGGCAGGCATTTTTAAAGGCCATATCAACATTTGGCATTTGCACTCTGCCATCTTCATCTTTTACAATAATTGGATCAAAAACTTCGGACATTATCAGCAATCTTTTATCTTTTGGTTTGTTTTCCGCTTGCAGTCTAAACAAGTATAATCTTGACCTGTGTTCAACCCGCTCCATTTTAAATGAACTGAATCTCCACAACTCCAACCTGATAGCTGAAGCAGGGTGCAGTTCACAAAGATTATCTGTTTCCACATAAGCGTTTCCGATGGGAGAACGGAACGTTTTGACCAGATTGTCAGGAACAAAAACGAAATTTATCTCTTTGAAATGAACCCCGGATTCAGACAGAATTTTTCTGAGCTCTATTTCTTGATTCCAACTCTCATTTATAATCAACTCCAAGGCATCCGAATCTTCATCATTTCCTAATTTTTTGAGATCTGCAGACAGCTTTTTACTACTTGAAATTACAAGAATCCGAGTCTGTCCGGTTTTTTTGTTTTCGCCCCTGGACAAGTAATTCAACTCAAGTTTGATGGCTTTTTTTCTTTTTATATTCAATTTATTTGACGAAGTAATATATTCTCCCCAATAATACCATGCCAAAATATCCAAAAGATCCACTTGTTCTTTCAGTTTGGACTGGTTTGATATCAGGTATGATAATTCTTCTACATCGGCTCCTCTTATTTTTTCTTTCAGTTCTTGTTTGTTTGTTTTCTTTTGCAGATAATCATTGATTATGCCCCTGATATTCTTTTTGTATTCTTCAATAATAGGTTTTTCAAAAAGATAAGAGCGAATATTTTCTGCCAAATCAGTTTGTCTGTAATTGCCTGTAACATCATCTGATAATTGCAATAAATCATTTTCTAATTGCAAAGGAGGAGATGCGATCCGGTATTTTATACCATTAAGGAAAGCCAGAAGATCGGTAATGGCTCTGTGGAGAAGCTTTGATTGGTTCAGAACTCTTCTCAGCAGAAACAGAGAATAATTCAATTCTTTTCCTGGAGCAGGTTTTTTAATTCCATGTTGAAGAAGTATTTCTCTGAGAAGTTTTAGAAAATTCTCCGGTAAATTATGAAAAACAACTGAAGGTCTTCTAATTAAAAGAGCCAACAGTGCCTTGCCACTTGCATTTTTCTGAACATGATTTCTGACTCTGAATTTTCTGATGGGGCTGGTCAGTTTTAAGATCAGAGCAGCTTGACGAATCAGATTATAAACTTTCGGCAAGAGATCGTCGATTCCTTCTTCGTCAAAATCAGCCAAGCTCTTGAGAGCCATTTCCAATTCATTTTCACCTGCTTCAAATCCTGTAAAAACCGAATTCAAAATATCCAGAGCTTCTGATGGTGTAGGGTAGTTTTTCCGCGAAGATATATTAATTGTTTTGAGATTTTTTTCATCGTTACTTCTGAATCTTGCCAGAATACCGCCTGCAAAAACCTGTGATCCCTGCCTGACTTCAACTCTCTGGATTGTTACGTTTTCCTTGGCTTTAATCTCTATTTCCATCTTCATTGCTTCCAGAGTTACTATACTGTCTCCCTCCTTTACAATATCACCTTCCTTGACATGAACATAGGATACAATGGCAGGGGAGGGGGCTTTGATTATTCCCTTGTCCTTCAACAAGTAAATGATGGAATAACTGTCCAGAAATATTCGCCATTCTCCAGCTCTGGTAAGAAATTTTATTTTATAACTACGATTATTAAAGATAAATTTGGCTCTGTTTACTCCTTCACAAATCCAGTTTACATTTATAAAACCTGTATCTGATGATTTGATCAGATAATTGTTGAAATCTATCCTGTTCACTTTGAGAGAGGCTTCTCCTTTGATAGAGGTGAGGTTTATTGGCTGAACCTTGTTTGTACTTCCCGCCAGTAGTGGACGAACATTAAAATTGTATACTTTTTCTCCTTCTCTTTTTCTGTGTTCCAAAATAGCTGCGGCAATCAAACTTGGTTCAACCATATTTCCAGGTATATCAAGATATCTTTTAAGAATATGATTATCTATATCATTGATTTTATAAACGCCTTTCTGAACTTCTTCCTGCTTGATCAGGAACTTCAGAAAAGGAATATTGGTTGTCCCATTTTCAATCAATATTTCACTTTCATCAAGAACACGGTATAAACGACCCAATGCTTCACTTCTGGAGTAACCGGAAGCTATGATTTTTGCTATCATGGGATCAAATTTGGAAGAAATCTCATCTCCTTCCATAACCCCCTGATCAATCCTTATTCCTGGACCTGTGCCAAAATAAAGTTTTTTTATTTTTCCTGGAGCGGGAATAAAATCTGAAGATGGATCCTCTGCATATATCCTTGCTTCAATAGAAACTTTTCCATTGCTGTTTCTTGTTTTTGCCAATTTCTTTCCCATGGCAGCCAATAATTGCATGTGAACCAGATCAATTCCATGAGTTTCTTCGGTGATTCCATGTTCAACCTGCAAACGGGGATTCATCTCCAGGAAATAGAAATCATTTGGAGTTGAATAGAGAAATTCCACTGTACCTGCATTTTTGTAGCCTACAGATTGTGCCAGTTCTTTTGACCATTTCCCTAATTTCTCAACTTTTTTTTTCGTAATAAAAGGGGGAGGCGATTCTTCTATGACTTTCTGTCGACGTCGCTGCAGGGAACAATCTCGCATCCCGTAAACTTCTACTGAACCGTGATTATCAGCTACAATTTGAACTTCTATGTGTTTTACATCATCCAGAAATTTTTCCAGAAAAATCTTTCCTCCGGATTCTCTTCCTATCTGAGCCACGGCTTCTTGAACCTGTTTTGCGGAATGAACTATCCTTATTCCTCGTCCACCACCACCGTCAGAAGCCTTAAGGATAAGAGGATAACCGATATTTTTAGCCTTCTTTTTTATTTCTTCTGTTCCCGTAGCCATTTCCCAGGGAATTACATTGATATTGCATTTCTCAGCTGCTTTTTTTGCTTCTATTTTATCACCAAGCAATTTGATTGCATCCGCTCCGGGTCCGATAAAAACAATTCCATTTTTTTCCAGTTGCAAAGGCAGTTCCGGATTTTCACTTGCAAAGCCCCAACCGGGCCAGAGAGCATCACAATTATTATTTTTCAATAAATCGATCAACTCCCTGTCCACCTGATAAACATTATTCTTTTTTAATCTGATGATATTATCAGCACTGCGTTCAATCAAACTTGCCCTGTCATCCTCAGAAAGAATGACCACATTTTTGAGATTATGCTTGTAACGAAGATTGAACTCCTTGACTCCTCTGATGAATCGCAAGGCTGCCTCACCTCTGTTAAAAATGGCTATTTTACTATCTGTTTTCATAACAGGTATCTTGGATATATTTTTCATAATTTTTCCTTCGGGGATTATTTTTGATCAGTAATAATTACAACAGCACTGGCATAATATTTTTCATGAGAGAGGGAAACAAAAAGTTTTCCGGCTCCTGCAGAGGACAATAATCTGCGGGTTTTACCATGCAGATTAATGACGGGCAGACCTGAAGCCCTGTTGATAATTTCTATTTCTTTCATTTTTACGGGAAAAGTCGAGTTGAGAAAAGCTCCACAACTTTTAATGAAAGCTTCCTTGGCTGCATATCTTGCAGCCAGCCTCTGAGGCGCGGGAACATTGCCCCGGTAAACCAGTTCCTGTTCTTTGTCGGTAAAATTATCATGTAAGAAAGAACTTGAATCCTTTGTCCATTCCTTTCTGAATAATTCAACCATGGCTAAATCCGTTCCAACTCCTAAAATCATAATTATTCACCAAGAAGATACCTTTCTTCACCACCGTGAACTGACAAATCCCTTTTCTTAATCAATTCCAGAAGGGGTTTTATTTTCAAATCCTTTAATTCGGATTCCTGGAGAATATTTCTTTCTTTTACTCCGTTTTTATAGGATAAAAATTGTTCATGATTCAGGGAACTGTATAAGTAAAGAGGGTTAATCAAGAGAATCATGCTTGATACATGACCAAATCCCAAGGTTGTAATCAGAGCTGCTTTCAACCGATTGCGCCCCACTTCTATTTTGCGGGAAGGATAAACCAGATGCTGCAAGGAACGAACCTCAGGATCAAGATCATCCAGATTAAGATGACCGGGAATAATTCCATCCTTGAAAATCTGAAGGGCACCATTTAGTTGAAAAGATGCCGCTCCACCTTTGGGATGACCTGTGATACCCTTTTGAGAAACAACATAAACAGGCTTGTTTACATCTCTGCCAAGGTAATCTAAAATTCTGTCATAAAGTTTTGATTCATGGGGATCATTGACTGTTGTCGAGGTTCCATGCATTGAAACAAAACCAATATCATTAATATCAAGTTGAAATTTGGATAAAGCTCTGGAAAGTTGCGAATTATCTTTTCCTCTGGCTACTACCAGTGGACCATAACCAGGTGCAGGTATTGACTGACTTATTCCATCTGCAAAAGACCAGCATCCCCCAATTATTCCGTAAACAGGGAGATTTTTTTCAAGGGCAGTTATTGCTTTTGTCAACAGAGCAGCTCCTCCTCCTTGAGCTTCAATAAAGCCTTTTCTTCTTGTATCATGTGGTCTTGACATATTTTCTGCTGGTATTCCTCTTTTTTTCATCTCTTCATAATCTACTGTAGCTCCCATATCATCAAAACCGATAGTTCCGGCATAACTTATGTCGTCGCTGGCTCCTGCAATCATCAAATCAGCCTTGTTCAATTGAATTTTTTCTACGGCTGCTTCAACTGAAATCCCCGCTGTGGCACAAGCTGCAACGGGTGATAACATGGAACCGTAATTTCCAAGTATCTCTTGGGAAATATGACCTGCACCAACATTTCCAAGACTTTCCTGTAGAGTTACAGGATCTCTTTTTTTCCCGAATACAGGATCAGTGTAAAGGCGAATCAATCGTTCCATTCCCCCAATCCCGGTTCCTATGGTGTTACCAATTCTGCCGGGAGCAAAATTTTTCCTGATTTCTTCAGACGAAATGCCGGCTTTGAGTAAAGCTCTGGAAACTGCGTAGAGCATGAAAATTGTGTTTCTGTCTCTGTCTTCGGTTTCCATTTCGTTGAGGCCTTCCTCAACAGGATTCCAGCCATCAGGAACCATTCCGGCAACAGAATTTTTATATTTTTCTTCATAAGGAAGATAAAGTTTGGAACCGGCAAGTTTTGTAATTTTCCATTTTCCCGGTTCTATTTCTGCCACTTTTGTGTTTTGGGGATCTTCTGTTTTCAGATCAATAACTTTTTTTCTGTCTTCAAGTACAAATTCCATGGGTGAATTCAACTTGATCATGGAGAAAGTGGAATATCCGTTTTTATCCGGACCGGATTCTTTTCTTTCCCTGATACCTGTATTATTTTGGAAATGATCCGCCAGAATATTTTCTATTTCCTTTTCTTTTACAAGCTTGCCGTCATCCTTCAGGCGAAAACCAGCTTCTTGTGGATCATATTTCACCAAATTCATAAAAAGAGCCAGTTTCAAGGCTGCGCCATTGAGAAATGCACCTTCCTTCTCATATCCCCATCTGGTTTCTTCATTGCCGAAGGGACCAATTTCTCCATAGCCGACAACCACAATCTCATTTTCCAAAATATTCGGATTAAGTTTGAAATCAGTATCCTGCCCAAAAGGCACAAAATCTTCGAGCTTATCTGCCTTGATCAGTTCTGGAATTGAAGCATCATTCTTATTGTTGTTGTGCAGTGAAGTGGGAAGCTCCATTTCCTTCAACATTGATTGGCGGAGTTTTTTTACATCATTTCCCCAATTTTGTATGCCGCCAAGTCCACCTGTAATATCAGCCAGAACGGGGTTTTCCCCGGTAGCTGTTTTTAAAGAGCTTGAATTGGCGAGCCAACAGAGCGCCTCTCCCATTTCCGTGGAACTGAATGTTTTGATTCCATGAAGTTTTTCCAATTCCGGAGCCAGTTTGTCTTGTTCTTTCATCAAACCGGTACCCCGAACCCAACCAATTTTTACTCCGGTAATTGCAGTCATTTCTTTAAGCAGGGGTTCTGCATACCACTTGTTCATTAAAACTTCCAAAGCCGCCTTGCTTTCTGCATAAACACCATCTCCTCCCATTTCTCCGAGATTTGGGCTCAGGGGCAAAAATACCTGTAATCTGTTTTTCCAACCAGCAGCCTTCATTTTCATGGCAAGAGTGGATAAAAGCTTTTCCACACCGAGGAGGTTAACCCTGAGGGCATTCTCATGCCTGAACTCAAGATCCTGTATCATTCCATTAACTCCATAAGCTGCAAAGGGCCATAGTAGAAGATTTTTGCGGGAAATATTCGAACTGATGTAATTGGCAAAAAGATCGATATCTTGATAATTTCCTTGTCTGAAGGGTACAATTTCAAGAACAGCTCCTTTATTTGCCCAATTACGATAAATTCCTGCCATCCTTTTTATTCGGCGATAACTAAGATTGGAAACTCCCACCATGACTTTTGCACCACCGGAAAGAAGAAGTTTTATCCCTGATTCAGCTATTGAATTCGGGCCGGCTCCGGTTACCACAATTGTGCAATCTCCAAGATCGAAGTCTTTTTCCTGTACCAGGGTGATTTTGTTTGGTTCTTTATCTACTTTCAGATCAACCAAACGGATTATTTTCTCAGGCAATTGATTGAGCTTCTGTTTTTCAAGTCTGTTGATTGTATTTTCCAAGATGGATGTGGATTTTGTATCTCTTATTTCTTCCAAAGTCGCTTTCAATAAAGGCAAGGCAAGTTTGTCACCTCTTCGTTCAATTCGCTCCAATAATTCTTTTTCAGGTATTTTGCCTGCCATCAAGATATTGATCAGGGCAAGTGCATCTTCTCTGATCCAGTTTTTCCAGGAACTAAGTTCAACTATTTTCTCCTGTTCAAAAACTGATTGATCGTAATGTTCATAAATAATTGGTTTTTTAGATGAATCGATATTTTTTAAATCAACATTTTCTTCTTTTTGGTTATTTCTGAAACTATCAAGGGTATCCCCGACTTTTGCCAGCAAACCGTTATCTCCGAAAATCCTGTTTTCAATTTTGTTTAAAGTTGCCGAATCAACCATAGTTCCTGCTGACATGGCAGAACTTTTTTTCTCTGCCTCACCTTCAAGCCCCATTCCATTAAGGAGGGATTTTTCAATTATTTTCATTCCTTTGTTTTTATCGGATGCAGGCAGTCCCAGGGGATTGGTTGCTCCGGTTAATTTACTTTTATAATCAAACTGGTAAGGAAGCAGAGCTGTAAGAAAATGATTAAACCCGGAATTGTCAAGATTGTATTTGTCTGTTACTTCACTTTTGAATTCATTAACAGTTTTTAAATTCAGAGCATCCAACAGACCATTGATTGAATCTTTGAGAACATTCCCCGGACACTGATAGTTTTTACTTGTATCTTCAATATTAATAGCCAATTCATCGAGCTTCATTTCAGAAAAACCATCGGTATTCTCCAGATTAAATTCTTTTTTTATTTCGGAAAGGAACTGGTTGCGACGGGCACTATTACCCTGAAGCAACTCGTCTATGGATGATTTATTGTCGATTTCTTCAGGCCAGACACCAGCTAAAACAGATAAAAGAGATTTCAGGGGCATCAAACAACCTTGGGCTCCGGAAAGGGTTGTTCCAGGAAATGAGGAGCGCGTCTGTTGAATTGCAGATTCTTTTTGAAGTGACTGCTGTTTGACCTCGCTATTTATTGCTGTATTTTCTTCAATCTGCTGGAGAGTTGAATCATCAACTGCTGAAGAATTATCAGGATCGGTAAAATTTTTGATGAATTCCAGATCGAAATAATTGTTTTCAAGATTCTTGCCATAAATTGTATTGCGATCATTTTCCAAATGGAGAATCTTGGTAGTTTGGGAAAAATCACCAAAAGCAAGGGTCTGACCCATGAGATTTGTCAAAGTAGGTTGATGTCCAGGACCAATTTCCACCAGATTTTGGTAATTATTCTGGAGCAATCCTTCCTGGATTTTGATCCATTGAACTGGAGAAGCGAATTGATAAGCCAGAAGTTCAATCGTAAGTCTGGAAGTATACTCTTTCTGATCAAATTGATCATGGTTGTCAATCAATTCCTTCACAACAGGAGAAGAAGTAATTCTATATACTTCTTCGGCATATTCAAGTTCCAGGGAAAATGGTATTCCGGTTAAATTAGGCCAGTATTTATCGACAAGTTTTTCCGGATTAATTTTGTTGGGGAATAACTCAGTGAGTGTTTTTCTAAAGGCTTCAACTCCATCTCTAAGGAGGCTGGAATGAAAAGGAACGTCAATTCCAGGAACTTCAAGGTAGGGTGATTTGCCGCGAATACCAGCTCCCAATTTATTTTTTAATTTATTTAATCCTTTGGTATATCCGGTAACAGCATACTGTCTTCCCCGGCAATTGTAATTGACTATTTCAATATAAGAATCTTTCTCGGTTGATATTTCTTCAACAATCGCAAACATCTCTTTTTCATTCAAATTTGCATGATGTGGTCTTATCACCCCCAATCTGAAGGGGGAATTACCTTTTTCATCTCGAGGAACAAAATTCTGCATGGTGAGACCACGGTGGTAAACAACCTCCACTACCTTTTCCAATGATAAAATATTGCCTATGGCTGAAAGAGAACTGTATTCCCCCAGACTGTGTCCTGAAAAAGCTGCATCAGGAATAAAGGCTCCATTTTCTTTTAATTCAGCAATTTGTGCACAAGCTAAAACCACAAGAGAAACCTGAGTGAATTGAGTAAGGTTCAAAACACCTTCGGGGTGGGAGTATTTAACACCATCAATTGTTATCTCACTTGGGTTATTTTCCAGAATTTCAAGCAAAGAAAAACCCAGACTTTCAGTAGTAATCCGGTCAGCTTTCTCCCAGATTTTTCTGGCACTTTCAGAATTTGAATAACTGGACTCATGCATTTTTACTTTCTGTACTCCCTGTCCGGGGCAAAGGTAAGCTGTTTTAAAGGGAGTGGATTTAACAACAGTTTCCATTTTTATCTGGCGCTCTGAGTCATAAAGTTGGAGGTTGTGAATATAATTTCCACAACTTCTCCCTTTGCGAATAATACTCATTTTCAATTTCTCCCCGGGAAAAACCGGAGAAATAAATTTTGTTGATAACTCAACTGCTTTAAGTTGACTGGAGTTGGAAACTGTTTTTTCGAAAAGAGACAGTGCTTTTGCCTGACTCCACAAACCATGGATGATAGTACCCGGCAAACCTGAAAATCGGGCAAAGCCTTCATCCAGATGGAGAGGATTCATATCTCCCGAAACCAGAGCGAAAGTTGATGAATTTTCAGGTGCATTGAAATGTAAACTGCCAAGGTGGAGTTCATCATCAAAAAAATCATCACTTTTTGCATATTTTGAAGGAGGCAGTGATTCGCCAAAATCAATTTTCTTTTTTTCAGGAATAAACACTCCTTCAACTTCACCTATTTTTTCTTCTCCGGTTTTCAGATCCACCCTTACTGAAGTTTCTGTAGATGCTGAAACCGCATTTTCAATATTATCAGGATTAAGACTTTTCTTGTTAAATCCTGGTAACAACCTTACTTTTGACTGATAATGAAGCATGCCGGTTGGATCTGCGTCCAGATTTTCAACCATGGTTTTCAAAGCCTTTGATGCCAACCAGGGCAGGGAAACGTGGTTTTTGAAATCAGGGGATCTTTTCATTGCCAGTTGATATTCATCCATCCTGGCAGAATCATTGAATATATTATCTTGATAAAGTTTGTTTAAACTTTCCTTAAGTTCTTCCTTTTTTAACTTATACAAATAACCACCAGCACAATTTTCAAGGTTTAAAATCAACGTCTTGCGATTGTTGTCGGGCAAGGCAACAGTGTATTTGACAATTGTCTTTTCAGATTTTGTTGAAATTTGTCCTTTCAATTTTTCTTTTTGATACCAAGAAAGTGAATTTTCTTTTAAGTCGACCCTGTCACCTTTTTCAAAAATAAAAAGAGAATGGAGCGGGTTTGGCATAGTTCCCGTTTCATGTTGAAAACGCAGAGCTTCTGCCAATGACTTTAAATTGTAATCTGCAATATATTCAGAAAATTCTTTAAATGTCGTTTTTCTTTTAATTTTGAAATTCCTGGGGGAAATGGTGTTTGAAGAAGCTTGATTGTTAAATTCAAAATCAACAATTTCTCCCAGCAGTTCGGCTACAGGTTGATTGATATTTTTTATTTTACTTGTACTTTTGGGACCGGGGATCACAAGAACCTGATCGAATTTCATTTTTGGATCGTGGGAGAGAAATAAACTGTCGGCCAGATATCTTTGTCTGAACTTTTCATCTATTACAGGAACAAATGGCAGTGGTTTTCCCGGAAGCCGGCAGATTTTCATAAAATAATCACCAAAAGTTGGTTTTATTATGTATTCTTCCAACTCAGGAAGTTTTTCAAAGAGAGCCTTGAGTAACAGTTGAGGCTGTTGGAGTTTGTCAAAATCAGGGGGTACACATTGGAAGCGCTGACAAATCCTGATAACAAGTTTTTGCAGGCGCAGGGGATGATCTTTGCTCAACCAGACACCATTTTCATAAGGTCTGTTTTGACCAATTGCAGTCAGTTCCACAAATCTCTCCAGCAGACGGCGATAATTCATCTTTTTGAAATCACCAAAATAAGGTTTCCAGGTTTTGTTTAACCTTTCGATCAATTCTTTTTTTCTGGTTTTTGCATAAACAGGATTTTTTTCTACCTCATCAGCTGTATAGGCAAGACTACTGGCTACATTATCCATATACCAGATAGTTGCTCCCAGAGAGCTGCGTCCGGAGCGGAAACCTCCCTTTAATTTTCCATATTGAACCCAGCCATTATCAATTCCTGCAGTTGCAGCTATTTTCTTTTTGATTTCAGTATTGGTTTCAGCTTCTTTGCTGACCATGGCGGCTGTACCTGTCAAAACTGCATCCACTGGTCTGCGACCCGGTCCACCGTACCAGGTTCCAAGCAAATATTTTTTTGCATCTTCTTTAGTGGCGATTCCTCCTCCAACTGCCAGCAAAAGGTTGTCATGTTTTCTGATTTTTGAATAGTAACGGTAAAGAAGGTTTTCCAGTGGGTACCAGCTGTGATGACCACCACCTTCTCCTCCTTCTACTTGAATAATGAATGTTTTATTGCTGTTTGCTGCTGCAATTTTTAATACTTTTTCAATTTGATTGGGGGTTCCTGATTTAAAACTGTTGAGCCATATATCATGGGAATAAAGTTTGTTCAGGAGTTGACCAGCTTCTTCAACATCGGGTACTCCGGCAGATAAGGTAAGTCCGCAAAGAGGCATTCCCTGTTTTTTTAATTTGAACAACATCCCTTCTTTTTGCAGATGAAGCCCGTAAAGATAAGGATCCAGATACAAAGTGTTAAGAACAATTTCTTTACCGGGAGCTAATTTTTTCTGTAATTCATCCATTCTCTGCTGAAAAATTTCTGCTGTTACCTGTCCGCCTCCAGCCAATTCTGAAACAAAATTGCCGTTGGCAGCAGCAGCAACAATGTCGGCTGTGGCTGTTGTAGGAGTCATGCCTGCCAGAATTACGGGATTGTTTCCAGTATATCTGGTGAAACGATTATGCAATTTACCATTTTTTAAACTTGGAATAGAATCGAGAATATTTTTATTCAATACTTGGTGTTTGTCCCCTTCAGATTCGTGGATTGTACTGGAAACAGAAACTTCATTGCCACGCAATAAAACCGAGGTGAGCTTGAGCAATCCGTCACCAGGTCCGGGAATAATTAATTCATCGGGCTTTTCTTTATCACCAAGAATCTTTTCCAACACCAGTGGATAATCCACGGTAAGTTGAAATTGAGAATCCAGCAGAGCATTGGTGAAATCTTCTTCTGAATCAAGTTTTGTTCCATCATGGGCCGAATAGCAGGGTGCTTTGCAATTCTTGCCTTTAAATCTCAGGCCAACTCTTTTTATATCCTCTCCAGCCATTTTCCTGGCCGGCAACATGATTGGACAATGAAAGGGGCCCGATACATTTAATGGTTCCACATCGAAAGGAATATTTCGTCTGGAATGGTCTGAAGATCTGAATTTGGTTAATTGATTAAGAAAATATTTTATATCATCAGTTTTCCCTGAAAACACAAATCGATCCGGAGCATTTTTCAAGCTGCGATAAACCTTTTTTTCTGCTGGTATTTTTTCCTGGATTTCATAAAGCAAACCTTCATCAAACCCCCAGACTGAAACCATTGGAGCTAATTTTAACCCTTCCCAGTTCAGATCTCTTCTGCTTAAACCGGCTGCCTGTTGCATTCTAATTCCCTGCCAAATCAAATACCTGGAAGCTTTTTCGCAATTTTCAAGAAATTTTTCTTTTCCCTGGGAAACAATAGCTGAGGCAAAAATCCCCTGAGAATGTCCGGAATAAGAAATAATACCATTATTATCTTCTGGAAAAAGTCCTTTGTTTATAGCTTGTCCCATGCTGACCAGAAAGAGCATGGTTTGACTTACTGCAGAAGATGAAAGGTATTCTTCTTCAGGAAAATCTATTTTGCCTGTTGACCAGCTCCAAGGATAAATACCTTCATTTAGTAATCCTGTTTTGATAATTTCAGGATTATTCAACTCATCTATCAATGCTTTCTCGATTTTTTTAAATAAAGATGCAATTTCCTGATTATTAACAAGATATCTTAATTCATCTCTATATCCTGTAGATTGTCCTGCGAAAATTACTGTCCTGTGGTTTTTAGTCATTTTATATTTCTCCATTTGTACCAATTTAAAAAAAGTCCATCTGCAACTCTTGCAAGCTGTATAACTTTAAAGAAAATATTTCAGTTAACAAAGCCTCAGTTGACAATTGAACGGCTCTACTTGCACGCAGGATATATGCCAAGGATCAGCAGTTGAAACAAACATTTCCTATGTGCTTGTATATATGTACTAATCCGATTTTGTATTTGTAATCCGGGTTTATTCTACCTTTCTTTTAATCGGGTAACTATTTTCCCAAGAGAAAATTTATACCCATAATCCAGAAACTGTCTCAATTTGGTTTTTCCGTCAAGAACCTCATAATAATAAAACTAACCAACCTGTTTACAATTGATTTTCATTCATATTCTGTTAAAATCAATTGGATAAATTGAGGTTCCTGCTCAGAACAGGAATTATCTGGTTCACATTTCAAAAAGAAATGTATTTGCCTGAGTACTTATTTTTTACCTTATCTGCTTTGATGTTGCTTCGTAAATAATATCTACTTGTTATTATCTGCGAAAATATTTCTCCGCAACTCGGGCAAACTTTTTTACCCGGTTAAACAGCTCCATTCTGAAATGTGAACTACTAATATAAATCGTATCTAAAAACCTTAAATCGAGGTGAACAATGATTCCTTTTGAAAAACTTGTCAAAGCTCTTAACATCTATAACGGTATAGAAACACCAGAACAACCAATAGAAGAATCTGCTGAAATCATTCAAGAAGAACAAATTGCAGAAGTCGAAACTGAAACAGATTTTTTTGAGGGAGATAATTTTTCTCAAAAACCGGCTCCTTCTGACAATGCTTCTAAAGATGATGCTGCAGCAATTCTTGAAAATGAGGCTGGAGATTTGGAAGATTCAGATTTTTCCTCTCAAGCTGCCGACAATGAAATCAAGCTTGAGGATGATTTTCAGGAGGTCAGCAATGAAAGTGACAGCTTCTCAGGTGGATTTGATATTCTTGAGGAAGAGCCGGTCAAGCAAAAAGCGCACGTTCAGGATAATCAAGATGATAAAATAGACATTCTGGGACATACTGATTTTCCTGCTACAGAACAATCTGCAGAAGTTGAAGCTCAACTTCCGGACAATTCCAGCGGTGCAAAGAATGAAGAAGAAAATATTCTAACTGATTCCTTCGGGCAGGATGAAGCAGCTTTTGACATTCTTGAAGAGCAACCTCCTCCTCCTCCCGAAGAGCAGGGGGTTCCATCCTCTCCCGAGCAACAGCAAGGCTCTCAACCTGTTTCCGGTCCGGTTGATTCCGGCGAATTTCCTCCTCCTCCTCCCGAAGAGCAGGGGGTTCCATCCTCTCCCGAGCAACAGCAAGGCTCTCAACCTGTTTCCGGTTCGGTTGATTCCGGCGAATTTCCTCCTCCTCCCGAAGATCAACAATAATTTTGTTCAATTGTATTTGAGATCCCGATTCTTTGACATATCAATGGCAGAGTTATGGATTTATTTGGATGGAATTATCTCAAGCAAATTATTAAACGGTAATTACAAGTTATGGGTTTACATTAATGGATTTCTTTTTTATAAAACAGCGTTCAGTTTACCGAATTGAAAACCAAGTGTTTTAGGTGAGATTATAAATGGATGAAAATAAAGACAATGAAATCAAGTCACTTTTTGATAAAGATGATTTTGATCTTTTCCAGGAAACGTGTTGGACAGACAAAGTATACAACATTCCGCGCATGGAAGTTAAAGCTAATCTTGTAGAATGTGGCAAAATTCTAGAAGAACTGGAAGAACTTGATCCCGAAGAATTCACCATGGAAACAGGAATAGAACATCCTGCATTGTGGAATAATCGCAGGGTAGATCGCCTCGAAATGTTTCATATGCGTAAACCCGAAGAACGTAAGTTACTCAATAAAGCCTTCAGCAGAGAAATACCCATGTCCATTATTCTGGACTCACCTTCTCCTCTTTATGCTCATCCTTCCATTGGTTTGATCATTGATGAAAATGGTTTGGAAGTGGGTTACAGACTCCCGTATCTGGCGGTAGGGGACAAACAACTTCTCCGCAAAACACTGGCAGAAAACCCAGACGATATTAAAAAATTGATTGGAGAAAACAACCTTGGTTTTCATTTAAAAACCCCTGTGGAAAATGTCGAAATAGTTCCGGAAAAAATAGTCGAACAATTGCAAACAGCTCTTAATCAACTCGATAAAGCAGGTAAAGAAGAACATCGTTCCTGTTTGGGAATTATCAAACAAATCAAAAAAACCGAGGATTTTTCTCAAAAAGAGCTCATCTTTGAAAAACTTAAAGAAATCTATAAATATCTCATCCCTTTTTATAAACTTGTTTCCTGGAATTCCAAAGAGGATCAACTCGACGTAAACGGCCTTATTCAAGTACAACAAGATGCAATCGAACATGAACATGAAAAATCAGAAGAAAAATTGGCAGAAATCAGAAACAGGGAAGCACAAAAAAAAGAAAAAATCGAAGAAGAGCAACAAAAAACCTTTGAAAAATTAAAAAAACAAGTTTCCCAATTTTCCAGAAAACAAAAATTCAAAAAGAAATATGATAATTCCAGAAGGTATTCACGAAGAAAAAGTTATAAAAAAGTAAAATCAGCAAATTCAAAAAAAATCAACAAAAGTTCCAGACCCTCTCATTATAAACCTTCACAAAATCTCACGATTGGAGATGAAATTATCATCACAGCAGGATTATTTAATGGGCAGGAGGGAAAAATAGTAGAAATAAACGGAAAAGAAGCTGTTATTACCGTCAAAGGTATCGAAATTAAAGTTAAATTGAGAAATCTCAAATCAAAATAGTTATTATTTGTCAAACTTTCTGATAATTTGTTGGGTAACTTCGCTGCACAGATGGCAATGGTCCACATAACCATTATTTAATTTAAAATCAATACTTTTTGCAAGTTCAAAGGGGCCACCATCAACAATAGGGGCAAGAATTCTGTGTTTTGACGGGTCGAATTGTGCGAAAAAGCTGTTTATTTTAACCTGTCTGAGATTGACCAGAGGAATCTGAGGACAAATTAATAAACTTCCTTTTGAATCCAACCAAAGATAGTCAGGATTTGCCAAATCCTGATGAGGACAGATATCAAAATTTTCAGGGGCCCACAATTGTTGTTGTTCCGTAAGTTCTGTGCTTGCTCTTCCTCTATATAAAATTACCCCGGATGGATCATGCGTTCCTCCGTAGGCAAAATCTGGAGGCCGGGAAACTTCTTTTTCATGTTTTTGTGAGATGGTCAAGGTGATTCCCAGATGTTCGGATTTAATTTTCAATTCATCAATCAAGGGTTCAAGACGGGTGTTGTTATGTAATTTGTCAACAGATATTATGATCTCATCAAGACCAATATCAGCAAGATATCTGACTGCTTCCGAAAAGTCCATTTTTGTTCCTATAAAATATCCACTGGTCCATACAGCCACATTGAAACCCAACATGTGTGCATCATGAACAGCATTTCTCAATTTTGGAAAAACTAAAAAAGGTTCGCCGCCGGTGAAAATAATCTTTTTAATAGATTTTACTTTTTTTAATTTCCGCAGATATTTTTTGATAAGAACCAGAGGAAAGAAATCTTCAATATCAGGAGAGGAATGAAAATGGCAATGGCTGCATTTGAAAAGGCATTGTCTGGTAATTATGAAATAGATAACACGTGGATTCATATTTGACTTTCAGGGAAGTAAACTTCAAGTAGAACGACAAAGTAGATTAATTCAATTTTGGGACGATGACATCCATTTTTGGGGTGGGCTCTAGTTAACATAATATACATTATCGGAAGTTATTATGAAATCTTTCCAGCGAAAGAACTGTTTTTTTATGCCATTTTTTTATAAGGATGGTTTGCTTTTTAACCAGGAAATATTTTCTTTGCCGAATTTCTGTTCCATGTAATTTCGTACCCTGGCAGAAAATTCAATTTTTTTATTTATTCTGATCAAAGAACTCCATTTTTTGTTTTTAATCAGATTGAAAAGGATATTGATCTGGCCGGAATGATTTCCTGCAAAACTGGTAAAATTGGCAATCCATTCATCTTCATTATTTTTATGGATAAATTGAGGTGGGTTATTTACATCAATTTTGATCCTTAAATATTTCAAGCCTTTTTTTACCAGTTCACTGAAAGTTTCAACCTTATTTATTTTCATACTTCTTTGCAATGAGCCGTTTCTTTTACTGATTTCCAGGGAACCATAAATAAGCAGAGGTTCCCTGGAGGTTACTTTTTCCCTCAAATCTTCAATATATCTGGAAGAGATAAAAAATCCTATCAATCCGTCCATACCATCAATTTTACCCCTGGCATAAAGTGATTTACTCTGTTTCGCCCTGCGTTCGACATACTGGGAAATAATTCCGGGAATAATAATGTCATTATGGTAGGAACGTTCGTTATCTTCGAGATTTCTGGGAACAATTTCCTGTAATTCACCAACTGTATGACTCCAATTTTTCTTTAAATTCTCATCATTTGAATTAAGAAATCTGTGCAAAGGATGACCTGAGAGATAAATACCAAGAACTTCTCTTTCCTTTTCCAGCATATCAAGATTCAACCAGGGTTCTGCCTCGGGATACTCGGGATCTTTGGTTTCCGCAACATCGTCGTCAAAAAGATCAAAAAGACTGGTCTGGTTTGAATTTTGTTCTTTTTGATAGCTGTTACCAATCCTGAGTGCAATTTCCACTGTTTCCATGAGAACAGCTCTTGCTTTTACAGGCTCTTCGGGATGAAGGTTATCAAGGGCTCCGCTTTTGATAAGTGCCTCCATTACTCCTTTATTTACCCTGCGCAAAGCAACGTTGCGGCAAATATCAAAAATTGATTCAAATTTAGTATCTTTTTTGGCCTCAATTAAAGCCTGAACAGCACTTTCTCCCACTCCTTTTATGGCTCCCAGTCCAAATCTGATCACCTTGTTATTGTTTTTGTCCCTGATAATAGTAAAATCCTGTTCAGATTCGTTGATATCAGGCGGGAGGACCTTTATGCCCATATTACTTGATATGCGCAGGTATTTCATGACTTTGTCGGGATTGTTACATTCACAAGTCAAAATACCGGCCATGAACTCTTCCGGATAATGGTGTCTGAGCCAGGCAGTCTGATAACTGATCAAAGCATAGGCAGCACTGTGCGATTTGTTAAATCCATATTTAGCGAACTCTTCAAGAGTTTTAAAAATATTTTGGGCCTGTTCCCGATCAATTTTATTGTTTACACAGCCCTCAACAAACATATCTTTGAGTTTGGCCATAAGCTTGATCTTCTTTTTACCCATCGCTTTTCGCAAAATATCAGCCTGCCCCAAACTGAAATCTGCCAGCTTCCTGGCTGTGAGCATTACTTGTTCCTGATAAATAATAACTCCGTAAGTTTCTTTGAGAATATCTTCAAGCCAGGGATGGGGATATTCAACTTTTATTTTTCCATGTTTTGAATCGATAAATTGTTTATCATAGTTGTTACTCAGGGGTCCTGGTCTGTATAGTGCTACAGCGGCTATAAGATCTTCAAATTTGTCAGGTTTCAACCCCTTTAAAAGTTGAGAAAACCCTTCGCTTTCCATTTGGAAAACACCGCCGCTTTTACCTTGGGACAGCATTTCGAAAACTCCCTGATCATCGAGGGGAATCAAATTGATATTGAGTAATTGTTCTTTGGTTTTTTCTTTTTGAACATTGATTCTTTTAACTGCTTCGGCAATTTTGGTGAGATTATCCAGTCCCAGAAAATCAAATTTTACCAAACTGGCCAATTCTGTCATATCCTTGTCGTATTGGGTTACAATGGGGATATCCATCCCGCTTGCACCTTTGACATCAACCTTGCCTCTGGCTGCAGGTACTGTCTCCCAGATTGGCTTGTCACTGATAACAACTCCGGCGGCATGAACTCCAGGATGACGAAACATTCCTTCCAGTTTCTGGGCATTCTCAACCAGACTCTCTAGCTCTTTTGTTTCTCCTGCCAATTTCTTGAATTTGGGTTCTTCATTGAGCGCTTCGTTAATAGTGCTTCCCATGGGAATTGCTTTGGCAAGTTTATCAACCGTTTTCAGGGGAATATCCATTACTCTTCCCACATCCCTCACAGCTACCCGTGATTTTAAAGTTGAAAAAGTGGATATTTGAGCAACGTTGTTTTCGCCATACTTTTCCTTGATATAACGCAATACCTCATCCCGACGATTTTTGCAGAAATCTATATCAAAATCGGGCATGCTTATTCTTTCCGGGTTCAGAAAACGTTCGAAGAGAAGACCGTATTTGATAGGATCAAGTTCGGTAATTCTCAAGGAATATGCCACAATGGAACCAGCCCCGGATCCCCTCCCCGGTCCAACGGGAATCCCCTGTGCTTTAGCCCATTTGATAAAGTCGGAAACAATCAGGAAATAACCTTCGAATCCCATATCGATGATAATTTCAAGCTCATAATCAAGGCGATTGAAATATTCTGTTTCATTTTCAACCTTGCCGTCACGTATTGTAATTTCTTCTAGACGCTGTTTAAGACCTTCCCGGGAAACTTTTCTCATGTAATTATCGGAAGATTCATTATTGGGAGTATCGAAAGCGGGCAAAAAATAGACAGGTTTTTCTCTGGTTTGATTATTGGGAATTTCAACCTGACATGCTTTGGCAATTTTAACTGTATTTGTAATTGCTTCAGGTACACTGCTGAAAGCAGAAATCATTTCTTCGGGAGATTTAAGATACAATTCATCAATACCGTGTTTCATCCTGTTTTCATCTGTAATCTTTTTCCCTTGGGAGATTGCCATAAGTATTTCTTGGGCAAAGGCATCTTCACGATTAAGATAATGACAATCATTGGTTGCAACAAGAGGAATCCCCGTTTCCTTATTGATCTTGATTAATTGTTCATTGATTATGTCCTGTTCCGGTATTTTATTGTCCTGTAATTCCAAGAAAAACCAGCCGTCTTCAAAATCTTTAGCATACCTTTCGGCTAGTTTTTTTGCTGCTTCATATTTTCTGGCAAAAAAAGTACGGGGAATTTCACCACCTAGACAAGCACTGAGTCCAATCAATCCTTTTGAATTTGCTCGGAGCAATTCGTGATCGATTCTTGGATTATAATAAAAACCTTTGAGAGCAGCCATACTCATTAAATATTGCAGATTTTTAAATCCCTCTTGGGTTCTGGCCAATAAAACCAGGTGATAATTGGCATCCCTTTTCTTCTTTTCCGACATTCTTCCTGAAGTAATGTAAGCCTCACAGCCAATAATCGGATGAACTTCAGCTTTTTTGGCTTTAAGATAAAAATCGAGGGAACCATACATAAATCCATGGTCAGTTTGAGCTACGGCGTCCATCCTGCGTTCTTTCAAAGCTTTAAAAAGTTTATCAAGATGAATTGCTCCATCAAGAAGACTGTATTGTGAATGTAGATGCAGGTGAACAAATTGAGCTTGAATATCCATAAAAATCCTGAAAACAGTTCAGTCTTGTTTGACTGCGCAATCCACAAATGCTCCGCAATCTTCAAAACCTATACAATTAAGATATTTTGCGAACATATCCATGAATTTTTCTGAAGGAGCAAGATAGATGGTTTTACCTTTTTTTTCGGCAAAATTATGCTTAATGAAATTGTATCTGCATGATTTAAGGCATTGTTTTTTGTCGGCACGTTTTTTTACTACCTGGGCCTGCTCCTTAGGAGGCATCTCCTTGTATTTGTTACCATAGACTCTCGGTACCAAAATTTCGGCACATTTATTGATGCGATTGCAAACCTTTTCACATCTGGAGGCATTAAGTTCATCCATGGGATACTTGAAAATACTTTCCTCATGTTTTTTAATTCGACAAGCATTGAAATCTTTACAGGAAGTATATTGGAAACACTCCTTCTGATTGTTTAAAAAGAAGGTAAAGAAGTTTTGCTTGCCTTTTTGGGTTTTCTCTTTGATCTGCAAAGCACAAGATTTATTGCACTGATCTTCATTTTTGAAAAAATTGATCATTTTTGCAGTTTTTTTATTATCAGCAGAATTCTTGTCTGATTTTTTTTGTAACTCTTCAGCTTCTTTACTGCATTCGGCTATTCTTTTGCAGAGTTTTCTGCACATTTCAGTATCTGAAATCTGTTCTTTCTTTTTACAAGAAAAACCAGTCAGCAAAATAAAAACAAGGATAATGAATGAGTTCTTATTGTTTAGAACTTCCATAAAAAGCCCCCTCCTCCATAGAATCCCGGATCTGTTGCAGGCATCCATGAGGTTCCGTAAAATTCCATAAAGGCTGGTCGTAAATTGGAATCAGAAGGTTTAAGACCGACAGGAGCCCATTTGAGACGGGCATATATACTGTGTTTGGAGTTGAGAGCCCATTCTACTGATGCTTCAAACATGATTCTCACTCCCCAATATGGATCCCTTAAATCGTGATCTTTCCAGCCTTTTACCTGATCTTCCTGATTGGCATTTTCACAAAATCCCGGTTCAGTTCTGGGATCATCGGCATCTGGAGCCGCACCGAGGCAGAATCTGTCACGATAAATATTGAAATAGGTTTTAACTGTAAGATTAACCTTTTCCCTGAAAGAGAGGGTTCCTCCTCCGCCAAGATTAAAGGTAAAATTTGTTCTTTCCTGACGCCCTACTCCGCCGCCAATATCCATAAACACACCTGCGGTCAACGGTCCGCCCTGAAATAATTGACCACGCAGATTGAAAATAAATTCGGTCATATTGAAATAAGTGCGGAAAGTAGCACCTCCGTCTATTCCAAGATCTCCTTTTCTCCAGATTCCAACCATGAGTTTGCCATCTAGAAGATAGGGCCAATCAATCCCGGCTGATGCAGTAAATGATTTTGGCGGAATTGTTTTAACTCCGTAAGCACTGAGGGATGTTTTCATCTTTTCAATTTCTTGTGGAGTTGGACCCAGGGGCAGAAGATTGACATTTATGGTTTTGGGCTCTGTGGTGTCGCCTTTGATTTCGATGGAGCGAGTATATTCTCGGTAACCACTGGCTTCTACTTCGAGCCTGTAAGTCCCTACTGGCAACTCATATTTGAGTAGAGGAATTTTGCCGATGGGGCTGTTGTCAATAATGATATTGGCACCTTTAACATTGCCGATAACTTTGATGGTACCAACCCGTTTGAGGGGAATATGCATATTGATTTTTTTGTCTTTTTTTACAGTGATATTTTTTTTGACTGTTTTGAAACCCTTTTTCTGAATTTCAAGGTGGTACTCACCGGCTTTCATATTTTCGTTTTTATAAGCACTCTGACCTTGCAAATTTCCATCGATGAAAATACTTGCTCCATTCTCGGTAGTTATTTTCACAGATCCTCTAGGGACAACTTCTGGTTTTTTCTTTAGTTCAAATGATTCGAGTTTCTGTTTATTTTTGACGAGTTCGATAGTTCTTTTTTCTGAAATATATCCTTTGGCTTCCACCTTGATAAGATGTTGTCCGTCAATGAACTTTTTACGATGTACAGGTGCTTTGCCTACCTTTACGCCGTCTACATAAACTTTAGCATTTTCTGTGTTGGCTATTACAGTGAGCATCCCATGTGGTACATCTTCTTGTTCTTCTTTGAGTTTAAGATTTATTTTGGATGTCTGTTCTGATTTAATGGTAACAACCTTCTGAATCTGCTTGTCTTTATACTTAACCACGACCAAATGGTTACCTGGTTCAAGTTTTAACATTTTGGGAACAAAACCTACATTCTTCTTGTCGACAAAAACTTCAGCATTATTGACGTCGGAGGTTACCAGCAAAGTTCCCTTCGGTTTTTCCAACTTATTCAGATTCAACAACATGGTTGTTGTAGATTTTTCGGTTACCTTTTTGATATCATTGATCTCTTTATAGCCCTTTTTTTTTATTTTTATGGAATATTTGCCTGGCTTCAATTTAATTTTGGCAGGAACTTCTCCCATCTTTTTGTCATCAATATAAATATCAGCTCCGGTGGCAGAATTGCTGCCTCCATCTTTAAATTCGATGTGTCCCGAATAGATTTTCTTTTTCATGGTAAAACGAATTCTGTTTCTATAAGTTCTACCGAGCTTGATAGTTTTAACCAGAGTCTGCATTCCTTCTTTTTCATAAATAATTTTGTAACTTTTATTACGGGGAAGCCTTATCCAGCGAGTTGTGGTGGTGCCAACAGCACCCCATTTTTTATCTTCAATATAAACAGTTGCACCGGGAGGAGTAGAATAAAATTTGACTTTTACCCTGCGCCCCCTTCTTTTCCAGGGAGCTCTTTTGGCCTGAACTTTTACGGGAGTAAATGCCGAAAGGATGAAAGCGGTCAAAACTAAAAACAAGGATGTTTTAAAAAGAGTTTTAATTAAATACATAATAATCTCCATCAGCTAAAAATTATGATTATTCCCGGATTTCCAGCTTTTATCAAAACCGGAACTTTTGAAAACTTTAAGATTTTCATCAAACAATAGACATTCATAACCTGAAATGGTTTCTATAAATTCTATTCCTTTATTTTTGCCGAGCACAAAAATTGCAGTTGCTATTGCATCAGATCTTATAGCATCTTTTCCGGTTACTGTCACCGATACAATATTTTTTGAAGGGAAACCGGTACGTGGATCAATAATGTGGGAATAGCGTTCTTCCTTATATATGAAATATCTTTCATAATCTCCTGAGGTAACAACAGCCATATCAGTTATTTTACCAAGAGGCAGCGCCATCTCCTTTTTTCTGGGATTCCTGATTTGGACTGTCCAGCTTCTGTCAGGATGTGAGCCTCTTATGACCATATCCCCTCCTCCGTTAACAATATGGTTGGGAAATCCACATTCAAGCAGGATCTGACTGAGTTTTTCAAGGGCATAACCTTTGGCTATGCCACCAAGATCAATAGTTAAGCCAGAAATTGATTTTTTAATTCGTAAATTATCTTTGTCAAGCTCCAGATTTCTGAAACCAGTCTGCTGCAATAATTTTTTGACAGTATCTTTGCTTGGTGGCTGCCATTTTGTTTTTTTGAAATCGTACAACTTGTGCAAAGTTTTCCATGTAATATCGAAAGCTCCCTTTGATTTTTCCGAAATTTCCATGGCGATACTGATAACTTTAAAAGTATCTTTTGAAAGTTGAATCCAACCTGAATCGGCTGTGTTGAAAGAATAAACATCACCTTCACTGTTATGTGAAGACATTAATTTTTCCAGTCTATTCAATTCTTCTTTCAACTTCTGTGAACAGAGACTGAACTTGCCGAATTGTTTAGCCTTTTTAGCTATTCCAACACTTACTGAAAAAAAAGTATCCATGTTTTTGAAACTTTTTTTGGCAACATAACCGTTTTTTGTTGGTACAATGGTAATTTCAGTAGCTTTTCCGACATTATTTTCGGTTTTTCCTTTATCCTTGCAAGCAGAAAAAATTAAAAAAATAACTGGCCAAATTATACCAATCATACCATTTATCTTGATTGTTTTATGCAAGGTTGAAACTCCCTATTATTTGTTTTGTAAGAATTGATTTTTATTATTTCTTAATTTGTACTTTATATTTTTCAATGGTTTTTTTAGTCTGTTCAAGACTATCTTTTAGTCTTTCTATTTCATCAATTAATTCAATTTTTTCAACTTTTTCATTGGGGCTTAACTGTTTTAATTGAATAATTTTTTTTTCCTGTCTTCTGATGACATTGTGAGCTCTTTGTAATTCTTCCCTGATAGTATCACTTTCATTTTGCAATGCTTCAACCATTGTTCCCATTCCTTCTTTAATGGCTTCGGATTTTTGAGTATGGGAATTTTTTTGCGTTTTCTTTGTTTTCTGTGAACTTCTGGAATTTAATTTTTGTTCCATTTCCAGTAATTTTGTATTCAATTTCTGCTTTTCTTCTTCTTGTTTTTTGAGAAGATCTTCTTTTAATTTCATTTCTCTTTTAAAAATCTCAAACTCCCGTAGCAATTTATCATAATCCTTGTCTTTGACACCGGGAATTTCTTGCAACTCCGAGGAAATATGTATTTCTTCCTCGTTAGGAGCATTGTCAAGTACTTCAGACTCAATTTTTTGCACAACTTCTGTATCATCTTCAAGCATTTCTTCTTCAAGGGTGTCAATTTTGTGTTTTAAGTCATTTATTGTTTTTTTTTGGCCTTTAATTACAACTTCTTGATTGTCAATTTTAATTTTCAAATCTTCCAGAAGATTTTTGGCCTTTTCAGTTGCTTTGGCACTTAAACCTTTGCCAATCAAGAAACTACCGATAAAAACCAGGAAGGTTGATATTGGAATTCCAATTATCAGAAAATCAACTCCCATCATCTATCTCCTTTTGAAAATGCTTTAATTCGAGCTCTTCTCCAAAAACTTGAACTATAAGGCTTATCTGATTTTTTAGCTGGATTGCCTGGAAAAATACGATATTTTATATCTTTTTTGGCTACTCCCGCTTTGTTTAAAAGTGCTTTCAATTTTCTCGAACGATGTCTGGCTAATCTTTTGTTTTTTTTGAGATTGTCAGAATCACCCGTTCTCACTCCTATTCTGAATCGATGATCTTTAAAGGAATCTGCAAAATCCCTGATTTTTGATTTATAACGGGATGAGACATCTTCTTTGCCCTTTGCATAATAAACCATAATATAATTTGGACGTTTTTTCTTTTCTTTTTCTTTTTTCTTCTGTTCTGAATCGTTATTTTTTGAGGAAATTTCGTTTTTATCAGGTTTATTATCTGAATCATCGTCAGTTTTTTGTTCATCAGTTGTTTTGACAGAATCCTGGGCGGCTACATCGTTTTGTTGATCTGTATCGGAAAATTCAATTTCAACTTCTTCATTTTTTAATTGTTCAATTTTATTAAGAAGCTTTTTATTTTTCTTTAATTGTTCTGAATTCAACTTTTTGAGTTGTTTAAGGGAACGTTTGCACTGAAGAGCTTGGGAGGAAAAAATCTTTGAGTTTTGTACATTATTCTTTTTTTGATTAAAATTTTTGGAATTAAGGGTGTAAATACAATAGCCAATTCCACCAACACCTGCAAGCAGGAGGATTATTCCCAAAAAAAGCTTTTTCATAACCACCTCTTTAGTTCCCGTCCCAGAATGGGAGAGTAACCGAATAAGAAATTTGCCTCAAATGTGTGAAGTTACTTCACAGACATAGTTGATACTATTTCAAGTAGTTAGTTCCCATCCCAAACAGGAACCAAACCCTAACAGTTTTATAAAGGGTTGTTGACAACTAATCAACATTTTTATTGTGATAAAAGGATGCAAGTCTGCAAAGCGTCGATTCCATCATGTAGTTCCCGTCCCAAAAATGGGAGTCATCGTCTGGCGACGGAATTTCACCTCATCAGCTTTGTCGTAACTTCTTGAAATAGTGGTGGCTATATCTGCGAAGTTACTCCGCGCATCTGAGGCAAACTTCTTCACCAATCAAAAACACCACTTCTGGGACTGAAACTATGTAGTTTGATATTTTGGGATACAAATGTCAAAATCCACTTCGAAAAGGCAATTTATTCCGTTCCCTTTACAACTCAGCTTGACTCGGGAAATTGTTATACTGTAAAAGTATATTCAAAACTGCCACTCCGGTACAAGATGGATTATTCTGAAATCCAGTCACATTGAGGTTATATTTTCATGACTACAAAAAGCTGTAACAAACTTATTTTATTTGATATTGACGGTACCTTGCTTAATACCGGTGGTGATGGAAAAAAAGCCATGGAACTGGCTTTAAAGAAATTGCTTCCTGATTTTGCCCATCTCAATGAAATAAGATTTCAGGGAAATACAGATTATGCAATTTACAACTCAATTTCTGAAATCTATCCCCTCCTCAAAGAATCAGGAATTGAAAAGTTCAAAGAAACCTATATTCAATATCTGCAGGACCTGATGCCGGCTAAAAGTAAAATCCAGATGGCCATACCTCATGCAGAATATTTTTTGCAGTTTCTGCAAAAACGTAATGAATATTTCATTGGCCTGGTTACAGGAAATTTCAAGAATGGAGCCAGAATAAAACTGCAGGCAACAGGCCTGGATTCGTTTTTTGACTTTGAAAAAGGAGGTTATGGATGTGATGCCCCCAGTCGTACCAAACTTGTGGAGAAAGCGATGTTAAGAAATGAGTTTGCCGATAAATCCAGAGTTTTGTTGATTGGCGACACCATTTATGATGCTGCTGCCGGTAAAGAAGCCGGGGTCAAAGTTCTTGGTGTAACCACAGGGGTTGGCAATGACACTGTACAGGATCTCCTTGCCGGAGGCTGTGATTTGGTTGTGAACAATCTTGGTGAAATTGATGAAATATTGCTGAAAGCTATCTTCAATTGATATTGATAACTTCCCGCAAAATTTGGGAGGCACTGATCCGGGGATTTTTGTCCAAGGTTTTTTGAATAAATGCTTTCAGGTTTAAATCCAGTTCCGGGGGAAAAGGATCTTTGTTCTTTTGCATCAGCAGAAAAGGGCCGCCAAGATTATGCCAGGGACGATATCCTGTAATGATTTCATTGAGCAACAAAACAAAAGAATACAGATCATCATAAATTGTTTCAATACTGCTTTTTATCTGAGCAGGTGAAGCATAACGCATCAGTGGACGAGAATTGTCTCCCTTGAAATTGCCCTCTGCATCAAGTTGCCTTGCCAATCCAAAATCTGTAAAACACCAGATCTCATTGTAATAAAGTATATTTCCCGGATGAATATCACGATACAAAAACTTTTTTTCATGAATCAGATCGAGAGTTTTTGCCAGCGGAAACAAGTTTTCGGGAGTCAACATCTTTTTTTGCTGTAAAAAGTATTTCAAATCGTATGCAGCTACTGGAAAAACAAGAGCAATATTTTTATTATCTTTCTCTATAATTCCATCCAGGGGTATAATTGCCGGCAGTTTTTCAAGTTTGTCATAAATTTCAAACTCAGGTGATTTTTTGAAGGGAAACTTGATAATTTTTTTGGCAGAACCGAGTTTGCCCAGTATTACTTTGCCATTATCACTGGAAGAAATGGTTTGAGGATTTTCAATTTGTTTGTAACTGAATTTAGCAATCGAGTTCATTTGGATTCAAACTGTTTGAAGAGCATTTATCTCCTTCAATTTCTCCTTTCCATAATCTACCTCGTTTTTTCTGGAGCTCCCAACTTGCATTCAGATTGCTGTAATCAAAATAATTACTGTCCATCATGTTGGAAACTTTGATGTTTTGCATGCTTCTAATGAAATGATTTCCGGCATCGACACCAAATTTTTCTATTTCAGCCAAAATATTTTTCATCTTTTTTCTGGTTCCTTGCTCCAAAAATTCTGTACCGGGACAGTCACATCCTGAAACAACCGGAAGCTCGAGTTTACTACCCAGTTCCACTATTGAACTTTCTCTGACCAGAATAAGTGGTCTGATAAGACGGTTGCGCTTATCGTTGGAAAGAAGAACCGGAGGAAGTGCCTGGATTTTACCTGAAAAGAAAATATTCATCAACAGGGTTTCAATAGCATCATCGGCGTGGTGTCCAAAAGCCAACACCATCTTCCGATCGTAAGCATAGTTGTACAGAATTCCTCTTCTGAAACGAGCACAGGCTGAACAGGGAATTTTGTCGGAGGGAACGACATTCTGTATTGTTGAAAGAATATTATTGGACTCGATTGAATATTGTATTTGTTGTTTGTTCATCCAGGAAGTAAGTTGTTTTTTTTGTTCAAGTGAAAAATTCATATCAAGAGTTACGGCGCTTACTCCAAAAACAAAAGGAACTCGTCTTCTCAGTTTTTCCAGAAGATAGGCGAGAAGGAGAGAATCTTTACCTCCACTCACAGCCACAAGGATTTCATCCCCTGGTCTGATAAGATTATATTTTCTGTTAGCTTCAACAATTTCACCAAGAACTTTTTTTTCTAGAATTCTTTGTTTAGCCATCTAAAAAGGTTTTGAACTGTGTACCGGAAATAATATATTCCTGGTTTTGTCGACGGGAGGAAAATGAGTGCCGGCGGAGGGAAAAGTTTTGTGAGAATGACTTTCGCTTTTAACCAGAGATTTAATTTTATTTTGAACCAGAATAGCCGGATAATAATTGAGGTAATCTTTATTGGGTGGCCAGGCAAGAATTTTGATATGTGAACCGGTAGCAGATACAATAATTATTTTTTTTGCTCTGAGTTTCTTCAATTCTTGGGGAGATTTTATTATGTATCGCAAGCCTTCAGGATTTTCTGCAAAAATAACACCCTTGAGAATGTTAAAACTTTTTGAAGTTTTAACTCTGTTCAGAAAAGCCTGCATTCTTGTTGCCGGTCCTTCTTTTTGATTGATTCCCGCCAGCCAGATTCCGGTCCGGAACAATGCATAAGCAAGATAAGCTTTTCTGAGATAGGGAGATTTATTTTGGACGGCTTCCTTATATGAATTAATCAATTGTGCAATGGTTAGTTCTTTTTTGAAATAATTATGAACAATAGCACATCTACTGGCATAATAAGCACCATTTACAATAAGCCCGATAGCTCTGATTTTATTGTTTTTATTAGGTTTGGCAGCTATAACCGGAGGCATTGCTTTGGAAATATTCAGGAGGATGGGGTAATTGCTCAGATCAAATTTTTCATAAATTCCCAGAGGCATTTGGTGAGTAACTTTGAGATATTTATGAAAGTCTTTGTTGACCGCCGCTTCGGCAATTTTTTCAGTATTTTTGCTGTCGAGACAATTATTGCTAAAAAGCAGCCAGGAAGAAAAAAGTAAATAAATCAAGAAATAACTCCTTCTTGTGAAAAATCGAAAATTCCATGTTTTTACATGTAAATTATTACGTCAATTCTATTGAGAACCATTTTGAGCAGGTTCAACAGATCCTTGCGGTCACATAATTTTTGGGAACAACCCAAGGTAAGCAGCCTGCCCTGTTTTTTGATTTTAACCAGGGCTATTTTCAGTCTGTCATCTTGCCCGAACCAGACTTTATATTTGGGTAGAAAGTCTGGTATCCTTTGAACCTTGTCGAGAGATTTAAGATAACTGCCCATACGGTTTTTGATATTCCACTCCAAACCATCCCATACATACCAACTCACAAAAGTACCATCATCGAAAGTCAGGCTGTATCCTCCCTGCTCTAGTTGAATATTCAGTTTTTTCAGCAAGGGCAGGGAATCTTGTTTCAATAACTTCTGAACCTTTTCAGGAATGAGCAATCCACTGGTATTCAACCTCTCGGGTTCAAGCTTGTCAAGTTCACTATCAGCCTGGTAAAAATTGCCTGAAGTTTTTTTGAGATTAAGAATAATTTCTCGATTTGAAATGAGATTTTTATTGAACCCATCGGAAAAGTTTTGTGGTTTCAGCATGATAAGATTGTCATATTGGTAGAGATTTTTGTTGGAATTTGTAAACACCCAGGTCTGATAATTTTTCCTGCTTATTACAATTTCTACAGAGGCCAGTTTCAACCCGGGTCTCCAAACAGGAAAATCTTTAAGTCTGGGAATCTTGTATTTGCCGTTCTGATCAGTGATTGCAGTATTTTTGCGACTTTCCAAGTATTTTCCATTTAAAGTGAAATAATAATAATAATCAACCTGAGCTCCTTTAACAGGATGTTTTGAACCTTTATCCCTCACAATGCCTAAAAAAGGACCGGCAAAACTCCCTGGTCTTACTGAATCAGGGGACTTGGTAAAATTGTAATCAGGAAGATTTTTATCATTTTTATTATCCAGTGTAGCTGTAGCGGTAGTTCCAATCTGGCTTGCACAGCCAAGCGCAAACATCAGGATTGTGAAAAGAGTTGACAGGAAGAATATATTTGTTTTTTCATGTTTCATGTTTGATCACCGCATATTTGCAGGAATAAATCGATAACGGAATTACAAGAAAGATAATGTTTGGTAAATGTTTAACTTATATACAGGCTCATGTAAATACTTAAAACCAAACATCCTGATTCTTAAATGGAACCTGTCTCAAAAAAATTTATATTTTATTGTTGAAAAAACTTGTTTGAAACAATAATCTTACAATCCGAAACAGAAACTGTCTTCAAGGAGAGTAATACATATATGAGATGTCCCAATTGTGGTGCTGACAATGAAAGTTCTTCCCTTTTCTGCATGGAATGCGGCCAAAAATTGCAAGTTAAAACTGAGGTCATGTCTGGTCTGCAAAAACCCCCTGCAGCCGCCACAGATTCTAATTCAAAGAAGCCACAAAAAAAACAAAAAACTGGGAGTAATTCTCAACAGAATACCATATCGTGCCCTCTTTGCGGTATTGACAATTCCGCCTCAGATTCTTTTTGCAAAATGTGTGGGCAAGAACTGAAACCAGAACCTGATAACTCTGCAAAATGCCAGCGTTGCAATACCAAAATTGGCAAAAATGACAAATTCTGCCCGAATTGTGGTGCAAAAACCAGTAATTTCCGCAACCCAACTCCCCCTGCCGGTCTGGAAGCAGCCAAATCACCAGTTGATAAAGACAAGCAGGCAAAGAATTCAAAAAATATTGGCTCCACCCAGTCTTTTGATAACAAGCAAATTATTAAACAACAAACAAAAAAAACCTCTCGCTTGAAAAAACAAGCGCAAACCCCGGCTCAATCACCCTCTTCTCCTTCTCCCGAAAAAAAGCAAATTAACAAAACCATTATCCAGGTCCCGACCAGTAAAAACGACAATAAGCCCGGCAGAACTATCAGAATTATTAATGGCAGCAGAAATGGAGAAAAATTTTCTTTTACCCGCTCCCTTACTTTTGGGAAAACAAATGGCGACATCAATCTTGATTCCGACGATTATCTGGATGCCAGACATCTTGCAATAGCAGCCACAAAAACTGGGATCAAAGTATCCAATTTATCCAATGTTAACGGTGTATATTACAGAGTTACCGGCAAAGAAGAAATCTTTTTTGATACCCCTTTCCTGTTAAATGATCTGCTCATGCAGGTAGAGAAAATGGAATCAAAAGAACGCTCTCTCAACAGTATCTGGCAAGAAGGCGTCAAATTGATGGGAAGTCTGCGAGAATTGAATCCCTGGGGACGACTTAGACTCTTTTCATCCATCGGTGTAACTTATGGAACCTGGCTTCTGTTTGAAGATCAACAGGATATTGGCAAAAGATTTTTCCCGGGACTTGAATTTGAAACAATCATCTATCACAAAAATAACAGAATTTATCTGAAAGCCGGTCAGAATAAAGTATTTTACAAACTTTCCGATACTAAAGAGTTTTCTCTTCCCATCCAATTAAAATTAGGTCTGGAAGAATTGGAAATCACGTCTTTCTAATATGAAAAACAATAACAATAACAACAAAATAGATCAAAAAACCTTGGAAGTTATCCTTGATAATGAAGAACTTGTCAAAACCAAAATTATCTTGTTGAAAACTCAACAAATAACCATGGGATTTTCATTTCTAGGTCTGATTATGGCTACTGCTTTCGGAATTACTGCCTATTTCTTTGTTGCCAATAATCTATCTCGTCTTATCTATTTTTCTTCAGCCATGGGTTGTCTTGTGGGTGCTGCTGTTGGCATCAACCTCATCGACCGTCTTCGCAAAAAATCCACAGCCCCTTTTTATGCTGCCCTGGCTTTTCTTCTGCTCATCATTGCAGGATTAATTGGCGTTTACATAAAAGCCGAACAATTCAATTTTCGCATCCTCTGGCCCCCTCTTGTTTCTGCAGCTTTCAATTCAATAATGTGTGGCATTATCTGGAGGTTAAAATCCTCAACCAGAGATTTTTCCAAAATAAAAGATATTGTTAATTCTTTGAATTTCTAAAATAATCTACTTCTTCAAGTGCTTTTTCAGCCAGTTTGGCCCAGCCTCTGTTGGCAACAGGATTGGCGGGACTTGGATGGTGAAGATAGCTGATTTTTACATTTTTACCTTCCAAAGCCTTTTCAGCCCTTTTCACAGCAAATTTCCCAATCCCGAAAACATATTCTGGTTCCATTTTTTCAATCAATTCCAGAAGGAATTTGTCACAGATGTGAAACAGTTGTTCCCTTTCAGTCTTTTTTAATCTGTTGGGAGTACGGTTGCGGCCTCCTTTTTCAAGAAAAGCAAGGGGGCAGTAATTTGCCACAAAATGTTCTGAAAAGAATTCACCTGGTTCTTTCCATCGACTTTTAATCCAATGCCATAATCTTTTGCCACTGATTTCTCTGCGACGACAACTCAACCCCATAATCGGTCTTTTGGGATGTTGTCTGGAAGGCTTTTGAATTGATTTATCCAACTTCAACCAGGTTTTGACAATTTCGATCTCTCCAAAGGGTATTCCAGTTTGAACCATACCCCAGGGACCAGGATTCATTCCCAGGAAAACCGTTTTCTTTTTACCCTGACCGTATTTGCGTAAATATTCAAGATAATTTTCCTTGGCATATTCAAGGGGGTTGTAAACAAAATTTACCGGTGCTTTAAATTCCAAGTTATTTAGATCTTTATTAAAATTATTAATTCTGTTTGTCCAGAAATCCATGGTCTACCTCTTGGGAATTGTTGATGCAAATATGATTTGAATAAAAAAATTGTGTTTTGCACCTTTGCATATATTATTTGAAGAGCAGATAAGTGAATTTTGCTGTCAAATTGGGAAATTATTTTGAAAGTGAGGAAATATGCCCAAGGTAAACAAAAAACGTTCTCTTGAGTATCTTCGGAATCAACTTGTTTTTTTGAATACAACTCTTGAGTTGAAAGAAAAAACAGCCGATCTTGCCAAAGAAATCACTCCACTCTTAAGTAAAATCGATTTTCATCTTCATCAAAAAAAGAAAATAAACGACAGAAATATTTTTGCTGCTGCGGTGCTTTACAGTTCTAAAACCGATTTGGATATTCTACTGTCTTCACTCTGGTACCAGGCTCGTACCGCAGATAAACTGAACGGAGACACTCAATATCAACAGGAATTATTTCCCGACGGGGTCTCTGTTTTAACTCGCAAAACCGGCAAAGGAATAAGTGACGTAGAAACAAAATTGGATAATCTGGCTGTGCAATTGGAAAAAATTAGAGACGAAAATCTGTACCATCTGATTCCCCAGGTAAAAAATTCCATTAAGCAAGTAAAAACCCGTTTGGGAAATAACCTGAAATCAAATTGGGAAATGGAGGAATTGAAAAAAAAGGAAGTTGAATTGAAAAAAGAAATGGATCAACTTTATCTTGAAATTGAGTTGAAATTGACAGCAATTTACAAGAGAAACAGGAAAATAATATCGGCTTTTTTCATGAAATAAAAAGAGTCACAATGACTTTATTTCTTTTTTCTTTTTTTGCGCCTTTTTTGTCTTTGCATTCTTCTGATTAACCTGCGATTAGCACTGCGACGAGCATTTACTACCATCCAAACCCGTTTTATACAGGGATATCCTTTAAGGGAATGACGACGAACCCACTTTTTGTGGTAATGGGCAGGCTCCAATAATACTGTACGATATTTCCGTTTTTTGGCTTCGCCTCTTCTATATACGGAAATGTGAAAATGATTACGATGATCCGGATCAGAATCTGGAGTGAGAATATTTCTGAAATAGTGACTCCAATCCAGATCACAAGCTAATTGGCGTAATATCCTTGCTCCCCTGGTTTTAGGTTTGCCCAGACAGGTTTTTCCTGAACCCAGCCCGGTTTCATAATCGTCTTTTATTGTATATTTCTTGCCATCATCAAGTTTTACTCCATAAATATCCAAGGCGTGCCCGGAAGCGTGTCTTGATAATCTGGAGGAATTTTTGACATATCTGTAGGAATAAAATTTGCCTACGTAAACTTCTTTAATTCCCCCATTAGCTCGGAGAATGGGATAAATTCTGTATAAAGCCAGAGCGGTTCTGCAATCCATCAGGGGACGGGCATCTTTACTGCCATTTTTATATTGAATCGGACCTATTTTTCCATTGGTAATCCGCACCGGTGTAACCAATCCCTTTTTTTGGGGACCAATTTTATACTGAACTTTGGCAACTTTGAGTTCATGCAGGCACCATTGATCCATTTTCTTTTTCTTTTTTGCCTGTAAAATTCCAGGAAAGATAATCAGGTTGAGGATAAAAATCAGTAAAATATTTCGCATACACATCTTTACGTCTGTTAAAAGATAATATTCAAATCTTGTTAATAAATCTGAGGCAAACTTCTCATTCAGTTTACACATTCAACCATAGGGGAAATATGATTCTTTGCAAATTTGAATTTGTAAAGGAGGTTAATTTAATTGTTGATCTGGGCTTTGACAACTGTAAAGCCACCCTTATTCTTCGTATTAACAGGGGCTTGCACATTATTCAAATTCTCAGGAAAATCAAAAAGTGTCTGTAAAATTTCTTTAATTTCAAATCCTGTCTGCGTTAACAGAGCTTTAATTTCCTCAAGATTAAAAAACTGTGCATCTTTATAGAAAAGACTTTTTTGCTTTTTTTCCTGGTATTTTAATCCCAGAAAACTGCTTTTATCAACAAATCCCAAAACAAATACTCCCTTTGCAGATAAAATCCTGTATATTTCAGCCATAGCTGCAGCAGGATCATTTACAAAACAAATGGCAGTAACCATAAGAACATAATCAAAACTGTTGTTCTGAAAAGGAAGGGCTTCTGCTTTCCCCCTGATTGTCTCCACTCCTCTGGTGCGAGCTTTAAGCAGCATTTTTTCAGCCGGATCTACGCCATATTTAATTCCACAGGGACCGGCAAACAATCCACTCCCTACTCCAATTTCAACTGATTTTTCCGGGACAGGAGCGATCTGTTTGATGGCCTTTAATTCGGTTTCATAAGCCCAATAATTTCTTTTAAACCAATTTTCGTATTTTTCGAGATTGTTGTTAAAAAGAGTTGTTGACATAGTTAGTTCCCATCCCAGAAGTGGGGTTTTTGACTGGTGAAGAAGTTTGCCTCAGATGCGCGGAGAAACTTCGCAGACATAGTTTATGCTATTTCAAGAAGTTACGACAAAGCAGATGAGGTGAAATTCCGTCGCCAGACGATGACTCCCATTTTTGGGATGGGAACTAGTTAGCTCTTCAAGCTGCGTTTGACCTTTTCGTAAACTCCGGGAGATAACTGCTTCAATTGCAGGATCTTTTCAAGTTCAGTTATTATCAACTTCTGTCTTTCGGGAATATGTTCCCGCCAACCGGTAAAATAAGAAACAAGTGAAGATGCAACCACAGGATTAATAGCATCAAGTTTTTGAATAATCCTGCTGATGAAAATATAGCCATCTCCGTTAATTTTATGAAAATGTGGTTTATTGGCTGCAAAAACATTGAGCAGGGAATGAACTTGATTTGGATTTTTAAGATTGAAATCAGAAGAATTCAGAATGTTTTTGACTCGCTCCAAAGTATCAGGCAATTTGCCGGAAGCTTGAATGGCCATCCACTTATTCAATACCAGAAAATTGTCTTTGTATTTTCGATAAAAATAATCCAGAGACAAGTTGCGATGAGGATTATTATTGTTATTCAAAATAGTCAGATAAACAAGCTTGTCAGTAAAATTACCATGATTCTCAAGTTTTTCTGAAAGTTTATCAAAAAAACTATTGTCAGCAGTAAGAGCCAGATAAGCCAGAGCAGTATTTTTTAATCTTCTCCTGGAGATTTGCTCGAAACTGGGAATTTCTCCTCCCTCATCTTTGTAACTTTCAACAATTTCTGCAAAGATCTCGTTGAGATGATCTGCCAGGATTATTTTTAAATTTTCTCCGGTTTTCCAAATCGAATCAACGGGAATATTTTCTTTGTATTCCCCCCATAAGGCTGATTGAGAAGGTAATACAAGCATTTGGGCCTTGAAATAATCATCAAGTTTGTCATCGGTTAAAACTGATTTGAGCGCTTTGGCAACTTTGGTTACCGAACTTTGGTTTTGCAATTTTGTTGTAGACAGATCAAGTCCATTGAGGATGATCTCTGTTGTGATTTTTTGCATGGAATCCCAGCGGACAAATGGATCACTGCTGTTCTTTACCAGTCTGTTCAAATCTGAAATATTGCGGTCATATTTTATTTTGACCGGTGCAGTAAATTCTTCTCCAATTGCTGGAACTGGTAATTCTCCTATGTTTTTAAAAACAAAGGTGCTTTTTTTCGATCTAAGCTCCAATAGATTTCTGTCCTCATCAAACTGACCACCTGAAGCGGATTTCAACTTCAAGGGCAATTGTCCCTCAGAACCCACCAGATTAATTTTTAACGGAATATGTAATGAAGAAATCTCTGCAGAAGGTGAAGAAGCAGGGAGATCCTGGGTAAAAGCAAGAGAACAGGTTTCTTCAACTTCATCATATCTCATTTGAACTATCAATGCCGGAGTACCGGCTAGTCTGTACCAATCCAGGAATTGGGAAAAATCACGTCCTGATACTTGGGCATGGCAATTTATGAAATCTTCTATAATTACTGCTTTGCCGTCATAAAGTTCAAAATAGAGCTCCATTCCTTGCTGAAAAAGCTCTTCACCTAAAATTGTGTGGAGCATCCTGATAATCTCGGCTCCCTTGTAATAAACTGTAATTGTATAGAAATTATTCATCTCTATATAGCTCTCAGGACGAACCGGGTGTGACATCGGGCTTTTATCTTCTGCAAACTGATAATCACGAATATATTTTGCATCCTCCAATCGTTTAACCGCTCTTGAATTGAGATCTGAAGTAAACTCCTGATCTCTGAATACGGTCAATCCTTCTTTGAGAGACAGGTGAAACCAGTCTCTGAGGGTAACTCTGTTTCCAGTCCAATTATGAAAATATTCATGGGCTATTACTGACTCAATACCCATGAAATCAGAGTCATCCGCAATATCTACCCTGGCCAGAACATATTTTGAGTTGAAAATATTGAGACCTTTATTCTCCATGGCTCC
>JAWLEA010000120.1:0-10756 GCA_041686345.1 Polyangia bacterium | reverse complement strand
TATTTTTGGAACGGGTTGTGAAATGATCCCGATAACAAGCAAGATTGCCTGCTACCAGAGCAAATAGATACGATGGTTTTCGGAAGGGATCTTCCCAGGTTTTGAAATGCTTGTTATCTGGAAGCTCTCCCTCTTCCAGCAGATTGCCATTGGCAAGAAGTACTGGATACTTATCCTTATCAGCTTCTATTCTGGTAGTGTATTTCATCATAATATCAGGTCGATCAGGAGAATAAACTATTTTACGAAAACCTTCCGGCTCACACTGGGTGCAAAGAATTTCTCCCGACTGATAAAGTCCCTCAAGTTGAGTATTTTTAAAAGGATAAATTTTTGTTTTCACAACTAATACCAGTGATTCAACCTGAACAGGTATAGTAAGTTTTTCCCCTTCAAGCCTGAATTCAGTGGAGTTTAACCTTTTTCCATTAACGGAGAGATAATCCAGTTCCAGATCTTTTCCGTACAAAACAAGCTTCTCTCTGAATTCTCCCTTTTTCTCATTTTTCTCATTTCTATACCTGATATGATATTCTGCTGTAACTGCCGTACTTTTACCAAGTTCAAAAAGCAGCTTGACCCGGGTAAAATCCCATTGGGGAGGTTGATAATCTTTTAAATAGATTGGTTGGGGAGGATTATTTTTCATTTTTGGTAATTCCTGAAATAAAGGAAAAAAAACATGGAGATGTCACAGAACAAATATTGATGAACAAGATTGAAACCGGAGAATAGAATCAAGTATCAGAAACAAGAAAAGTTTTACTGATTTTTGCATGCCAGGTTCTGAAACTGTCATCAAAAAGGGCCCAGATGTAACCACCTGCTAAAATAAAAACCGAGAAAAGGGAGAAAAATTCCCTCAAAAATATTGAATAATTTGAGGGTGAAGCGAGTTTGCTGTTTACATATCTCAATTTGAAAACAAACATGCCCGGAGTTTTTCCAAAGGCAATTACAGATAAATAACGAAAAAATGCAGGAGCCAAAGCTGAAAAGAGCAAACCGGCAAAAAATTTGACAGGGGAAGTTGCAAAAACAGTACTGAGATAATCGTACCAGGCCAGAGAAGTATCCAGTGATAATTTATGAAAAGTAAAACGATAGTAGATAATCAAAAAGAAAAAAATCAGGGGTAAAGAAAACAACAAATCCAAACTCCCCGCACCTGCTCTTTTACCAAAAGAGGCAAGATAAACTGGAGCTTCTTTTCCTGTATACAATAATAAATTGATCTGAGCTGGATTAATATCTTTCATATTTTTCATAATTATTATAACTTGTCAGTATAATTCGATTTTCACCAGTCTGCCATCAAGATTTCCATTAAAAAGAGGCTTTTTAAAAGAAGTTCTGAGGCCGATTGATTTTATCAATTCTCTGTTTCCCACATAAATATAGGCGGTTGAACCTGTACAATTCTGTTTTAAATAATCGCCGATATCAGTAAAAAATTGTTTGAGTCGATCCATTTCTCCCATACGTACTCCAAAAGGCGGATTAAAAATCAAGGTGTAACCTTCAAGTTTTCCCAAGTTTTTGAAATTATTGAGGTGAAACTGAATATTTTTTCCTCCCGGAAGTCGTCCCAGATTTTTACGACTGGCTCCCAAAGCTCTTTTCCTGTTGTCCCCAGCTTCGATCAAACCATCAGGCAATTCTTTAATTTTACCATTTTCTTCATTTTTGACCCGCTCCCAAAGTTCAGAATTAAATTCTGGCAGATTTGAAATACCAGGATTTTCTCTCAAATATCCTGCAGGAATATTGGCAGCAACCATAAGAGCTTCACCAACTATGGTTCCACTGCCGCACATTGGATCGATCAGTTTGTTTTCTCCCTTCCAACCACTTAATTTAACAATTGCAGCAGCCAGGGTTTCTTTCATGGGAGCTCCACCGGCATTATCAAGTCTGTATTTGCGTCTGTGCATGTTGCCTGATATATCAAGACTAATTACCGCATCATTGCGATTAATATAGAGGGAGAGCCAAACATCTGGATTTTTGGGATCAACTTCAGGTCGTTTGTTGTATTTTTCCCGATAATAATCAACAATTGCATCTTTGAGTCGATAAGTGGCAAAACGAGAATTGGATATTTTGGAATTGGCAACATTGGCAAAAATTGCAAAACTCTTATTCTCACCTAAGAGTTCGGTCCATTCAATTTGTTTTGCCATTTTATAGAGATAATCTTCGTTATGACAGGAAAATCCAGACAAGGGAGCGAGTACCCTGGAGATGATCCGGGAACAATAAATAATTTTGTATAATACTTTGGTGTCAGCATTAAAATGAACACCTCTGTAAGATATTTTAACTTCAGTTGCACCAAGCTCCACGAGTTCTGATTTGGCCAACTCTTCCATTTTGTGAGCAACCTGAGCAAAATATCTGTTTTCCTGTTGATAAATGTAATTTTTAATCATACCGACCTTTGTCTGGCAAAAATAGTTCCTGACGATTATTTTCCTTTAGTTTGATATCATTGTTCGACTTGTAATGCATCCTTTTTATTGGTAAAAGATTATCTGATTCCCTACCCGGAATGTGAATTATTGACCCAGTAACTCGCTGACCTTTTTTGGTGGTGGGAACTCCCCAATTTTTTTTTCAGGTTTAACAATTTTTTATCTGTCCAAGGAGTAAAAATGAAAATCACCCTTCTCAATGGAAGTCCCCGTAAAAATGGAAACACTCAGATCCTGCTGGAAAGAATGTGCCAAAGTTTTAACGCAGCAGATATTAATACAGAAATCCTTCCCCTGGGCAGACACAATATCAGAGGTTGCCTGGGTTGTGGTCAATGTAAGAAAAATCTTGATGAGAAATGTATTCAGACAGAAGATCCACTGAATGAATACTTGGATATCATCAAAAAATCCGATGGTTTGGTAATAGGATCCCCTGTTTACTTTTCCGGTGTAACTTCACAAGTAAAAGCTTTTATTGATCGATGTGGATATGTAGCTCGTGCCAATAATGATATGTTGAAACACAAAGCAGGTGCTGCTGTTGTTGCTGTAAGAAGAGCTGGAGCTTTACCCACTTTCAATACAATTAACCAGTTCTTTTTAATCTCCCAGATGTTTGTTCCCGGTTCAAGGTACTGGAATCTTGGACTTGGTGGAGCAAAAGGTACTGTTTCTCAGGATGAAGAAGGACTTGAAACCATGGATATTCTATCGGAAAACATGATTCATCTTCTGCAAAAACTTGGGAACTAGTTCCCATCCCAAAAATGGATATCATCGTCTGGTGACGGAATTTTACCTCATCTGCTTTGTCGTAACTTCTTGAAATAGTAGTGGCTATATCTGCGAAGTTATTCCGCGCATCTGAGGCAAACTTCTTCACCAGCCAAAAACACCACTTCTGGGATAGGAACTAGTGATCACAGGCATTTTGACCTGTTTTCAAATTGCCTTTGAGGTAATTTTCCACAAGAGTTACCGGGTCTTTTGAATCAACTCCAATCTCAACTTTGATTCCGTGAGAATTAAAAAGACTGATAGCTCGGGATCCCATTCCGCCTGCCAGAATAATATCTACATTATTTTCTTTGAGAAAAGCAGGATACACTCCTGGCTGATGGGCAGGAGGAGTAAGAAATTTCGTGTTTTTGATCTGGTCATTTTCAACTTTTACAATTGCAAAAGCTTCACAATGGCCAAAATGGGGACTTAATTTACCGTTAACTGTTGGAATTGAAAATATCTTATTCATTAAAACCTCTCTAAAATTCTTCTAGTTCACCGTTTTCAAAGGCCGCCAAAGCATCTTTGATTGTGTAGTTTTGAGCTCCAGCATAAACCTTTATGCCAGCTCTCGTAATGACACCATGAGCATTATTGCCGGGACCATTACCTGTAATCAAAACCCCGGTTCCTTCTCCAATTATTTTTTGTGCCATTTTGGGACCTGCTCCGCCGGGCAAAGAGGCAATATCTCCTGTATCAACAAATTTGTTTGTACCATTTTCAGTATCATGAATGCAGATGTATTTTGCTCTGCCAAATCTAGGATCAACTTGTTCATCAAGTGAATTCCCGGTGGCTGTTATTGCTATAATCATATAGACTCCTTAATTTTTTCCCATAATTTAATCAAAATTGGTTTTAATGTACTATTCTCTTTTTCACCGACAATTTTGCCCAGAGCCAGTGATTCGCTGAATTCTTGATGCCAAGGGAAACTGGCCAGAAGTTCAACTTTGTTTTTTTGTAAATATTCTTTTATTTCCTTGCTTTTAGATATATTCAGATCGTTTTTGTTGATCACAACTCCCGCTTCAAGATCAAATTGTTTTACCACCTCATAAACCCGCTCCAAATCATGAATCCCGGAAACGGTGGGCTCGGTTACAATTAATACGTAATCAGCCCCGGACAAGGAAGAAACTACAGGGCAGCCAATTCCCGGGGAACCGTCCACCAGAATGTAATCGCTTTTGTTCTTTACAGCAACTTCCCGTGCTTTTTCTTTGACTTTGGCAACCAGCTTTCCGGAATTTTCGGCAGCTATACCCAAACGAGCATGAACCATTGGTGTGTGAAATCTGGTTGTTGAATCGTAAAGTTTTCCCGCCATATTGTCATTCATGTTTATGGCTGTTTGAGGGCAGATTCGGGCGCAATACCCACACCCTTCACAATCTATTTGAGAAATAAAATATTGCCCTTCGGATTCGGTTATGGCATCGAAATGACATACAGCTTTGCATCTGCCACAACTTTTACATTTGTTTTGATCTATCTTTGCCAGTTGACCACTGTAAAACTCTTCACCTTCATCATATTTTACTCCAAAAAGAAGGTGTAAATTTGCAGCATCCACATCACAATCTGCCAAAGTAATTGCCTCAGATGATAAAAAGGCCAATGCTGCGGTAATGGAAGTTTTTCCAGTGCCTCCTTTTCCTGAAACAACAACAATTTCTTTCATTTGTTCACTTTCCCGCTCTTTTTATTTCGATAAATTGAGAAATTTTCATAAATTCATTTTCAACTTGGGGATCAATCCTGTAAACAAGTTTTCCCTGAGAATAGAGTTCGGCAATATTTCTACTTTGGGGAAGTTTGGCTATCAGTGGGATATTTTCCCTTTGACAATAATTATTAATGAGTTGGAGATGGGATTCGGCTCTGTTTACGATTATTCCGAATTCTTTGTTGAGTTTACGCATTACTTCCACGGAAATTTTGAGGTCATTGAGTCCGAAAGGAGTTGGTTCAGTAACCAGCAGAACCAGATCCGAATCTTTTACAGCTTCAATCACGGGACAGGATGTACCAGGTGGACTGTCGAATATCTTAATGTAATCAGTAGAATAATGTTTATCTGTATAAGCTATGGTCCGGGCTATTAATGGAACAGCCTGTTCCTGCCCAATATCAAGTATCCCTTCAATCAAATCAAATTTTTTATGGAAATGATGATTTATAAGTCCAACCCTCTCTCTTCCCATGGGAAGAGAAGAGGTTGGACACAAATCGGAACAGGCAAAACAACTATGGCAAAGTTTGGGAAATACAACAACTTCATTCAAAGCTTCTATTTGAATTACAGCATTAAAGTTGCAAACCTCGTTACATTTACCACATGAAATACAAGTGCTTTTATTCCAGTGAGGAACCATTCGGGAAATGATGGTTTTGTCATAATTCTCTTTGTCAAGAAAGAGAGATGAGTTTGGTTCTTCAACGTCTAAATCTGTCAGGATTATTTTGTATTTACTGGACATATAAGCAGCAAGATTAACGGAGACTGTTGTTTTGCCCGTTCCGCCTTTGCCACTGGCAATTGCGATTTTCATCATCAACTCACTATCACGAAATTATTTTTCGTTTTGGTTGTGATTTTCATTTGACATTTTACAGTTGAAAACTGCTTTTGGAAAAAGGTGTAGTAAAAAATCAGAAAATCTTGTCAAATCTTAAAACGACTGTAAGCGCAATTAATTTTCTTTCTCAGTTACATTTACGCCTTCCTCTGCCTTTTCTGCCTTTTCTTCTGTGCTGATTGCGATTACGGCAACATCTTCCATGCCCGAAACCACCTGCAAGATCAAACAGATTGCTGGAACCGCAAGCTGGACAGGTTTTAACTTCCCGCTGAATACTCATTTTGAACTTATGACCACAACTGTGACATTCATAAATATTCTGTCGGAAGTGAATCTGACCACCGTCGATTTTGAGTTGTTTACCTTCTATAATCAATCTGGCCAGTTTTTTGCGAGCCCTTGTAATTAATCTGCTGAAGGTAGACCTGGAAATTTCCATTTCAAGGGAGGATTCTTTGTGATCAAGTCCCAGATAATCTGCCAGTCTGATGGCTTCAAATTCATCAAGATTCATGATGATGAATTCATTTTCTTTTACTGCTACCCCTCTGGGTTTGAAAATGTCAAAGAGCGGAGGTTCTTTTACTTGTCGATTGATTGTTTTTCTCGGCACGATAACCTCAAATTACTGATTGTACACCTGAGCAGATGGAAACCAGACAGTTTTCAGCAAAAATCAGGCTCAATCTGGTTGAAATTTATAATGCACATATGTGCATCTGTCAACAGTTGTTTAAAAAAAAATTAAATTTTATTCAGAAATGACCAGTAAGGCTGTCAGCTTTGCCAGTTCTCAACTGAATAATTCTATTATTACAGAATATCAGGTTGATTACCAAATTAATTTGGGACTTACAAAAAAAATCAATCCCTGCGCTTTACCTGAAAATAATCCAATTTAAATTTCTGGCGTTCCTTTTGGTTTCAAAAAAATTCTGTTATAAAGCAATTGCTGTTTTCAAACCCGATTGTCACATCCCTCCATCCACTCATAAGGACGGAAAATGAGTAAAGAAAAAAACAACAAAAATAAAATCGACAAGAATCAAAAAGATAAACCGGAATCTGAAAAAGATAAAAAACTGGTTAAAAAACAAAGCAGGTTTCTGAAATGGCTTGACAGGATCGAAAGATTCGGAAACGCCCTTCCCCATCCTGCTACTATTTTTGCCATTTTGGCTTTGTTCGTTGTTCTGGTTTCCTGGCTGGCAGCAACATTTGACTGGAGTGCGGTTTATCCTACCACCAATCCTGATAATCTGCTCAGTTTCAGAGTTGTAAAACCCTTCAGTCTCATCAGCCCAGACGGTTTTCGCTATATGTTTGTCAGCATGACCGACAATTTCATCAACTTTCCTCCCCTTGGTTTTGTGCTCGTAGCCATGCTTGGTATCGGCCTGGCTGAAGGAACAGGTCTGATCGAAGCTCTTATCAGACAAACTGTCGTAAAAGCACCGGAAAGAATGGTCACAATGGTTGTGGTTGCAGCCGGCATCCTCAGTCATCTCGCTTCCAGTGTTGGCTATGTGGTACTTATCCCCTTGGGAGCCATGGTATTCATCGCTTTCAACAGACACCCAGTGGCAGGAATTGCAGCTGCTTTTGTCGGTGTATCAGGCGGGTTTGGAGCTAATTTTTTCATTGGTTCCGTTGATCCAATACTTGCTGGCCTCAGTGAATCCGCCGCCCGAATGCTCCAACCCAATTTTTCGGTTAATCCTGCTGTCAACTTCTATTTCATGCTGGCATCAGCCTTTATGGTAACTATTGTGGGGACCATAGTTACCGAGAAAATTGTTGAACCCAGGCTCGGCCCCTGGAAAAAAACCGAGGTTGAAGTACATGAAGTATCCAAATTACAGAAAAAAGGTCTCAAATATGCTTTTATTGCTTTTCTGGCAGTAATTGCAGCCTTCATTATTCTTGTTGTTCCCAAAAATGGACTTCTGCATGGAGAAGGAAGTGTTCTCAAAGGTCCATTTTTTATGGGTAGTGGTCTGATAACTGCAATTTTGATATTTTTCTTCATGCCGGGATTTGTCTTTGGTCTGGTAACAGGAACAATCAAAAACGATCGTGATGTTATTAAAATAATGATTAAGGCTATTAAAGGATTGGCTCCCTATATAGTGCTTGTCTTTTTTGCAGCTCAATTTGTTTTCTTTTTCAAAAAATCCAATCTTGGTATAATTCTGGCCATCAGAGGTGCTAATTTCCTCAAAGCAGCAGGCATTTCCGGCATCCTTCTTATTTTGATTTTCATTGTTTTTTCATCATTCATGAATATGTTTATGGGATCTGCCAGTGCCAAATGGGCTATAATGGCACCGGTTTTTGTGCCCATGTTCATGCTTTCAGGATATCACCCGGCTCTCACCCAGGCCGCTTTCAGGATTGGAGACAGTGTCACCAATATTGTAACGCCCATGATGAGCTACTTTGCCCTCATTCTAACCTTTGTCCATAAATACGATAAAAAAGCAGGTATAGGAACAATGATCGCGACCATGATCCCCTATACTATTTTCCTGTTTATCGCCTGGTCTCTATTGATGTCAATCTGGTTCCTGTTTGGATTGCCACTTGGTCCCGGCGGACCCTTGACCATGTAGTAACTGTTCAGAATGAAAATTTATAATCTTGAATATTTTGCCAGTCATAACCGTATAACCTTAAATTTTTTACCGGTTGATCCCGGATTAAATTTAACTGGAGTCATATATCAATGAAAGATCAAGATTCCTCTTTATCCAAACTCCTCAGAGATTTGCAGGAACGGGAAAAAGAACTGAATTGCCTGTATAAAGTCGAAGAAATTTTGAACAATCAAAATAATATCGATGACGCCTTCAATTCCATCCTTGAAGTAATTCCTGCCGGTTGGCGCTATCCGGATAAATGCAAAGTTTCCATAGAATACCAGGAAAAGATTTACGGTCCTGCTGCAACCAACATTCAACTCCCGACTCTCACAGAATATATCCAGACCGGAAACGAATCTTCAGGGAAAATAATTGTATTTTATGAGGAAAAACTCCCTGATGACAATGAAACACCTTTTCTCAAAGAAGAAAAAAAGCTCCTCGAAAATATAGCTGACAGAATCAGCAAATATATATCCCATGTCAGAAGCAAAATGTTCATGGAAGAGTGGAATCTGGCTAAGAAAGACCTTTCCGGCAAAAATAAAGGGGAATGGAAAATAATAATTGATCTCCTCAAAAAAACGGATCCTGAAATGTTTATCTACATTTCAAGGAAAATGTCTTACCATCTTTGCTGGAATGGAATTGATGAAGCTGTTGAATATCTGCAAAACTTGGGCACTGCTACTTATATAGATGAACCAGCAACCGGGGAAATAAATCAGCCTATTCCCAAATTATATTTTGATGCACTCAACAACGGTATTCGTATTTTTGAAATCGCTTCCAAGCATTTAAGTGATAATGAAATTCTCCTGAATGTACAAAAATGGATTCAGGAAAACAGAATCAATTTTCTGATAAAAACACTGGTTAATCTTGATTCTTCCCTGCCAGAAGTTACCGACGCAATTCGACGCTTTACTCATATTGTTGAATCCACTGATGAATTACCCATCTCCACCAGGAAAACCTTGAATGTTTCTCTGGTGCATCGCTTTTTTACAGATCAACTGGAATTTATCAATATCGCTAAAAATTTTGTTGAAGTTGAAGACATAGCTGAACTCGTTCGCAGAATCATCTATCCTGCCCGCAGCCGAGGCAGATTGGGCGGAAAAAGCTCTGGCCTGTTCCTGGGAACCAAGGTTATCAACAAAATAGAAGATCAATTTCCCCTGCTCAAAAAGGTTAAAATTCCAAAAACCTGGTACATAACCTCGGATACCATGCGTCATTTTATGCACTCCAATAATCTCGAGGAAATTGTTGAGCAAAAATACAAAGAAATTGAGCGAATCAGGATAGAATATCCCCACCTGATCCAGATATTCAAAAACTCTCCTTTTCCACCTGATATTATTCAAGCTCTTTATGTAGCTATTGATGATTTTGGAGACACTCCTCTGATTGTTCGCAGTTCCAGTTTACTTGAAGACAGATTCCAAACAGCATTTTCCGGCAAATATAAAAGCTTGTTTGTGGCAAATCAGGGTTCCACCCAGGAAAAACTAGAAGCCCTTACTGATGCCATAGCTGAAGTTTATGCTTCCACTTTCGGTCCCGATCCGATCGAATATCGGGATGAAAGAAATCTTCTTGATTTTAATGAACAGATGGGAATCATGATCCAGGAAGTAGTCGGTAATAAAGTAGGAAAATATTTCTTTCCTTCTTTTGCCGGAGTTGCATTCAGTAACAATGAATTTCGCTGGTCCCCCAGAATCCAAAGATCTGACGGTTTGATCAGACTGGTTCCCGGACTTGGAACCAGAGCGGTTGATAGAATTGGTGATGATTATCCCATTCTTATTGCACCCGGCAATCCGGATCTCAGAGTTAATGTTACTACAGATGAAATTGTTCGTTATGCCCCCCGTCAAATGGATGTAATCAATCTGGAGAAAAGATCTTTTGAAACAGTAGACATTAAAGAGCTGGTTATCAGCAACAAAGGTGAGATTCCAGGTTTGGAGAATGTTGTATCTGTTCTCCAGGGTGATAAAATATCCAAACCGGGATTTTTAACTGAATATGAAAATGAACAATTTGTTACTACCTTTGAAGGACTCCGCAATGATACCGATTTTGTAAAAACGGTAAAACTGATCATGGAGCAGCTTCAGGAAAATCTAAATACTCCGGTTGATATTGAATTTGCTTCTGATGGCGAGAACCTCTACCTTCTGCAATGTCGACCTCAGAGTTCAACAAAAAATTCCATTGCGTCCCCAATTCCACAAAATGTTCCTGAAAACAAGAT
>JAWLEA010000119.1:0-10757 GCA_041686345.1 Polyangia bacterium | reverse complement strand
AATTGAAAGAGGATGTTTCCTGGTTTTTGAAAATATCTACAATATTTTTACTTATCCGGTAAGGCAACTGTTCTTTGAGCTGTTTGGCTCTTACATCAATAGGATCTACTGATTTGAACTGTCTTTTCTTATATTTTGGGTGGAAAGCTCTGATTAAGGCACTGAAAAATATGGAGAACTCTTTGGGAAAATATCCGGCTGCCAGGATAAACTTGGGTTTGGCCAATTGTAAAGCTCTGCTGATGAGAAATCTTAATGTTCCAGGAAGATTTTCGGCTGTTTCATGATCGAGCATAATCAAAGGTGGTGCATGAGGAGCTACTCTGACACCTTGAACAATATCCTTATCGGCCAGATAAAGTCTGGTGCTTCTGGAGCCGGTTACCTTGGCCATTTCACTGAAAACCACAGCCAGATTAGACTTATCAACAGGTGAGACCTTGTCATCTTTGGAAAGGCCGAGACTGGAAAGATTTTTCTTGAACAATACAGGAGCTGCTTCCCATAAGACGTTGAATACTTCTTCCATAGCTTCTGAAATAGCACCTTTTGCCAGCAATTTTCGATCTTCGTCATTGAGAGAACCGCTGTATTTTACTTCAACCTGTTCTATATCCTGCATTCTGTCATGAAGCCACTCTGATCTTTCCGGAGATAATTGGTCAAAGAGATTGAGGAATTGAAAATATATGAAGGATTTCTCTTCATTGCCTTCGGCTTCATACCAATCCGCCAGATTCTCTATATATTCAATTTCCAGAGGATTACTCTGCAGATAAATTTCCTGTTGTCTGATTTTGTCTTTAGTATATTTGTCTTCGTCGCCATAAAGAGAAATCAGTTTTTTCCTCTGTTCCGGCTGCTCCGGCTTAAATTGCAGACTTTCCTCTATACAATCCACTGCTTTTTCTTTGCCGTCTTCCATCTGGCAATAGATATCTCCCAGCCTGTTCATCAATTTCAACCTGTAGTCGAGATGTTTCATCTCTCCGCTGGATTTTCGCTCAAGCAGCATTTCGATAAGATGAGCTGCTTCATCATATCTCCCGATTATATGATACAACTGACCCAGGTTATCCAGTACACTTTCATTAGCTGGTGCTTTTTTCTGTGCTTTTTCGAGATATTCAACAGCATTATCTGTATCCTGTTTGTCAAGATAAACTTTTCCCAGTCTAAGTAGCAAATCCAGTTCGGATTCATATTCACCCTTATTATAAAGAATGTGGATAGCATTAATGATTTCATTGTCTTTATCCAGATGTGAACTGAGTTTAACCAGTTTTTTCAGGAGGTCGAGATCTTCATCATTTCTTTCGATCTTTTCCAACTCGTTATAGGCATTTAAAAAGCAATAAAAAGCTTCTTTTTTATTATCAAGTTGTTCGAGATAAAGTTCACCCAGCGATTTGAAAAGAGTGATTCTTGATTCGGATTTGTCAGCTGCCTGAGCTTGGGCTTTGAGGTATTCGGCCGCTTCATGCTTGTCACCATTGTCAAGGTGATATTCAATCAGAGCTTCAATAGCCGGCAAATAATCAGGTTGGAGTTGAACCGCCCTCTCCCATAATTTATTGGGAGTTGCTCCTCTTCTTCTCTGTTTTATTTCTGACTCAGCTGCCATGCAAAGAGCTCTGGCAACTTCTCGGGAATAATCAGGAGCATCCGGATGATCACCAATATCCCCCAATAATTTGGTGGTTTCCCGCCAACGTCCTGACTTGAATCTAATTTCACCGAGAGTTAATTTAATCAACAATTGATCGGGATATTTGCGATCCAGTTCTTTGAGCAGAGTAACTGCATTCTCGGCTTTCTCCTGTTTGGACATGAGCTGGGCATAACGTCTTCCCAATTTTGCAACTTTTTCAGGTTCATCTTTTAGCTTTTTCAGAGCATCTTCCAGCAAGTCCGATGCATGCTCCAGCTCTTCCCGCTTTTCTGCCAGTTCAGAAAGAGTTAAAATAGCATCAACATTGTTGTCATCTATCTCGAGAGCTTCTGAAAGAAGTTGATAAGCGGCATCTTCATCATCGTATTGCTTTAGATAAATATCTCCTTGTCGTGCAAGCAAATAAGCTTTATGAGAACTTTGATCTTCTGCAAGTTGAATCAGGCGATCCAGAACTCGAGAGGCCCTGCCCCAATCTTCCGTTTCAGTGTATAGTTCAAAAAGAGCATTGAGAGCGTCAAGATGTGTATTGTTCTTGACAATCAATTGGCGCAGTACTTCCTCTGCTGTTTCCGGTTCATTTAACTTGTTTCTGTAAGTTGTTGCACTTACATATAAAGCTGCATCTCTGGCAGTTGATTCATCGGTATTTTCGCCGATTTTTCGCTGCAACTCGGCGTATTCACCCCAATCTTCCCGTTTCTTGGCCAGATTTGCAAGTTCCAGCAGGGCATCAGGGTTATTGGAATCGAGCTCCATAGCTTTTTGCAAAGAAGCCTGAGCCTTTACCTGATCATTCAAGGAACGCCTCTGGATAGCTGCCATCTGAACCCACATGGAAGCTTTTTCCCGATCAGTAAATTCATCCTGTTCAGAATTGAGCAACCCTTCGAGTATGCTGACTCCCTGAGATGGTTTATCTATTTCCATATACATTTCTGAGGCTTTGATAGCATAGCGGGAATTTCCCGTTTCTTCCCACAAATCATTATAAACACCGGCAGCTTCAGAATTTCTGTTCAATTTCTCCAGAATTTCTCCATAACGACGTTTTAAATTGTTTTCTTTTTCTGCATCTGATTCATTTTCAATTTTTCTGTAAAGAATTTCTTCCAGATTAGTCCATAGTTCATGTTCTAGGTAAAGTTGATCCAACCTGTCAAGTGCAACCTGATCATTTTCAGAAATGCCAATAATTTCTCGATAAATATTTATGGCCTGATCCGGAAGTTCGAGTTTCTGCAGAGTTATATCTGCCAATTCGTGAAGAAACTGCAATTGAGTTTCTTCATCATCTTCCAAATCCACCAATTTTCGCAGTACTTCGGTAGCCTTTGGCCAGGATTTAATAGTACGTGCCAATCGCAGAGAAGCCCGAAGAGATTCAATGTTGTCAGGTTCTTTGTCAAGATAATAACTTCTCCAGACAAGTGCCTGCTCATAATCTTCGAGTTTTTCTTCGTATAGTTCGGCTATTTTTTTGAAATAATCGAGTTTTTCATCAAGACTCAAGGAATCGATCTCAAGATCGAGTTTCCATTCCAGGAAAGATACCAACTCTTGCCATTCCTCTTTTTTGATTAAAAGTTCTTTAATTCGCTTGTAAGCCAGTTCATTTCCCTGATCAACAGCAAGAATTGCCCTGAGACTCTCCTCCATTCCTTCCAGATTTTCAATTTCTTCGTATAGTTCGGATGCTCTCTTAAAAAGAAATAATGAGGTTTCCCTTTTTACTGATTCCCGGGCAATTTTGAAATAGGTATCGGCGCAACTTTTGACAATGTCCATTGCTCGCGCCAGATTTTCCATGAGTTCCTGGATCTCTGTATCCTCGGGGATTAACGAAAAAGCCCTTACCAATGCTTTGTATGCTTTCTGATCGTTTCCAGCTCCCTCGTGCCAGATTCTGGCAATCTTTCTCAAATGATTTACTTTGGTGATTGCATCAGGATGGGAAAGCATGGCGTAAGCTCTGACCATCTCTTCCCAGGGGGAATCCGGAGCGGGTAACTGAGCTGTTTTGGAATCACTGCCAATGGGCACAATCAGGGAATTCTTTGATGCCTGAATATCAGATTCATATTCTTCTATTACATCTGACATCTCAACTTCACTGAAATTACCTGTTTCTTCCCGCTTTGCTTCTATAAGATCCTGCATGGATAAACCACTGGTTGGAGCGGTATATTCCACTTTGAAAATATCTTCTTCTTCAAGTTCTTCTTCTTCTTCAAGTTCTTCTTCTTCTATAATTTCAAGATCATCAAAATCAAGCTCCTGAGTAACTTCCGGACGTCGTTTTTTCGGCGCTTTAGCCAGATCTTCCTGATATTTTTCATAACCACGATGATAAAGAGCAAGACCCTTTTTCAGGATCGGGGAAATTTTCAGAGGACTGATTTCTTTTTGTTCAGGAGTGTAAGTACCTGTTTTTTCCGCAAGGCGCCATAGATTATCTGTAATTTCTTCATTTTCTGGTTCAAGCATGAATGCATGAAGATAAACTCTGAAAGCTTTTACCAGATCCCCTGATTCTTCTTCAATTATTTTGGCAAGTTTGAATATTTCATCCACCTTTTCCAGAGGATCATCAATTTTCTGCAGAACTACTCCCTGGATAGAATAATAAACATCCCATTTTTGCAGAGTTCTCGAAATAGATTCGAGTTTTGCCAAAATTTCGGAATCAAAAGGATTTGCCCTGAAAGCTCTTTCATACCTGGAAAGTGCGGATTCCAGATCATCCATTTCCTCACTGAAAATTTTGGCGGTTCGAACCAGAAGTTCAGCCTTTTTCTGTTTATCAAAACAATTGTGGATAAGGTGTTCATAAATAGAAACCAGAACCTTGTAACCACCTTCAAATTCATCAGCTAATCTTTCAGCTTCAAGCAACATATCTTGATCTTCAGGATTTTTAAGTAAATAGCGATTTAAAAAGTCCATTGCTTTTTCTTTATCATCAAGCTTTTTTTCCTGAATCTCCACTATCCTTTTATAATAGCTCTTCTCGATATACTTATCATCGCAATCTTGTAATAACCATTGATAAACTTCAAAAAGCTCCAACCACAATCCCCATTCAGCTGCTGTTCTTTCAACAGATACAAGCAATTCTTCATTTTGTGGATCATATTTGAGAGCTCTTATATACCATTCCATTGCCTCAGATCCCTTATCGAGCTCTCTTTCATATACTTCAGCATTTTTCAGGGTTCGCTGGTAAATTTCATCCTGACTGTCACTCATGGTCATCAATTTATTGTTCAGATCAATAAATCTGTTCCATTTTCCCTCTTTATAGCAAAGCTTGACCTGATGGCGAATAACGTTGATGTTGTCGGGATCGAGCTTCAGTGCTATTTCCAGCAATTCGGAAGCTTTGGCATCATCATGAAGATCGTCCTGATAGATACCGGCTATCTTGACCGACAGATTGACCCTCTTATCGTCGTCTTCAATTTGTTCAAGCAATTGTTCATACAAGGAAACTGCATGTTCCGGATCGCCTACATCGTGATAGAGTTGAGCTATGGTTTCCAAGATTTCAGGTTCATTGCTATCCATGTCCTCAAGCACTCTGATTGCTTCCAGAGGTTTATCCAGTTTGTTCTGGTATATATCTGCCAGTTTCATTGCCAGATTTTTGGCCTGGTCCTCCCCACTTGCTTCCAATTGCTGCTCCATGATAGCAGCCAGTGTATCCCACTGTTCCAACATATAAGACAAACGAGCAATAGAAACCATAACCTTGGTATTTTCAGGTTTTATTTCATGAACCCTTTGGTATGCTTGTAATGCCTTTTCTTCTTCATGTAGCCGCTTTTCGTAAATTTCTCCCAGCTTCTGCCATTGTTCGCTCATATCCTCTTCACTATCAGGCCATTCCCCCTCATAAAGCACTGTGGAAACTACATCAGCCAAGGCATTATAATTGCCGGCCTCTTCATAAATTTTGATGAGTTTGTCCATTGCCTCCTGCAGGAAAATTCTTTCCTCGACCACAGCCTTCAAAATACGAGCAGCTTCATTTTTTTGTTCTAAATGGTCGATATAAACATTGGCCGCTTTCAGCAGATATTCCCCCTTGATGGCAGGATCCAAAACAGAAGCTGCATATTTTTCGAGCACCTGAGCAAGCTTGGGATAATTTTCTATGGCTTTGAGAGAATCCACCAGAGCTTCCATAGCCTCTTCATCACCGGGTACCAGTTCCAGAATCCTGGCGGCGACTTTTCCTACCTTGCTGGGATCGGAAAGCTTTTCCCTGGCCAGGTCGAACATCTGATAATAGATTTCCTCCTTCTGCTCCACGGTTGCATTGGAGGCTTTCATCTCCAGCATGCGATAAATACTTTCGTTGTCTCCTTCCCGGTAAAACAACTCTTCCAACCCGTCATAGGCTTCCTGATTGTCGGGATCCATTTTCAGAATATTTTGATACAACTTTATATTCAAAGAAACATCAAGTTTGCGTTTCTTTAATTCTTCCGCAAAGTTAAGCATGGCCGACAATTTTTGCTCCTCAGTAGAAGCTGCTTCAACATCGGCCATCAGATCAGCCTTGTATCCCCTCCACATTTCCCGTTTTTTGACAACTTTATTCAAAGCCTGAGAATATCGTGGATTGTTGGGAAAATTCTCACACAGAACTCTCAGAGTTTTCTCCGTATTTTCCAAATCACCAAGGTTTTTGTGATAAATATTAACCATTTCCTTGAGGTAATTTTCGATTAGTTCTTCATTTCCTGGATTTTTCCTGGCGGCTTCCACGGCAATTTCCATTGTATCAACCTGGCTGCGATAATCTCCTTTAATGCGAAAATGATTGACATAACGTTCGAGTGCTTCCAGATTTTCCGGCTCAATAGAGAGGATTTTGTGCAGTTTACGGGCGGCGAGACCCGGCTTTTCCAATTGATTTTCGTAGAGCTCCACCAATTCCAGCAGATGGGGAATGCTTTCTTCCGGGGTTTCACAAAGCTTTACCTGTTTTTCCTTCAATTTGGCCAAAGCTTCATAATCTCCTTCATTCTCAAACATTTCGGAAAGTTTGGGAACTACAAGTTGAGGAGCTTCCTCTACCAAGGAAAAATAACCCTTTTTTGCTTCTTCCAAATTGTTGAGACGAGCTTCCAGCAAACGACAATATTTGAATTTAAGCCGTGTCCCTGTCTGTCCCTCGTAGATATCAGCCCCTTTTTTCAAATGGTCGGCAAGAATTTCCCATTCTTGCTGCTGTTCATATATTGAAGCCAGCAAAGAAAAGGATTCCTCCAGATATGGATCATGATTCAGGGAATGCTTGAGGGCGGTAATTGCTTTTTCAATTTCCTGAGCCTGATGGTGAAGACGACCGATTTTAAGAAATACTCTAGCTGTTTTAAGTTCACCTTTATCGGTGGGGTAACGTCTGTCAGAATATACTTTGGCCAGAGATTGCAAGATATCAACACTTTCAGGATTTAATTGGTGGGCTTCCCTCAAGGAAGCTTCAGCAGCTTCCACATCACGATTTTGTTCAAGTTGAATCTGGGCAATTAATTGTAATTTTTCAGCTCTGACACCGGGATCTCTGATTGTTTTGATTTGGGCTTCCAAAAAAGGCAAGGCCTGGTCATAGGCTTTCATTTCAACCAGCAATTCGGTGGCTTTGTCGAGTGCTTTTTGATTGCGACTGTCATATTCCCAGGATTTTTTGAAATGCTCCAAAGCCTTTTGTTTATTTTCTTCTGTTGAAACAAAAAGTTCTCCGGCTTGAAGATGCAATTCGGAAAGCCCTCGCATATTGGTGCCCTGCTCTTCAAGCAGTTCTATTTCGTTGGAAATTATATTAAGAAGCTTTTCATTTTCATTGCGCTCTTGCAGTATCTTGATCAATTTGCGAGAATTGCGACGATGCCTGGGATCGAGGATTACTCCTCTGTAGAGGCATTCAATCCCCTTGTCTTTTTCTCCAAGTTTTTCCAGATATATTTTTGAAGCCTTGAAAAACATGTCAGCTTTGCGGTTTTCAACATCAAGACCTTCTGCCCTTCCCCGGTACAACCAAGCGAGATCTGACCATCTTTCGGCCTTTTTGTACATTCTCCTCAAGCCTGAAAAGGCTTCCATTGAGGTGGGATCTTCTTTAAATTTCGCTTTAAGTTCCTCTTCGCTTCTGGCCACTTTGTCCTCCATGCAGGTTCAGCCCAAATTAAAAGGCTTCTGTCAAAAATATTTTAAGGTTGTGGTTTCTCATCCAGAAAATTCAAAAACCAGATAAATTGCCTTACACAAACTCCGGAAGTAATTTAAAAATCAAGTACACAAAAAAACAGGTGAAGCTTGCAACTGGATATTTGAGCCTACCGGAGTACAGGGTTGGATAAATCTTTTAAAGTCCGGAAATATGTATCATTAAAATACCACAATAATGCCTGTTAATAAAAAAAATTAATTTTCAGGCTTTAAATTTTTGTTACAAGATATAAGTTTTTATTAAATTTCTCAAATTTTTTCGTAAAAAACCATAGTAAAAAACCATAGTTCCTCTCCCAGAATGGAGGTTTTTGGCTGAGTAAGAAGTTTACCTCAAGATGCGCGGAATAACTTCGCCGACATAGTTGTCACTATTTCAAGAAGTTATAACAAAGGTGATGAGGTGAAATTCCGTGCTCAGACAATAACCTTCCTTTTTGGGAGTAGCTATCCAGGGAAAGGTTGTTTTTGAATTTGATCCTTTTGTTTGAATCAACTAAAATAAGTTCGATTTTAACAAACTATCTGCCTTTTCGGATTACTGCAGATCTTGCCTACCCTTTTAAATACCCGGAGGTAAACATGAACGTGGAAGTCAAAAATTTCCAAGCAGCCATAAAAGCTGGAATTCCTCAAGAAATACCCGAATACCCCAAAGAAGAACCCGGCATCAGTCATGCTCCCGCCAGAAACTTGATTCTTGACAAATCAGAACAAAAACTGGCTCTTAGAAATGCTCTTCGTTATTTTCCCATAAAACACCATGCCAAACTTGCTCCTGAATTTGCTCGGGAACTCAAGGAAGAAGGACGAATCTACATGAAGCGTTATCGTCCTGCTTACAAGATGTTTGCCCGCCCAATCGAACACTATCCTGCGAAAAGTCGGGAAGCTGCCGCCATAATGTTGATGATCAACAACAACTTGGATCCTGCAATTGCTCAGCATCCGCATGAACTTATCACCTATGGTGGTAACGGAACAGTTTTTCAGAATTGGGCTCAATATTTGCTGACAATGCAATATTTGTCCGAGATGACTGATCATCAAACTCTGCTTTTATATTCCGGACATCCCATGGGACTTTTTCCTTCCTCACCTTCCAGCCCCAGAGTTGTGATCAGCAACGGCATGGTAATCCCCAACTATTCCAGCAACGACGATTATACACGTCTCAGTGCCCTCGGAGTAACCAGTTATGGACAGATGACTGCCGGGAGTTTTATGTATATTGGTCCCCAGGGTATAGTTCACGGCACCACCATAACCCTCTTGAATGCAGGAAGAATCTATTTGGACACCAATGATGATCTCAAAGGCAAAATTTTCATTTCCTCCGGCCTTGGTGGAATGAGCGGTGCTCAGGGCAAGGCAGTCAAAATCACCGGAGGTGTCGGCATCTTGGCCGAAATCAACCCTCAAGCAGCTTTCAAAAGAGAAGAACAAGGCTGGATCGATGAAGTTTCAGCTGATCTTGACGAAGTTTTTGCCAAAGCACTGGAACACCGGGAAGCAAAAACTCCCTTGGCTATTGCCTATCTTGGAAATATTGTGGATCTTTGGGAATATGCAGTTAAGCATAACATCAAAATAGATTTGGGGTCTGATCAGACTTCCCTTCATATTCCTTACAGTGGCGGTTATTATCCTGCGGGCTTGAGTTACAAAGAAGCAAATCGGATGATGGTTACCAACCCCGAAAAGTTCAAGCAGAAGGTTCATGAATCTTTGCGCAGACAGGTGAAAGCCATTAATACCATGAATGAACGTGGCATGAACTTCTGGGATTACGGCAACGCCTTCCTGCTTGAATCATCCCGGGCCGGAGCTCAAATTACCGACAAAAATGGAGATTTCATTTATCCTTCCTATGTCGAAAATATTATGGGGCCTTTCTGTTTTGATTATGGGTTCGGACCATTCAGGTGGGTCTGCTCTTCAGGCAAAAGTGAAGACCTCAAAAAAACCGATAAAATTGCAGCCAAAGTCTTGGCTGCACAAGCTGAAAATGCTCCAACTGAAATCAAACAGCAGATTAACGACAATTTGAAATGGATCCGGGAAGCTGGAAAGAACAAACTTGTAGTAGGGTCACAGGCTCGAATCCTTTATGCGGATGCCGAAGGCAGAATCAGTATCGCCAGAGCGTTCAACCGAGCCATAAAAGATGGAGTAATCAGCAATAACATCATACTTGGCAGGGATCATCACGATGTATCAGGCACAGATTCTCCTTATCGTGAAACCTCAAACATATACGACGGCAGCAAATTTACAGCAGATATGGCTATCCAGAACGTTATCGGCGATGCCATGCGCAGCGCTAGTTGGGTCAGTATCCATAATGGAGGCGGAGTTGGCTGGGGTGAAGTTATCAACGGCGGATTCGGGTTGGTTCTCGACGGGACTGAAGCCAAAGACAAACAGTTGGAGGCAATGCTTTTCTTTGACGTAAACAACGGAATTGCACGTAGAGCTTGGGCTGGAAATAAAGGGGCTGTTTTCGCCTCAAAACGAACCCAAGAAGTCAATTCCCTCTTCAAAGTTACTATGCCTAATATCTCCCCTGATTCTTCCCTTATCGAAGAAACTCTGAAAGATAAATAGTTCCCTTTCCATAAATAGTGTTTTTTGTATGGTGAAGAAGTTTACCTCAATGCGCGAAATAACTTCGCAGACATTGTTGACACTATTTCAAGAAGTTATGATAAAACTGATTAATTCAAATTCCGTTTCCAGACCATGACCTTCTTTTTTGGGACGGGAACTAAATAATTCCAGTTTCAAGGTTTTAAACATGAAGCACCCTGAAGTACCTTTAAAAATATACAATATTTCCAAAACA
>JAWLEA010000014.1:0-42768 GCA_041686345.1 Polyangia bacterium | reverse complement strand
GACAAAATGGTGAAAATTGTCATAATTTGGGAAATAACGGTCAATAATTCGAAAAAATCCCAGCATTAGGGAAACTGTAACAATTTTAAAACAGGTATCCGGGGAAAAATATGATAGAATTCCCGATCCCTCATGTGAGCGTGGAATATAATGAAAACAACGAAAAGAAGCAAATAGTTTTCAAACTTTTTCTACATAACTAGTTCCCATCCCAAAAAGGAAGGTCATCGCCTGAATGCGGAATTTCACCTCATCTGCTTTGTCGTAACTGCTTGAAATAGTGTCAACTATGTCTGAGCAGTTACTCCGCGCATCTGAGGCAAACTTCTCATTCAGTCAAAAACCCCCATTCTGGGATGGGAACTAGTTCCCATCCCAAAAAGGAAGATCATCGCCTGGCGACGGAAATTAAATTAATCTGCTTTGTCGTAACTGCTTGAAATAGTGTCAACTATATCTGCGAAGTTACTCCGCGCATCTGAGGCAAACTTCGCCGACATAGCTGAGTTTGATCGAATACAATAAAAAAATGGGAAAACAAGAACGCCATCAGAACAGTGGAGATAGAAAATTAAACCTGTGTAAAAAAAATCAATTTATCACTTTTTCTTTGACAAAGTAGTTTTGAAGATCTAAATTTTATAAATGTTCATTATAAATGAATGAATGTTAAATCGGGTTTTCACAGAAATAAAGTGATAACTCAAATATGTTCTTTTTCAGTCCAATTTTTTTGTAGCGTCATCTCTTTTTGTTTTTCCAAATCATTAAAATTATTAGTAGTTTATTCTTAAAAAATAAAACAAGGGTTGATTTTACAAAATAATTGGAGTAGTAACACGGCATACTTTCCCTTTACTTAAAGGAAATCTACCGTTTTTTTTCAATCAAAGCCAAATTTTGATGTTGTTTGTTCGGCTTTGATGTAACACGTTCAAAAACAACATGCAGAAAGGCAACGTCATGAATATTTTTGTTGGAAACCTGTCTTACGACCTTACCGAAGATGAACTCAGCCAAGCTTTTGAGCAATATGGCGAACTAAGTTCGGTCAAAATTATCACAAATCGCTTTAACGGCAAATCAAGAGGTTTCGGCTTTGTGGAATTCGAAGATGAAGAAAGCGGCCAAAAAGCTATTGATGAGCTCAATGGACAGGAACTCAAAGGTCGTCCCCTCAGAGTTGATAAAGCCAGACCTAAAAGAAGATAATAATAATTTTTGAGCTTATCTTCAAATCCTTTCAACTCCTTCCCTTCAACAAAATAATGGAGAAAATATTTTCTCCAACTTCATAACTTGTTTTCTTTCTCCTTTCCATAATCAAACTTTATAAAAATACATAATTGTCTAGTTCAATCCAATTATTCAGTTGATCAACTTTTTATTTTTTTTATGGTAAAGGTTGCAACAACAAATAAAAACAGTAAAAGCAAAGCTAAAAGCCAATATTTTTTTATCTCTCCCTGATTGCTTTCGTTATTTGAATCAAATATCTTTTCGAAAAGCTCTTTTTTTTCAATTAACTTTTGTTTTTCATAATTCTTTTTATAATTTTCAAAACTTTTTTGATCGCTGATATTCCCCTTTTTTATAGACTTTTTTCTTTCTTTCAAAATCTTGAAAATTGGTTCCCTGTCCTTTTTAATTTCTTTTTTTATTGTAAAAAAGTCAATCAGAGTACCATCGATACGGTGGGCTGAAAACTCCAGAATATTGCCTTTCACTATCATTTTGGTGTAATGAAGAGTCGGTTCGGTCACCAATGAATAGGGCTTGGCTTCTTTGATGTAATAGATGGGAGCTCCTCCACCTGCTGTTACCACATAATTCAAATTGCGAACCCTTCCTCTTTCATACAAGTGATCATGACCGGCAAAAAGCATATCAACCCCGTATTTATGCATCACATCCACAAGTCCAGATTCCAGCAACTCTTCATTTGGACCATGAGGACCGGAAGTAAAAGGTGAAATGTGCACAATAACAAAAGTATGTATTATATCTTTATCCATCACAGTTTGCTGCAATTGACTTTTGAGCCAGGCACTCTGAGAACCACCCACAAACGGTTTCTCTGAATTAAGCACAAAAAACCTGGAATTACCCCAGGTAAAACTGTAAACAAGTTCAGGATAAGGTGAATTTTCGGGATGAGCAAAATAACGTTTGAAAAGATCTTCCCCTTTGCTAAAACAATTTTCATGATTACCCACCACAGCGTACAGAGGGATTTTCTTCATCAGCGGATATTCAATTTCAAAGAACCTGTACCAATTATTCCTTTTAAGGCCATCGTTGGTAAGATCTCCGGTATTTATGTAAAAAGAAGCTGGTTCCATAGTCATGGCATTGATGACAGTCTGATGGTTGGAATGTCCATTCCTGTTATCTCCCATCACCAGAAAACTGAAATGAGTATCTTTGTCAGGGGCAGTTCTGACAACTTCACTATAGATTTTGCGGGAAGTAAAAACTTTGTACCGATATTTGGTATATGGAGCCAGACCGGTGAATCTGACCTCGTGGATATAATCACGAGGTGATACCTTTTCCCACTTGTCTTCTGCATCAATGGCCTCAAGAATAATTTTACATTTTTCCCTGGAACCGGTTTCCCATAATATTGAAAGTTTGGTTGTAGTTACATTTTGAATATAGGGTTTTCGTTTCATCCAGGGAGTGGATAAAGCAGGATTTGCAAACCAAATCCATAAACTGAAAATTGCTATTGTTCTGAAAAATATATTCATCCTGGTTTAGTACACTTTCACGGTTCTCGAGGATAAGAAACTAAAACTTTTGATTATTTTAACAAAATGAGATAAATAGAAGAAATGATCAACTTAATCCAAAATCTTTCAATATTAGTTCAGGAATATCTCAATATACCAAAAGAAATTGCCAGCAAAATATTCTTTACCATTCTTGTTCTGGCAATCTGGCAAACTATTGCCATTATTTTCAAATCATTAGTATACCGTTCAATAAAAGACCTGCCCAGACGCTATCTCGCCACAAAAACCACCAACTACATCTTACGTATACTTGCTCTGGTTGCTTTTTTCAATATCTGGATTGGATTCGGGGGAGAAATATTTGCTTTTCTCGGTTTGCTCTCAGCTGGTATAGCCATTGCCCTGCGTGATCCCTTGGTTAATCTCGCCGGCTGGGTCTTTATCATCTTCAGCAAACCATTTTCCGTAGGAGACCGAATTGAAATTGGAGGTATCAAGGGAGATGTTATCGATATTCGCACTTCCCAAATCTCCTTGCTGGAAATTGGAAATTGGATTGATGCGGACCAAAGTACAGGCAGGATTATCCATATTCCCAACGGCTGGTTTCTAACCAAATCACTGGCCAACTACACTCAGCGTTTCAATTTCATCTGGAACGAAATTCCTGTTCTCATAACCTTTGAAAGTGATTGGTTAAAAGCCAAATCCATTCTTTCCGACATTGCCGAAAAACACCAGACAATTTCCGCAGATGATGCTAAAACCTCTGTCCATAAAGCTTCCGGAGATCTTTTAATTTACTACAAAAACCTTACTTCCATAGTCTGGACTTCAATCGAACCTTCAGGAGTTCAACTTACCCTCAGATTTCTCTGCAAAGCCAGAGAAAAACGCTCAACCGCCAACAAAATCTTCGAAGATATCCTGAATTCTTTCAACCAGGAACCAGACATCGAATTCGCCTATCCCACCCAACGAATTTACTATCAGGAATAATAACAATCAAACCAGGTCAGTGGAGGAGACGCTTGATTTTTTTACCATCAAATTGGTAAAGACGGGGGGGACTATAAATCTTTCCTTTTTTGTCGTAGAGAGTACCAAGACCAGGCCCCGCATTCAATTTGTACATTGCGTTGTTGATATCCCGGTGGCTGGTAGCTCCGTCTTTTACTATCCGATAAACGGTATTATAGAAGTTGTAGGCCTCAAGTGCATGAACAAGAATTATGCTGCTTTTCCATTTTTTCATAATTTTCAGGAATGGCTGATGGTTGCCGGATTTGAGATCCGGATAAATTCCAGGGGCAAAAATTGCGCCTTTCAAATAACGACCTGAATTTCGCAAAATGCTTGCATCCAAAGCTTCAGCTGTAGAAAGTAAAATTGGAGCTTTATCTTTAAGGTAACCGGGAAAATATCCAGACGCTGCCAATACTCGAGAGAGGGTTTCTATATTCTTTGCTGTATCAGGGATAAAAACAGCATCCATTTTTGGCAAATATAATTTTCTGGGTAATTTTTTACGCGAATAACTGACAGTTTTCAGAACCTCACCACCCAATTTTTTAACTGTTTCAGCAAAGGCCTTAGAATAGACTTTGCCATATGAATTATCCGGATGAAGAATCACAAATTTTCTGGCTCCCCGATTGAAAGCCGATTTAACCAGGGCTGCAGCTTTCTGTTTTTTTGCAGGCTGATTGAAGAAAATATTGAGGTTATCAGATCTCTTCAAACGCCTGTGCCAGGAAATACTGAGAACAGGCATGGATACTGACTCATTCATCACTGCTTGTAATGAACTTCTGTCCGGAGGAGCAACAAGGGCAATTGGATGATCCTCTCCCTGTATTTTTTCAATAAGCAATTTGGTAGCATACGCCGGCGAAGATCTGGTATCGTGAATTACAATCTCCAAACCGGGATTCAGGGATTTGGCCGCCAACAAACCGTACATGACCTGTTTGCCCAACAATCTGTACTTGCCGGTAAGAGGTAGAAGAGCGCTTATTCTCCAGGGATTTACCTTGAGAAAAGGCGAAGTGAAACCGTGCTTTTTCCGGAGCTTTTCATAAACATCCTGTTGGTCGACTGTCCAGGCAACCTGTGAAACCTGGTTTTGCAATTTCCGGAAAGAAAGCAACCGAAAAGCAACGATACTGTTGTAATCTTTATAATTAAGATTACTCGTTTTTTTGATTTTGGAAACCACCCATTTATCAATAAGTTTTTTTTCTTTTTTGGTTGATAACTTTTGATAAAGACGTTCGGCCAGCAGAAGTCTGCCACGATAATGACAATATCCCGGCTGTAAAGAATTAATGGTTTTTTTAAAATTACCTCGACGAGAAAGAGATTTTTTGAAGAGTTTGTCTGCGGAAAAAATTTTCAGCAGATACCTCAAACCAGGTTCTTCGTAATCCCCTGCTTTTTTAAGATATTTTTTACCTTCAGATAATTTACCCAAGCAAGAATAATAAGCTCCTGAAAGAAAATTCCCTGCTTCAGTTAATTTGGACTTGGAATCGATGTTGTCAAGCTTATTTTGTGCTTTACCCGGCCAACCGGTGCTGTACCACAATGCTGCCGACTGCAGTTCATCCCAGCCTTTTTGGGAATTCTCCCCCACAGAAGTTGAAGTCAAATTGAAAATACAAAATAATATTATCCATATGCTCATGATATTTATATTGCTTTTAAGAGAAAATATTTCTTTTTACCGGAACGTAGAACAATAAAAGCTTCATCGATCAAATCATTTTTGTTCAATTTCCTGTCAATATTTTTGACTCTGTTATTGTTGAGATAGATACCGCCGCCTTTGATCATGCGCCTGGACTGACCTTTGGATTTGATGAACCCGGATTCAGATAAAATACCCACCAGAGAAAGTCCTTGTGCCAATTGGGAGACTTGTATCTGATAAGATGGAACATCTGAAAATACATCCATCAATTCTGAAGCAGTCAAATCTGAGAGATCTCCACCAAAAAAGGCGCGGGTTGCCCTCCGTGCCGATTCAAGTCCTTCCTGGCCATGAACCATTCTGGTCATTTCTTCGGCCAACTGAGTTGAAGCAACCCTGGCATGAGGTTTTTCCCGATGAATGGCTTCAAGTTCTGTAATTTTGGCCAGGGAAAGAAAAGTAAAGGCCTTGAGATAACGAATAACATCGGCATCTTCTGTTCGGATCCAGAATTGATAGAATTGATAAGGACTGGTTTTATGAGAATCAAGCCAGATAGTTCCTGCTTCGGATTTTCCGAATTTTTTACCTGAACTGGTGGTAAGCAGGGGGACCGTGATTCCATAGGCTTTATCTCCTGTTTTTTTGCGAATAAAGTCGATACCTGCGGTAATATTACCCCACTGATCACTTCCACCCATTTGAATAGTGCATTTTTTTTCTTTGAACAGCTCATAAAAATCATAAGCCTGCATAAGCATATAGGAAAATTCGGTATAAGAAATCCCTTGTTCGCGATTTTCAAGACGATTTTTAACCGATTCTTTGGCAATCATCTGATTAACGGAAAAATGCTTGCCTGCATCTCTCAAAAATTCAATGAAAGAAATATTTTTCAACCAGTCATAATTATTAACTATTTCAGTTCCAGTTTCAGGATCATCAAAATCCAGAAAACGGGAAAACTGCTTTTTCATACTTTCGAGATTATTGGCCAATGTCTCCTCATCAAGTAATTGACGTTCATCAGACTTGCCTGAAGGATCGCCAATCATTCCAGTACCTCCACCTACAAGAACAAGAGGCTTATGTCCCTTTTTCTGCAGGCGAGCCATGGTCAAAATAGGCAGCAAACTGCCAGCGTGAAGACTGTCGGAAGTGGGATCAAAACCTATGTAAAAAGTTCTGTTTCCACTTTCAAGATGTTCAATAACTTCTTTTTCTTCTGTGGAAGCAAAAAATAATTCCCTTGCTTTTAATTCATCGATAAAATTCATAAAAAACCTGTTTGTAAATGTGATTGTCTGCCATTTGATTAAAATTGGCAAAGTGGCTGAATCTGATTTGGAGTTGGATAAATATCTATCTTGCAGGAAAGATTATAAAATAAAACTGCATCATAAATTTTCAGTTTAACTGCGTAGCAGTCATTACTTATTTTGTAAAGTGTCCAGTAGACTTTTTATTTCGTCCAGACCTTTCATACCGAGGCGAGCATAAATTTTACGAGCTTCATTCAATTCTTTGGCAGCTTCTTTCTCTTCTCCGAGTTCTATAAGAAAACTACCTAGAGCTTTTTTTATCTTGGCTACTTCCATTTCATTGTTGATCATATTAAACAGATCTATTCCTTGTTGAAAATAAGATTTTGCTTCTTCCATATGATCAACTGCATCTGAATCAAAAACTTTGGAGGAAAGAATTTCGCCAATAGTGGCTGCAGCTCTGGCCTTGTATTCTAAAATATCCTGTTCACGGGCCAGGGCCAGAGCCTCCCTGGCAAAGCTCAGAGCTTCTTCCGGTTTTCCCAGTTTTTGCAGGACCAGCCCCAAGTTACGCTTGGCATCAAAGAGAACACGTTTTTCATGCATATCTTCAGCCATTTCAATAGCTCTTCTCAATTTGCTGTTTGCTTCCGAGAAACGACCCATCCTGAAATAAGCTTCTCCTATATTATTCATAAATTTGGAAATCATGGGACCATAACCGATATTTTCAGCTATTTTGAGACCTTTGAGCCATTCCTCCACCGCTTCTTCAAAATTACTCTTGTGGAAATGAAATATACCCAAAGAATTCAAAGCTCTGCAAACGATATTTTGATCACCGATAGTTCTGGCCGTATTCAGAGCTTCAATAAAACAACTGCCCGCTTCGTTGAAAGCACCCCTGTCCATTTCGATATTACCAATATTGAGCAAAACTACAGCCACAGAGCGATTATCTCCGATGGAGCGCCTTATTTCCAAAGCCTCCCCGCTGTATTGCATGGCTTCTTTATTTTCACCCAGGGCATGCAAAACTTGTCCAATATCATCTTTGGAACCGGCTATACCTCTTAGATCATCGGCTTCTGTAAATAATTGCAAGCCTTTTTTAAGGTAATCAAGAGCTATGCTCAATTTACCCTTCTGGCGGTAAAGACGACCCATTTTATTGAAAGCAACTCCTCCCTTGGAACGGGAAGAATTAACCCAGGAAAGACGCAGCATCTTTTCGTAGCAAGCAAGAGCCTTGCTGTATTTGCCCTTGTTCTCATACATATTGCCAAGATCGTGCCAAAGACTTATCCTTTCGGGAGTACTTTCGGAATGTTGCTTGGAAAGAGCTTTGATGTAAAGTCTGATTGCCATGTCATTATGAAATTGCATGCTGGCAAGCTCGGCAGCTTCCTTGTATAAAGCGCAGGCTTTATCAAAGTTGCCGGCTTCTTCAAAATGATTTCCTGTTTCTTCATATAGAGCTGGAGTAGCTTCATGCAAATGCAATTCGAGCCATTCTCCGGCTTGAAAGTGAAAAATCTTTTTTTCCACAGTACTTATATTATTATAAACTAATCTCCAGATAGGGGGATACTTGAACTTGTACTGTTTTTCCCCACTCAGATCACTTACCCCGGAAATTGAAATGAATCCTTTGGCAATAAGTCGGGACAGAGCATTTTTAACCAGATTGATAGTATAATCGCCACTGTGGGTAATTGCATCCAGGGTTGGTCCGTCCGGATCTCTTTTAAGATCTTCCGAATACAAAGCTCGCCTAATCTGAGCAATTACAGCATTCTGCCAGAAAACTTCCCCAAAAATAGAAGCCCTGTTCAGAATATCTCTGTCACCATTGGGTAACAATCTGACTCGAGCCTTCAAAATTTCCTCTATAGTCCTGGGCATTTCTGTCGTAGCCAATTTGGACAGCATTATTCGCCATTTATCTTTGGAAGTATCAACTATTCCTGATTCAATTGCAAATCTGGCCAACTCTTCCAGCGCTCTCGGGTTTCTGGTGATTCGCTCGTTGATATCGGCTGTAAGGGAATTGGGAATTTTTTCAACCTTAGGCAGCAACAGTTCAAACAATTTAAAGGCATCATCAGGTTCAAGAGGGGAAAGCTTGAGTTTGAGGGTTGTATATTCGCCATTAGCCCACTGGGTAAATCTCTGAAAAACACCATCCCTGCCGGCTGTAACAATCATTACGGGATATCTCATTAATCCGACAGCTAGATAATGAAGCAGATTAACACTTTCCGGATCAGTTCTGTCAACCTGATCAATCATTAAAATCAGCCCGTTTTGCTGTTGAGCCAGAGCCGAGATAATTCTTCTGATGGCAATAAACATCCTTAATTCAATTTTGGATATATTACCTGCTTCCATCTCTTCGCCTTCAGCCAGTTTGTATCCAAAAAACTGCAACATCAAACGAATTGTTTCCTGCAATTGGGATTCATCTATGAGGTCACTTAATTTTTCTTTTAGAATCCTGGTGGTTTTTTCGAGATCGTAATTGCGGCGATCTATTTCGAAATACTCAGATAAAGCCTCAACAAAACTGAGGAAGGGAACCTGACTGGTATTGCCGTTCATAGCTTTGATGAGGCAGATATCATGTTCAGTTACCGCTCTTTTACCAAATTCTTCGATAAGGCGGGATTTGCCTATTCCCACCGAACCATGAACAGTAACAAACGACAGCTTTTTATTGAGCAGGACCCGGTCCATCTCTTCATTGAGACGGGAAAGATCATCTTTTCTGCCCACAAAAGTAGAACAACTTTCAACAGTTTCAAAAGTTTTTTCCGGCTTTTTAAAGGGGCCTTCCAACTCTTCTTCCTTGGAAAAAGGCATTTCTTCTTCTTTAGCAACTTCTTCTTCCTTAAAGTCTTTTTCGGCAACTATCTTGTAACCGCAAACTTCACAATCTTCGATATTTTCGCTGAGAATGGGGACTCCGCATCTTGGACACTTCATGAGTCGTTATCTCCTTTTCCTATGGTTTCACACCACTTTTTCATTTTAATTCGCCTTTTATAGGCTTTTTTAATCATTTTAAGATCCGGTTCTTTATATTTGTCTTCACCAGGCAATCTGAAATCAGCTACATTACCAAATTCAAAAATCGGATCGCCTCGAGCCATTAACTCACAATTCCATAATCTAATTGCCTTGACAATTCTCGGCACGGCTTCAATGGACCAACTGTTGGTATCATGCATCAGCACCAGACCTCTCTTGTAAAAATAAAGAGGTGAAAGAACATTGGCATAAACTTTGGCCACATGTCTTTGAAAAGGATCTTCGGAATCGAGATTCCACATCAGAGTGGAATAATTGTGCTCCTTCAGATATACTCTGGCATGGTATGACATTTGTCCAAAGGGAGGTCTATACAAACAGGGTTTGTATCCGGTGATTTTTTTAATCAATTTTTCAGTTTTAGCAAGCTGCCAATATTGTTTTTTCTTGGAAATTTCTGACATCATGGGATGAGAATAAGTGTGGTTGCCTATTTCATGTCCTCTTCGGTGAACTTCTTTCAGCACTTCCCGATTTCTTTTGACAATGTGAGAACGACCATTGAATCTTTGTCCGTTGACAAAAAATATGGCTTTCAATCCAAGTTTATCCAAATAATCAAGCAAGAGAGGAGTTGTTTTATAGGAAGGACCATCATCAAAGGTAAAAATAAGATGACGACCCTGACCCTTTTCTCCTGAGATTGTTCGATTACCGGAAGACACAAGCAAAGTTGCCAAAATCCCGATATAATAAATAGCACTCATAAAAAAACCTTTGGTTGATATTTAGTTCCCAGGTAAACATAAAAACAACTTGTCGAGGGACAATTAGTTTAATACCCTTGGAATGCAATAAAAATTCCTGTATTTTCTAATCGCAATATTATTGTATTTTTTTGAATAATTGTCAAAATAAATGTAATTTCAAGTTGTTTTCATCAAATTCAACTGAAATTACATGTTTCGTTTTTCGTTAATATCAAACCAAACAACTTGCCGCTATTATTCAGGGCTGTTTTATGACTATCACCAATCTAATTCAAATTGCCACTACTTTATTCTTCATCTTTTTCCTGAAGCCTCATTTTGCCCTCGTGCTGCAGGTTGTATTTCCCCGTCTGGTAAAGCACTCCTTCGGTTTTCGACCCCTTTCCCATTCAGATCTTTTTGAGGAATTGAACAAAAGGGGTTATCGTTACCAGGGAACCAGAAAAGAAAGAATCTGGTTTATCCTTGCCAACAGTTATGATGTATTTTATCACCAAGATGGTCGTTTCCTTGATATATCAACATCTCGGTGGGAACACTACTATTTTTTGACAGCCAAAGAAAAGGGTCCCTTTATCATAACCAGAACTTTTGGTGGTCCCTCTGTTGAAAAACACAATTATGTGAGCACTCGTACCAAAGGCACCAGTCCAGAAGAAACGGAATCTCTTCACAAAAAAAACGTCTTCAGGGAATTTCAGGGTGATAAAGTTGAAATGTCGGGAACCAATGCAGAACGAATAAAATTGGCAAACAGATGGTACAATCATCATATCCGCAGCGAACTTCTGGGTTATTCTATTTTTTCCCTGGTAATTTTGGCAATTGGAATCACCTTTTGCCTCAGAGTCTGGTTTATCATCTGATTTTTCTTTAATCGATATCCAGTGAACTTTTTTGCAGAAAATAAAAGGTCAATCAATCAGTCTTTTTTTCGGCAATTTTGCCCTTCCACAAAGGTTTCAAGGCATTGAGTACCCGATGAGAAGAACGGGAAGTCTTGATATTTTTCAATCTTTGCAATTTACGAGCTGTCATTTTTGCATCAAGAGCTTTGTTTTCCGAAGCTGAATACAATTTTGCCAAAGCTCGATAAATAAATATTTTCTGAGATAGAGGCATACTTGGTTCAATCATTTTTTCCCCGGCTTTACAGGCTGATTCCAAGGAATAACGCCGAGCAATCCAGAGAAGGTACAATCCTTTAAAAACTCCGGTATTGCGTTTGCGGGCAATTTTCTGCAATTCTTTTTCAAAGATATCGAACTTTTTATTTTCCCAATAATGCCTGAGCTTGTAAGCACGACTCACCGGATTGAATTTAAAATTGATCAGATCCCAAAAACTGGCAAGATACCAGAGATTGTCATATTCATTTTTCTGCAGATAATAACTTCCGAGATAATGAAAACAATCCTGGTCGATGCCCAATTCAAAAACAATCCGTTTACAAACATGATAACGTTCATCGCCGGGCAACAATCTTTTAAGTGATATCCAGCGATTGGGGGGAACGATTTGGGTAAGAGCGGCTGAATCCGGTTCGATGGATCTTATTTCCTTGATTAATTCCCAGTTAAGGGGAGCTCTTTTGCTGAGAGCCCGCCTGTATTGTATTTTAGCCTGATTGTTACGTCCCCATACCCTTAAAATCCTGGCAGCTGCCAATTCGGGATAATAATGTCCCGGAAAAAGCCAGGAAGCCAGTCCAATCCATTTCAAGGGTTTTCCCCCTTCAACATGCATCAAGGAAATTCCTCTAAGAGTAGCAAGAAAATAATCGGAAGGATGACGCTTGACAGCCTTTGCAGTATAAGACTCTAGTTTCAGAAAATTATTGCTGTTAACCAGCTTGACAGCTACACTCCGTTCCTTTTCAAGTTCAAAGGGACGACTTTTTGTAAAAACTCCCCAGAGCAGAGGAAGAAAAACAAGTACCAATCCCCCCAGAAAAACCAGGGGATGAACTCTGAACCTGCGATGGATCTTTTTTTTTCCTTTTTGGGCCGAAAGTACTCCCACCACTAGAAAAAGAGGCAAAGCAGTTCCGGGAAATTCCAGATTGAAATCGAAGATATTCTGGATAAAAAGAGCCAGAGCAGCCAGTACCAGTCCAAGCTTATAGGTGTCTATTTTTACCCTTCTGAAAAAGTAAAAAATAAATAAAACCAGGGACAGCAACAGAAAAAAGGAAAAGAATAAACCCAGATCAACAATCTGCTGCAAAATGACATTCTCCGCATAACTGGGCATTACTCCAACCTCGGGGTTGATATAATGGGGAATCACCGAGCGAAAACTGCCTTTTCCCACTCCTGTGGCCAAATGATCTTTGCCCAGATCAAGATTGTCTTTCCAGAGTCTTATCTTCATGTCCTGATCCAGAGTTGATTTACTCTGGGTGAAAGGGAGAACGTAAAATTCCATCAATGGCACCGAAGCTGCCAGCAATACATAAATAACCACAATAAAGGAAAAAGAGAGCTTTTTCCGGTTCTGCCGGTAATAAAAACTGAAAAAGATGAAAAGCCCCGTGGAAAGAGCCAGCAAGGCTCCTCTGGAACCGGAATGAATCACAACCAGAAAGGGAAAAAACAGAGAAAAAAGAGTCAAATTCCTCAGTCGATCTTTTTTTTCACTGAAACCGAGACCGGCCAGCAGAAAAAAGATAAAAGTATAAAACCCTCCGGCATGATTGGAATTAACAAAAGGCACCAAAAAAGATTCGCTTTTTTGGGGGACATAAAACCCATAGATTGCATTAAGGGAAAAATAGTGGTGAATAAGTGCAGTCAGAGCCAGAAAAACACCGGAGTAGGCAACAAATTGAATCAAGAGACGGTGATAGTTTCTGCGACGACTGATATGCCAGACAACCAGAAAGAAAATTCCATAACTGAATATTTTGGCGGCTTCAAGAATAGTAGCTGCCGGTTCATAACTGAGAGGATGCTTGCTCTGATGCCCAGTTCTGTCAAGAAGATTGTAAAGATGAGGTGATAAAAACTCCAACCAGTGAAGGGGAAGGGGAACAGCCTGAAAAATTACCCATAAAGAAGTGAGGATAAAAAGAAAAAAAGGAAAAACCAGTGAAACTTGTTTGTGACGCAACCATTGAAAAATGGCAATCCAGATACCTGAAATAAAAACTGACGCAATAATGGCCAGTTGCACATCAAGATGGACGGAACCGATCATGAAAAAGGCGAATATTGCCGAAAACCCTGTCCAGCATGTTAGCCATTTTCGGTGTGACCAGTTCATTTACAACAAACTTTCTCCAACGATTATAATATCACCCGGGAGCAGATAAAAATCTGAAGTTCTCCCTTCGATTATATCGTCTATGGATATCCTCACTCTGAATTTCTTGCCTTTGTACTTTCTCATGATAGTAATGGCATCACGGGCGGCCTGTTTGGAAAGCCCCCCCGCCATGGTAATTGCCTGAAGAAAAGTCATTTCAGGTTGATAGGGCATAATTTGTGGTTTGTTTACATTGCCGTATATGGTTATTTTTTGACTTGTATTTGACTTGAAAGTTACCGTGATCATTGGGTTGCGGAAAAAGCCATCTTTGAGACTGGCGATGATGAATTTGTTGACATCTTCAAGCTTTTTGCCTCCAACCTTGATTTTGCCGAGGAAAGGATAATTGATATGTCCGGTTTCGGACACAAAAAAAGTACCGGAAGGTAATTTGGCATTGAAGGAATTGATTTGCAGCAAATCTCCGGCACCAACTACCAGCGGAACCGGCTTAGCCTTGAATATTGGGGAATTCTTAATTTTTTTGTTTTTATTTTCTGGCCGGCAAGAGGGAAATACCATAATGAATATGAGGCAGATTCTGCTTATTAGATGCATTTGATGAAACCTCAGAATTAGCCATGGTGAAAATCAACAGAAGTAGTGAACGGAAAAAGAGTCAAACTGTTAAAAGAAATAACTGATTGACAGATAAACTTCATGCTTCATGAAGCTGGGATCATTATCGATGGCAGTATTTATGGTTGGATCGGGGTTAGTTGTAGTTGTGGCCGTGTAGGGTGTTTTATCCATCATGAACTGATAGGACAACCGAGCGGCAAAATTGTCGTTGATTTTATAGGAAGCCATCAACTGCAGGTAAAAGATATTATCGGTTCTTGAGGTTGGATTGTCTGTAGTATAACCATAATAAATATCATAATGATTTTCCAGCCTGTAACCAAGTTTTCCCTGAAGCAGAATTTTTTTGGTAAAGGGCATAATGCCCAACAGATAAAAATTATGGGTATCACTGTAGGAACCAATTAAACTGTCTTCATAATCGTGACTGTAACCAAGTCCGATTTTGTATTTGGAACTGAGTTTATAAGTAAGATTGGCCATGGCCAGCCAAGTTTGTGGCATGTTGCCAGATAGAGAAAAACCGTAACCACCGCCCACAGTCAAGGCAAATTTGAGCCAGAGGGGAGTAGATAATCCACCATAGAGTTTGATGGGCATGGAGTTTCTGGAATCGCTGTTTTCCAGATATTGGTATATATTGTAATTGGCAGCAAACCAGATAAAGGACCGGGGCAGAAATCGGTATTGGGTTCTGAAACCGAAAGTATGAGCCACCCGATTGGCTGAATTCAATTCTTCCTGCTCAAAATAATTGAAATCCATATTGTAATTCAAAACAAAATCAAGCAGACCATCCCCGGGAATAATTGTCATGTAGCCACCAACACTGTTTTGGATCCAGCTTTGGGTATAATCTTTATTAAGCAGATAATGGGGCTCCGAATAGCGATTCATCTCTTCATATAGCTGGAGCCGAAAGTGTCTCGATGGTTTATAATAAAGGACACCTTTCAAAAAACCGGCTACGCGCAGATCGTTATACGCTCCGTTGGGAGTTGTGGTTTCGTAAGGCTGGCGAAAAACTCCTCCCAACTCAAAACCATACTGCAACTTGGTGGAAGCTTCGCCTCGTTTGTGTAATTCGGGAGTAACCCACTTGACCGAAGGGGCAAGACGAACGGAAAGAGCCGGAATTGCTTCTTCGTAGATGTTGTTCTGGCCATCGCCGTTGGGATCAAGATTATCAGAACCATAGGTCAGATTGGAGTCATAACCGGCAAAAAGCTGCACTGCTCCCTGGAAACCACCTTTGTAGGACTGGTGTGGTTTGGCAGTAATAACTTGTCGTTCTTTTTTGACGGGAATACCTTGTGCTTTAACCACCAGGGGAAAAACAACAATAAAAACAAAAAATACACCTGCAACCAGATTTTTTGCAAAATTAAATGGATTGGAATAATTTAAATTCATAATAGCCTGAAAAACCGATATCGAAAAACTGCAAATACAGCAAATGCAAAAGAAAACGATATCAGAAATAATTGTTTTATTGGTAAGGAGAAGCTTCGGGCCAGACCATTTCTACGGACCAGTCAGGATTTACTGGGACAATTCTGTCGGGCTGGAAAACAACTCCGTCAAATTTAAGACCGGAAACATCAGGGTTATAGGGTTCAGAATCCGGTTGATGTTTTTTAAGCTCAAAGCCTTCACCTGAGGAAAATTTTTCATCGCCGATGCAACGGGAAGCAGCCATTAATTTATCTTCAATATTGGTATTGATGACGGAAATCTTTTGAAAAAGAAGAACCATGCGTTCTTTATTCATGGTTTCAGTACCACCGCTTTCTTCAGTGGATTGCTGTGATGAACTGATTTCGTTGTAGGAAATTTTGCCTTCACTGACCCAGAATTTCATGCTTTTGATTTTGGGTTTGATGCAGTTTATTCTCATGATATTCTTTTTTTCTTTGGCTGTTGCCAGAAAACCTTTGACTGTAACCATTTTAGTTTGCCAGCCATTCATGATGGTTTTAGCTTTGGCTAATAATTCTTTCATGGTCATGGCTTTCAGTTTTTCCTCGGTAAGATCTTGTTTTTCTTTGGAATCAGTGTTCTTTTCGCTAACTTGTGGTGCACCTGAAAATGCTGCAGAAATACTGCTGTAATTACTACCTGCTCCATATATACCTATACCAACAGACAAAGTGACAAGCATTGTCCTGAATCCGATAAGATTTAATAAATTAAGCATTGTAGTTTCCTTTCGCCAAATTGAATAACTCGGCACCCCCTTAATCTAAATGAAAAACAACCAAGCGCCCTTCATTTGAGATAAATGTTTCACAAGTATGATCGTCAAGATCTGATCATCTTATGCTTTATAATATATTTAATGTCAAGTTTCAAATCTAAAACTCGCAAAATTATAAACTGAAACCTGAACCTGGGTCGCTGTATGTGGAATTTGAGAAATTCCACATACAATGAAAAACATCTTGCCTGTATAAGCAACTAAGCAACTATTTCCATACATGATTGAATGACAATATGTTTTCAGGAAAGTTGTCGGGTTTTTATTTTTTTTATAAAATCTTCAATTTCATCAAGTTTAATCTCGGCGAATTCTCCCGTGGAAAAATTTTTGACAGTGATCTTCTTGTCAGTCACTTCGTCGCCTCCAATCAATACAACCCTGGGTATACCTTTCTTGCTGGCCCAGCGAAAAATCTTGGAAGGAGATCGCTTGCGGGGATAAAAATCAACTTTAAGACCTTTATTGCGGAAAGTTGCAGCCACTTTTGCCGCATAGGTAAAGTGTTTTTCATCCAGACAGGCCAGGCAAAGATCAACTCCTTGCTCAACCTCCAGCATTTCTTTTTCAAACAGATGATCGATTATGCGCTCAAGACCGAAAGAAAAGCCAACAGCCGCTACCTGCTGACCTCCGATATCACCAATGAGATTATCATAGCGACCTCCGCCACCGAAACTTGATTTCTCCTTACCTATTCTCAATTCAAAAATGGAGCCGGTATAATAATCGAGACCTCTGGCCAGCAAGGGATCAAAAATCAAGCGATCTGCGTACCCCAGTTCAGAGAAAATTGCCATGATTTTTTCAATCTTTTCCAGATACTCGAGGGCTGAAGAATCGTTGAAAGCATCAATAATCTTGCGAAACTTCTCTATGACAGCCTGATTGCCTTTATCTTTTATCGCTGCCATATCGAAAACATAATCTTTTAGTTTTTCCTGTAATTCCTCCGGAAGCTCTTTACTTTCCAATTCCCGAACAACTCCCTTTGCTTCTATTTTATCCAGTTTATCAAGAGTGGTAAGTACACTGGTTTCAAGATCAGGGGGACAGGCAAAACCCTTCAGAATTGCCGCAAGAAGATGGCGGTCGTTGAGACTGAGAAAATAATTGGAAAAATTCAATTCTTCCATGATCTCGCAGACAGCCAGAAAAATATCCATTTCCGCAAAAAAGTGGCTGCTGCCAATAATATCAACATCGCACTGATAAAATTCCCTGAATCTGCCTTTGGCGGGACGATCAGCCCTCCAAACAGGTTGAATTTGATATCTTTTGAAAGTTCCGGTCAACTTATGTCTGTTGTTGGAATACACTCGCGCCAGAGGAACCGTCAGATCATAACGAAGTCCCATGTCTGCCAATTCAGATTCTTGCTTACCATTGGCAAGAGCCCGGGCAAGTTTTTCTCCCCTTTTCATGATTTTGAAAACCAGCTTTTCCCCTTCATCACCGTATTTGTCAAGTAACAGGAAAAGTCTTTCCATCGATGGTGTTTCCAGTGGCAAAAAACCGTGTTTTTCATAGATTTCAGAGATTATTTTGATTACGTATTTTCTTTTTCTCAACTCATCTGGAAGAAAATCTCTCATTCCGGATGGTGCTTTAATTTTCTTTGCCATTATTACTCCTGTTTTCGTCTGAACTAAATAACCAGAAACAAGAATGAATAATTCACGGGTTATTTTATCATTTAGACAATTACCCTTTCGCTTATTATTGAGATAAAAAAAAATATCAAGGAAAAATTGCGCTTGCACTGTTTGTGAAAAAATGTAGGATTCAGTATGTGCATAATTTCAGCCTTGTCTCTTCAATATGGGGAAGGTTTGAATCACAATAACTGGTGGGCAATTGTCAATTTAGTCAGCACATAAACAATTAGAAAGGTAAATTAAATATGAACAGGACTCCAAAAATTCTGGTTACTGGTGCTCTGGGTCAAATCGGTTCCGAATTAATCAGGGAACTAGTCAAAAAATACGGAAAAAACAATGTTCTCGCTTCCGATATCAAGAAACCTTCTTCTCCAATTGAAGGAGTTGATTTTGTTCAACTTGACTGTCTTGATTTCCAAGCTGTCAAAAAAACTGTGGACTCCCATCAGATAAACCGAATCTATCATTTGGCCGCCCTGTTATCAGCCATAGCCGAAGCCAATCCCCAAAAAGCTTGGAAAGTAAATATGGATGGACTATTTAACATTCTTGAAACCGCCCGGGAACTGGACTGTTCTGTTTTTACTCCCAGTTCAATCGGAGCTTTTGGTCCTTCAACTCCGCCGGATCAAACCCCTCAGGTTACAATCCAGCGACCAACCTCCATCTATGGAGTCACCAAAGTGGCCGGGGAATTGCTTTGCGACTATTACCACAAAAAATTCGGAACAGATACCAGGGGAGTCAGATATCCCGGAATCATATCAAATCTTACTCCTCCGGGTGGAGGAACAACCGATTATGCTGTAGATATTTATTATGAAGCAGTAAAAAAGGGACACTATACCTGCTTTTTAAAACCAGATACCAATCTCGACATGATGTACATGCCAGATGCAATTTCAGCAGCTATTGAATTAATGGAGGCTGACCCGGACAAGCTTGTTCACCGCAATGCTTTCAATGTTACAGCCATGAGTTTTACTCCGCGAGAAATAAGAAAATCAATTCAAAAATATATGCCTGAATTCAGCATGGATTATGAAGTTGACCCGGTCAGGCAGGCAATAGCCGATTCCTGGCCCAACAGCATGGATGATTCTGCAGCAAAAGAAGAATGGAGTTGGAATCCAGATTACGACCTGGATGCTATGACCCAAGACATGCTCACCACCCTCAAAAAAAGGCTGTAAACTTGAGGTCAATCTGCTGAATCTGCAAGTTTCTGATTGTCCAACTTAAACCTGTTCAACCTTGTTCAAAAACTCTTCCTTTTCCATTTTTTTGAGCAATCCCGGCATGATTACCTTAACCAGATTGCTTTCTCCTACCAGGATCCCTCCACATAATTTTCCATCTTTGAAATAGGCTTTTTCATAAAAATTACCTTTTTCTGTTCTTTCCCAAATCTCATAATCAATTTCTTTATCTCTGCCCAGATCACCTACACTGAAAATACTGGTTCCCATCCCTTCAAAAAAGATAGGATATTCTCTGGATTTAAAAGTTTCTTCCTGCCCAAGACAATTGGCTCCTGCAATCTGCCCCATCTGTTTTGCCACCGGCCAGATCAAGGGAACAGCTTTGGAAAGCTGTGCACAATCGCCTGCAGCAAACACATTGTTTTCCGAGGTTTTCATTTGTTTATCGACTCTTATACCCTTATCAATATCCAAACCCGCCGCTTGAGCCAGTGCGGTATCAGACCTTACGCCGGCACTGATAATAACAAAATCGGCTGGCACTTCTCGGCCACCACTTGTATAAACCGAAGAAACTGAATTTTCTCCTCCGATCTCCTTTGCAAATTCCCCACAAATAATTTGGATCCCTGATTTTTTTACATAGCCGGAAAAAATATCGGAACCTTTTTGATCCAATTGTACCGGCAGCAGACGGGGAGCAACTTCAATCACAGTCATTTCAATTCCGGATTTTTTGAGAGCCCAGGCGACTTCCAGTCCCAAAACTCCTCCTCCGATAACCACCCCTTTTTTACAACTCTTGACATATTCTTTTATAGCCAGAGAATCATCATAATTACGCAAGGTAAAAACACCTTTCATATTTGTGTTTTTAATTGGGGGTACAAAAGGATTGGAGCCACAGGCAAGAATGAGCCGATCCCAAGATATCTCTTTGCCGGGAATAACAACAGATTGAGAGGCTAAATCAATGTTTTTGGCCTCAATTCCGGCAAGAACTCTGATCTTATTTTCTTGATACCATTTTTCAGACTTGAGATAAAAATTGCTTTCATCAATTTTTCCATGAAGATTTTTGGAAATTGCGGGACGATAATAAGTTCTGTAGTCTTCTTTGGCAATAATTGTAATCTGGCAGTCCGGATCCTGCTTGCGGGCAGTTTGGGCAGCTGAAATTCCGGCAGCTCCATTGCCTATAATTATAATATTCAGCGATTTTGGCATAACAACCTTACTCCCGTCTGACTATTTAGTTCCCACCCAGAAATGGTGTTTTTTGGCTGGGGAAGAAATTGGATTGAGATGCGCGGAGTAACTTCGCCGACATAGTTGTCACTATTTCAAGAAGTTATGACAAAACTGATTAATTCAATTTCCGTCGCCAGACGATGACATCCATTTTTTGGGATGGGAACTATTTAATCTAAAGGTAATAATCAGTTTTCTTTGAGCACTTCTTCATCCCATAACTTTTCAAAAAAGTTTTTATGCTGGGCTTCTTCATTGGAAAGATTCTGAAAAAGGTTTTTAACGTCTTCATTTATGGACAGCCTGGCCAGATCTTCATAGAGATTTTTGGCAGCCAGTTCTCTTTGCATGGCCAATTGAATAATATCTTCAAAACTCATTTCAGGTTTATATTCAACCTCAGCCATGTAATCAGCTATTTTCATGTCTTTGGGGGCCTTGGAAAAATTGTCCTGACCATAATCAAGTTTTTTCAGTTTTGCTGCGTGTCCTCTTTCCATATTGGCCAGTTTTTTGAACTCTTTTGCCAACTCATCCCTTTTAGTATCTTTGGCCATATCCTCGTAAAATTCAACAGCTTCATATTCTTTTTCTATGGCAAATTTAATTGCCTCTTCAATCATTAAAGACATATTGACGATTCCTTTCCTGTTTTAAAACTTGTTCAGTTCCCGTATCCCCAGAATGGTATATCTCCACCCAACAAGGGATTTTTAAGAGTGGAACTAAAATGAAAATGATTTTAATATTGGATCTTTTATACTATTTTCCTATATATTACAAGAGAGAAGCTTTTGTTTTTAATAATCAGTGGGAAGGGAACCAATTCCTCTCAACTAAAAAATAAAGTCTATGGTCAAAAATTTTGATTTATTATTTCCTGCAATCTCAGTAATAATTTTCTTGTTAACACTTGTTCCTTTGGCAGCTGCCAGAGTCCTGATGGAAAAAACCTTCAGGGCATCAGAAACACTGAGAGTGTTTTCAGTAAAATCTTTGCGACCGGTAAAGGGGAAATTATCCGATCCTCACTGGCATTGGGAATTTATATTCACCCGGCAGACTTGATTAACCAGGGTATCAAGCAATCGGGACAAAGATTCAGCATCTTGGCCGAAAATACTTGCCTGCTGTCCGTAATTTGAATTGACCACATATTTGAGGGGTTTTTCCAGATCGGAATTTGAATTGATCAACTTTGTCGTAACGTCTAGAAATAGTGTCAACTATGTCAGCGAAGTTATTCCGCGCAACTGAGGCAAACTTCTTCACCAGTCAAAAACCCCACTTCTGGGATGGGAACTAATTAAAAAAACTTGCGAGCGGGACCAAGAAGAACAGAGAAAAACAGAATAAGAAAAAGAAAATTTTGCTCGGAGCCGGAACTGCCGGAATTACTGCAACCCCAGTCGCTGTCTTTTTCAGAAGCTTCTGGTTCTGTAATCAGAAGAGCATTGTCCAATTCGTCTTCTCCTCCATCTCCATTGATAACCGAAACCTTGACATAACCGGTGAGAGCAGTATCAACCAGTGAGATTGACGCTTTAATTTGAGAGTCGCTCATTTTATATGCATCGATCACTTCGATATTATTTTCCGGAAAAAATTCCAAACTGAAATCTTCCTGAAAATTACTCCCGTAGACGTTGATATCATGGACTTTTCCTGCTTCCACGGTTTCAGGAAGAACTTTGGTTACTTTGGGCAAGGGAACAGTACTGAATATTTCCAGGGAATAAGAACTTCCATCACGAGGCATTGTTTCAGGAATCAAATCTTCACTGCCCAAATTGGCTATTACCAGCAGATAAGATTCGAATTCTTCGGGTTGAATAACTAAAGAGGCTGAACCATCTGCAACTTCAGTTGTAATGATTTTATCGGGATTATCCATGGAAACTGCCTGCATGGTCCAGGAATTCTCATCGTATACTGATAGTTTAATCGTGGTATCTCTGAAATATTCATTGTAATTGGCTACAATCACATAATTAACACCAAAATATTTCGGGTATTCATCTTCGGGGGGCCGCCACAATTCTTCTTTGGAAAAATAAAAACCGGTGTAATGATTTGGTACAGGTTCAAGAACAGAAGCATGTGGTAAAGAAAGATAGAAATCTTCTCTGGCATGTTCATCAACAAAAAACCGGGAAATGGAAAAATTGTTGAAAGCCTCATGTAAGCCGGAATGATATTCTTCAGAGAGCTTCTCATCAATTGCCTGAAGATAATTGAAGGTATTTTCGGTCATTCCGCTTTCCTGCATGGAACGAATCCAAATATCAGCCACAAATTCACCAGCTTGAAAATCCTGAGCATAATAGTCGGTTAAAAACAAAGGCCAGATAAAACCACCGTACCAATTGGTAGCCTTCTCTTCACTGAGACTGAGCCAGGGTTCCTTTTGGAAATCCTGCATCATGTAACTATTGCCATAAATTGATTCTGAATCAACAGCCACTTCAATGTAAGTTGAAGTATTTTCCCAAAAAACAATAGGCTCAAGGCAATCCATCGCCGCCTGCTGAGCATGACTCAATTCGTGAGTAACTGTATCTCTCATATAAAACTGGGGCAAATCTTTTTCGATAACCACATAAGTCATACAGTCATCCCAGGGAGTTTCAAGATAAGAACCGATGGGACGGGTGTAACCAGCTGCTCCGTTGGCACTGCCGAGATAAATGCGATACCGGTTTTCGGGAGTAACCAGAGGGGGTTCGTAAAAACCGAAATCGTTGATTTGGATATCCCAGGCAATCTCCGCCTGTTCCAGAACAAGCTGGGCTTTGGTTTCCAAGGCTGCATTGTCATAATATACTCGAATGGGAAAAATGAGGGAATCCAAATAATATTGCAGCTCTTTGGGATGGTTATCTGCACTTTTGAAACCGTACTTCCTTTTTTCCTGAAAAAGTTTGACCAGAAAAGGAGTACCTGATTTCACCTTGACCGGATTTTCCTGCAAAAGAGTATACCACCTGGTATCAAGTTCTTCAGGGGCACAAAGAGCATTCTCCCCAATGGAAATTTTTTCTTCCATGGTGAGATTTCCCTGAGCATATTCTTCTTCCAATTTTTGATAAAATTGGGGTTGAGCAAGGAAAAACTGGAAAATAAGAATTAAATTAAACATATTTATTCCTTTTAGAGTGGCTTTTTTTCCAGAAGAAAATCAAAAAAACCAAGATCAGGGAAAAAAGCAAAAAAGGAGGTTGTTTTTTGATTACGGAACTGGAACAGCCACTGCCATTATCAGATTTTTCCCGGACAGTTACTTCCAGGGCATTTTCAAAAGTATAACTGCCACCGTCGGAATTAACAACTTCCAGATTTCGGAAACCTGCTGGAGAATCAGTGTCAACTGAAATTACAGCATTAATGACTCCATTGACAAGGGTAATTTCCTGAATCTCAATCTTTGGAGAATTACTTAAAGCCAACTCAAGTTCTTCCTGAAAATTGGAGCCGTAGATTTTGATCGTTTTGGTCTCACCTTGCTGAATCTGAACAGGTGTAAGCAAGGTTATCAGAGGCAAAGGAACTTCATAACCCATCTGCAGAGTATAATCAGAACCGGAAAAAGGCAGATTGGCAGGATTAAAATCTTCTCTGGCCAATTGGGAAACTATTAAGAGAAAATCACTGCCGCTGGAAGGATCAAAAACCAGAACACGGGTGCTGTCACTGTTGACAAGTTTGTGTTTCTCACCATCAATTTCAATCAATTGCAAAGTCCAGGGATTATCGTTTATATTCAACATTTCAATTTTTAAATTGCGCTGAATATTGTCAGGGTTCTGCAAAAGATAATAATTGGCTCCATAGGGAAAGGGGTGATGAATTTCATCCGGAGAATAGAGGTGCTCTTCTCCCTGCATGGTCAAAGTATCCACCAGGGGAACCGCTGGAGAAATTATTTCTGAAAAAGGCAAGGTGGACATAAAGGCTGAATAATTATCATCAACAAAATATTGGGCCCTTCTGAAACCGTGATATGCTTCGTGAAAATTTGCTCCGGAAGTAGCCTGAAGTTGTGTATCGATAGCTTCCAGATAATGAATTGTATTCTCAGTGAAACCTGATTCCTGCATGGCTTTCTCCCAGATCTGCCTGATAAAAACAGCATCCTGGGGTCCTTCACCATAAATTTCTGCAAGATAAAGGGGCCAGATATAACCACCATACATGTAAGAAGAAGTGGTATCCCCCTCGCAAAGACTTTTGGCCGGGTAATTCTGAAATTGAGAAGACATGTAGGGAGCAATGTAATTGATGGAATTTTCGTTAACTGCATATTGCATGTAAACAGCTGTATTTTCCAAAAAAGCACTGGGTTCCAGACAATCCATCGCCACCTGCATGGAATGGTTTAATTCGTGGATGACAGTATCAGCAACATGGGCTGGAGGCAGAGTATTATCGATCACAATGTAACTGATACAATCATCCCATTCTGTTTCAGGATAACCGCCCACCGGAGCACAGTAGCCTGAAGCTCCGGAAGCATCGGTAAAATAGATGCGATAACGATTTTCGGGAGTCACAACTGGGGGTTCATAAAACCCAAAATCATTGATTTGAACCTGCCAGCCCAACTCAGCAGCTTCAAGCAAGTTTTGGGCTTCGGTTTCTGAATTTTCGATGGGATCGTAATAAACTCTGAGGGGAACAATTTCGGAATCCAAATGGGCAGGCATTTCTGCGGGAAAGTTATAATCAACCCTGGCTCCTGAAAAAACCTTCTTCTGAAAAATATCAAGAAGTTGAGCTGTAACGGATGAAGGTAGCGGATACTGCTGGAGAAGTCTGCGATATTCAACAGATAAATTATGAGGCTCCCTGATGGCGGTATCAAGGATCTGATCCTTTCGTTGAGAAGTTATTATGCCTGCCTGATGTAGTTTTTCAAGTTTATCTGCAAAATCAGGGTTCTTTGGAGAAGAAAATGAAGTCTGAGTGAAAAAAACAGAAAGTAAAAAGATAAAAATGGAAAACATGGTAATACCTGCTGGAGTTACATATTAAAAAAACCAAAGAGGAACTTTCTCAAAGAAAAATACCACATTTGACAATTATTGAAAGTAAGAGAAAAAATTGACAAATAATTGGAAAACTTTATAACCATTATTAGTTTATAATCACAATAATTAATATTTCAAGAAAGGAAATAAAATGCTTGTATAAAAACTGTAGCTTCTGAATTCTGTTTACCTGATTAAAAATGATGAAGAAACCAGTATGCATAATAAAAAATGGCTGGTTTTATATTTCTATCCAGATGACCACACCCTTGGATGAACCAGAAAAGCAGGGGTAAACCAAGATCAGTTTTCATGTTTTCCCAGAGAAGTGGGGTTTTTGGCTGGTGAAGAAGTTTGCCTCAGATGCGCGGAGTAACTGCGAAGACATAGTTGCCACTATATCAAGCAGTTACGACAAAGCAGATGAGGTGAAATTCCGTCGCCAGACGATGACATCCATTTTTGGGATGGGAACTAACTAGACTCGGTCATATTTGTCAAAGTGTTTGGAAAAAATTGCCTTCCTGTGTTAGTTTGATTCTGGATAGTTTTATTTCAGAAAACTACTACTTTTAACCGGCAGTTTGACTCCATTTCAACCGGTTACAAACATCGGGATGCAAGCTCCTGCAGTTCAGGGAGTTTTGAAATAAATACCGCTTTAAGGAATAAATGCTGTGCATAAAGATAAAATCAATTTCCAAACCGACAAAAATGACAACCTTGTCATCAACGGCAAAACTTTCAAATCCAGATTTTTTATCGGAACCGGCAAGTTTTCATCACCTCAGATTCTCAGAGAAACTATTTTCAGATCAGAAGCTCAAATTATAACTGTTGCAATCAGAAGGGCCCGACCTGACAACCAGGTAAAAGATCCGGCATTTGCCGGCATAGATTTGGAAAAGTGTCTGGTACTTCCCAATACTTCCGGTGCCAGAGATGCTCAGGAGGCAATTCGTCTGGCCAAACTCGGCAAGGCACTCACCGGACATAGGTGGGTCAAATTGGAAGTCACTCCGGATCCTGCCAATCTTTTACCTGATCCGGTTGAAACCTTCAAAGCAGCACAACAATTAATCAAAGCCGGTTTTACAGTTCTTCCTTACATCAATGCCGATCCCATTCTTGCCAAAAAACTGGAAGAAGAGGGTTGCGCAACAGTAATGCCTCTGGCAGCCCCCATTGGTACCAATCAAGGCATAAAAACTCGCGAGTTGTTGAAAATCATCATAGAACAGGCTCAAGTACCCGTCGTGGTTGATGCCGGCCTGGGTCTGCCTTCTCATGCGGCCGAAGCAATGGAATTGGGCGCTGATGCCATTTTAGCCAATACCGCCCTTGCAACTGCCGGAAATCCCCCTTTAATGGCAAATGCCTTTGCTCTGGCTGTTCAAAGCGGACGGGCAGCCTGGCTGTCCGGAGCCGGAAAAGAATCAACCCGGGCCAGAGCTTCCAGTCCCCTTACCGGATTTTTACATCAGGACTAATCAAAAAATGTTCAATCCCCAGCAAATTCATCAGGCAATCCAACAAAAACACCACGATCTTGATTCTTTCAAAATACTCATCTCGCCGGAAGCTCAAGATTTTCTGGAAGCAATGGCTCAAAAATCCCAAAATTTAACCAGAAGGCGTTTCGGCAATAACATTTCTCTGTATGTTCCCTTGTATATTTCCAATTATTGCATCAATGAGTGTCAATATTGCGGATATAATCTAACCAACAAATTCAAGCGACTCAAATTAAGTATGCAGGAAATAGCAATTGAAGCTGAAACCTTGAAAAAACAAGGTTTTGAGCATATTTTACTACTTACAGGAGAAGCTCCCTCTAAAGCCGGAATCGACTACCTGGAACAAGCTGTTAAAACAGTCAAAAAGATTGTTCATCAGGTTTCAATAGAAATTTATCCCCTCTCCCAGGCAGATTATGAACGTCTCATTGCAGCAGGTTGCGATGGAATTACCATTTATCAGGAAACTTATAACCGTGATATTTATCGAGAAGTTCACAAAAATGGGCCCAAGCAAAACTACGATTACCGTTATGATACCCCCATCAGAGCAGCCAAAGCCGGGATACGCAGTGTAGGTCTGGGCTTCCTGATGGGACTGTCTCCCTGGAGAGAAGAAATTTTAGCCATGGTCAAACACGCCCGTCAAGTACTGCAGGCTAACTGGAGAATACGCATCGGTTTCAGTTTTCCCCGGCTCAGACCTCACCTTGGCAGTTTTACACCCAAATATCCTGTCAATGACCTCGAACTGGCTCAGATGGTTTTTGCCCTGCGCCTTTTCTTTCCTGATGCAGAACTGGTATTATCTACCCGCGAACCTGCCCGGATCAGAGATGGTTTGTTGCCCCTTGGAATCACCAGAATCAGTGCCGGCAGCTCTACCCAACCGGGCGGATACAAAATCAACAAAGATCAAGTCTCACAATTCGATGTAGACGACAAACGAACCCCGGCAGAAATTTCCAAGCTCATCAAATCTGTGGGAATGGAACCTCTCTGGAAAGATTGGGATTGGGCTTTTAATATTGAAGAGGACTTTTCATGAACAGAAGATTAAAAGTCAGAATGAAAAAATGGCAACAGGTGGATTTATATCCGGTAATTACCCCTGAATTCTGTAAAAACAGAGATCCTCTGCTGATTCTGGATGAAGTCTTGCAAGCAGGCGCCAAGGTTGTTCAATTGAGAATCAAACAAGGCTCTGACAATTATTTTTATAATTTATCTTGTAAATTCAGAGAGTTGACAAATAAATATTCTGCGCTTCTGATTATTGACGACCGGCTTGATATGGCTTTGGCCTGCGCGGCTGATGGAATTCATTTGGGGCAAAATGATCTTCCTTTGAAAATTGCCCGAAAGCTGGCACCGGAGTTTATCATCGGAGCCTCTACTCACAACGCCAAAGAAGTAATCAAAGCCCAAAAGGAAAATTGCAGTTATCTCAACATAGGACCGATTTATGGCACTTCTACCAAAGAATTACCCATCAAGCCAATTGGTGAAGAAAAACTCTCTGAACTGACAAATCTGGTCAAGGTTCCTTTTACAGTCATGGGAGGAATCAAAAAACACAATATAACCAGGCTTAAACAGATAGGAGCCGAGGTTTTTGCTGTAGTCACCGCTGTTACGGCTGCCCCGGACGTAAAACAGGCAACTGGGGAATTAATTGATCTAATTTCTTCCTGATGTATAATATCTGAGTATTTTTTCAAATGAAAACCAGGTAATAAATATCAATTAATGGCATTGTAAAAGATACCCAGTTCAGTTGAATTCCTTCACCCCTGTCAAGTTATAGAGCTTCAGGTTCCTGGCTATTTCCAACAAAGTTCTTCCTTATCATCAACCTGGATTGCATATGAGACTTCAAAAAATTGAAAAACTCACCAGAAAAGAATTGATTTCACTCCTGAAACTTCTTTCCCAGGAAGAAGTTTTCCCCTTCAATACAGCTTCAAAAAACGATCTGGTTCAATTATTGTACAATTCCCTGGGATATCTTTTCAAAGGTGAACCGGTAGATCCGGAAGAACTTGAACTTATCTACCTGCAAAAGATTTCCAAAATTCTCGATCTGGAAAACAAACCGGAGAATCCGGAAAAATGGTCCCGGGAAATTTTCAGTAAACTGGGTCAGAAGATTCTCAACGAACTGCGTCCACTTCTGGAAATAGCCCATGCCATGAGCTGGGCAGATGGCAATTTTGACACCAGTGAGCTTGAAGTCTATGACATAATTTTTTCTCAACTAAAACTATTAAAACCCTTCAAGACAGATATTGTCAACATGTGCCTGCGACCATTACCTGCAGCAACTCTGGAGGCTGATCTCAAACCAATTTCCAACTATCCTGAAAAGGCTGAATTCTTACTTGCCTTTGCCTGGGCCATCGCCCTGGTTGATAATCGTACCCATCAAAATGAAATCGCCACTTATAACAAAATCGGCAAAATTCTTGGCTTCGATCCAGGCAAAAGAAACTCCATCCGCAAAGAAATAGAAAGACGCTGGCAACTGCTCAAAAATGAAAACATCATTAAAAACAGCTCTGAAGTTGTCTTGTATGTTTGTGGTTTGGATAGATATATCAACAAGGTTGTGGGGTTTGATTCCTTGTCAATTTTCGACAAAAAAAAAGATGTCGACCATAATCAGAAATACGAAAAAGCAGGTGAAGTTTTCAATTCTTTGACCTTGTTTTCCAAAATTAATCTTCTTTCCGATCCCGGACTTTCTTTGCTGGATCGCATTGTTTTGATTCTGGCTTTGATTCTCTCTGAAATTCATTAACTTCTAATTTTATTTTTTCAACAAATCTGTATTCAATGGATAGATAAGCATGGACGATATAACTTCCAATAAAGACTTCAGCAATATTCTAAATTCACTGTGTTCTCCAAATTCCTACAAAAAAGTCATGCATCGCAGCAACCATAATGTCCCCATGCCCTCTACCAAAATTCTGGGACAAATAGTTGAAATGATGCGCTCCATTATATTTCCCGGTTATTTTGGTTATTCTCATCTCAATCTCCATAACATGAGATATTATCTGGGAACCGTACTTGATAAGATTTATAATCAATTAGCTTTGCAAATCAAAAGAGGCTTCTGTTTTTCCTGCAGCCACGATAAAACCGTCTGCACTGATTGTACCAACAAGGCTATCAAGCTTACAGACAAATTTTTTGACCAGATTCCCAAAATCAGACACCTCCTTTCCACCGATGTTGAAGCTGCCTACCTGGGAGATCCGGCTGCCCGCAATCCGGGAGAAACTATTTTTTCGTATCCATCAATTTACACTCTGCTCAATTACAGGGTTGCCCACGAGCTTTTCAAACTGGAAATTCCGCTGATTCCGCGAATTATCACGGAAATGGCTCATTCCGAAACAGGAGTTGATATTCATCCGGGAGCTCAAATCGATGAATTCTTTTTCATGGATCACTGTACAGGGATTGTAATTGGTGAAACCTGCATCATTGGCAAAAATGTCAGAATCTATCAAGGTGTGACTTTAGGTGCAAAAAGTTTTCCTCTGGATAAAAACGGCAATCCCATAAAAGGAATAATCAGACACCCCCAAGTGGAAAACGAGGTAATAATTTATTCGGGAGCAACTATTCTGGGTCGGGTTACAATCGGCACAAAAAGTGTCATCGGCGGAAATGTCTGGCTCACCAGAGATGTTCCTCCAGGAAGCAGAATCATGCAGGAAAAACCCAGAAAGATGAACTTTGAAAATGGAGCGGGTATCTGAAATGAGATCTGTTTAGTTGTCACTATTTCAAAAAGTTATGACAAAGCTGGAGACCACAAGCTTTTCACGTATATTGTATTGAAGTAAAATAAAGGAAAGAATTAACTTGGCCGAGCCTTTTGTTTTTTTGGGTGGGTGTAAGTTGGAACTCGACCGAATGGGGATTTAGGGAAATTTGGGTGGGAGGAAGGGCGGGAAAATTATGGTGGGAAAAAGGCAGAGAGATTTATCCGGTCGAGCTTCAACTATTTCTGCAATTATTGTAACTCTCATGAGTCAAAATTTATTCCCTCATCGGGCTTGCAGATTGTTCATTCGGAAATTCCATTGACATTGATCTCTTCTTTCTTCAACCCAAGCAATTTTTTGCTTTTTTCCAGAAGTTCCTTGCTGGATATGGGTTTTTCGACAAAATCGTCCACGGGGAGATAAGCTCCGTCGCTTTCTCTTTTGAAATTGTAACCCAGTTTCTGGTTGATAGAAGTCAACATCAGGATTGGAGTAAATTTGATGGACTCTTCACCTCTCAGTTTATAAGCTGTTTGCAATCCATCTGTGGTATCATCCATCATTACATCCAGCATAATAAGATCCGGTTTTTCCTCAACAGCTTTGGAAAATCCTTCCTTGCCGCTGCGAGCGGTGAGAATTTCATATCCCATAGTTTCGAGGGTTGCTTTACAGAATTCAATTACGTCTCGGTCATCATCAACACAAAGAATTTTAGCCATGATTTCGACTCCTTTCAAAAGTTCGAAATGGTGGAAAACTTCCACCTTATTAATAAGAACTATTTAGTTTAATTTTTAAAACTGTTCCTTTGCCATATTTACTGTTTACTTCAATTGTTCCCTGGTAAAGATCAGTTATCTTGCGCACTATGGACAACCCCAGGCCGCTGCCTTGAATATTTCTGGTTTTCTCGTTTTTTATCCTGGTAAATTCTTGAAACAGGCGTTTTTGGTCTTCTTCTTTCAAACCAATTCCAGTATCTTCAACTTCAATTTCCATGCCTTGTTCACTTTTGCTCAACTTGGCAGTTACTCTGCCATTTTCCCGGTTGTATTTGATTGCGTTGGAAATGAGATTGTTATAGATAATCATCAGTTCACCTTCATCTCCATTGATTTCAAGCTTGTCTGGAGCTTTGATTTCAAGCTCAACCTTGTTTTTTTCAGCACTTAACTTGAAATTGGCCATTGCTTTGCGCAAAATTGCTGCTGCATCTATCCTGGTTACTTCTCGTTTTTTCTGCCCAGATTCGATCCTGGTTAAATCCAACAGATCCATGATTAATTTTCTCATTCCCCCTATTCGGTCAGTACAATTTCCAATTATTTTGGAGTATTTATTGATTTTATCTCCCAGAATCTCATTTTCCATGAGATCCAAATAACCCTCAACTGCATTAATCGGAGACTTTAACTCATGAGCAAGCACCGAAAGAAATTCAAACCGGATCGATTTTTGTTTCTTCTCCAATTGAGCTGCTTTGCGTTTGAGATAGAGATGGTTTACCGCTTTACGCACTGAATGACGTAATTGATCCGGAGTAAAGGGCTTGGCCAGAAAATCAAAAGCGCCCCGTTTGGTGGTTTTTACAGCATTTTCAACGGTGGCATAAGCGGTTATGATGATGACGATTATATCATCTTTATCGCTGAGATATTCTTCAAGAATATCAATGCCGTTTCCATCAGGCAATTTGCAATCAAGCAAAACCAGATCCGGGTCGTCTTCTTTTTCGAGATTGTTTACAAAGGAATTTTTATCTGAAAATTCATCAATCTGAAAATTTAAGCTTTCTTTGTCTTCATCCACTTTAACCTCGAAAGCTTCAAGTATTGACTTGCTACCCAGACGAATTCCCTCTTCATCATCAACAACTGCGATTTTACAAATTCTATTTTTAAACATTGTCATTCTCCGGGTAAAACCTGTTTCAATGTCGCCAGAACTGTTTTCAACTGTTCGAATCTGACGGGTTTATTCAATATTTTGTCAATTTTCAGCCATTCCCGGTTCTCTCCCTTGACGCTGTCAAACTCGTATCCGGTATCCCTGGCCACTGAAGTAGTCATGATAATTGGAATATTTTCGTTTATTCTTCTGATTTTATGTGCCAGAACAAAACCGTCATCCATGTTATCCATCATCAAATCTACCAGCACCAGATCCAGATTCCGATTTTCTCCCAGAATTGCCGTTGCCTCCTTAACCGAAGCAGCCTTTTTCACCTCGTAATTCAACCTCTGCAGATTAACTTCCATCTGGAACAGATAATCTTCGTCATCATCTACAACTAAAGCTGTTTTTCTTTTGTTATCCATTATTTCACCTCATTGAGCTGTTTATTTTCAAATTCACCTAAATCAGATGCGAAAAAGTCTTCTCTTTCTTTGCGGGGAAATGAAAGACTTACCCTGGTCCAGCCGTTGCCGCTGCCATCATCTTTATTACTGTCAAGGGAAATTTTTCCCCGGTGCATCTTCATGATTCCATATGATACCGCCAGTCCCAGTCCCGTTCCCTTGCCGATGGATTTGGTGGTAAAAAATGGATTCATGACTTTTTTAAGATTATCCCGGGAAATACCTTGGCCGTTATCAGTTATTTCAATTTGAATTTCATCATCCTGTTCCCAGATTTTGATTTTAATCAAACCTTCTCCCGAAATGGCATCAACTGAATTTTTAATTACATTTACAAAGACTTGGGAAAGTTGATCCTTATCAACCTCAACCAGATTATCATCAAGTTGGTTAACTATTTTCAATTCAATATTTTCCGGCAGATTCACTGCTTTTTTTACATCATCCAGTAACACCGGCATCTCCACTGGCTCTCTGGTTACTTTGTTCTGTCTGGCAAAATTCAATAATCCGGAAACTATCTTTTTACAGCGGTTGGTTTGTTCCACTATCATTTCCAATTCCGGCCGGCTTTCCAATTCTTTCTGTTTTTCCAGCAACAAATGACTGTACAGCAAAATAACCCCCAGAGGATTATTGACCTCGTGGGCAATTCCCGCCGCCAATTGTCCCATGCTGGCCAGTTTTTCCGAATGCACCAGAGCTTCTCTGGTATCAGCCAGCTTTTTGTAGGAATTTTCCAGTTTGACCACTGTAGTTTGCAATTGTTCCACAGTGTAGGGTAAACACATTTCAGCTTCCGCCAGACCTTTGTAAACTGCAATTGCATGTTCCCGGCAGGTTTCATAACCACAGGCTCCACAATTGAGCTCATCTCCGGGACTGTTTTTACCCATGGCTCGCAGAATTTCTTCAAGTTCACTTTCAGAGGGAGTGTCTATTCTGTTATCATCTTTGTTGTAAACAACTTTAAAGTCCAAATCCTGACATTCTGCCAAATTTTTCTGCCAGAGTTCAAAATCGAAGTTCTTCTTTTGCTCCTTGGCAAAAGAACTCACCTTTGCCTGCCGAAAATACATGGGCATATCATGGGAAATTCCCGCTCCCATAATGCATCCCTGGCAACACAACAATTCTAAAATCTTTGAATCGATGACTCCCTTTTCAAATTCCTTCAATGCTTCAATAAAATTCCTCTGACCATCGGCACTGATAACATCTGATTTCATCAGATCTTCTTCAATACCTGCCGCCTGAAAAAATCCATGGCTGATTGGATAAATTTTTCCTTTGGCAGCCTGGGGCTGGTCAAAAGGCACCGGCTTCACATCCTCCGGATGAATTTCACAAGTTTCAAACAATTCTCTCAATTCAGCAAAAGTCAAGGCTGATTTGATCAAATTTCTGGCAAAATCAAGCTTGATCTCACCCTTTTTGGCAATGCAGGGACCTATAAATACTTTGTCTGTTTTTCCCGGATAAAGTTTTTCCACCGCCTTGGCGGCAGCTACCATGGGAGAAACCAGGGGAGCAATATTTTCAATCAGATCCGGATAGTATTTTTCCACATAACTGACAACTGCGGGGCAGGAGGATTCAATCAGTGGTTGTTCACATTCCTGTTCATAAAGTTTTTTATAACGGGCAGCTACCAGATCGGCTCCAAAGGCAACTTCAACCACATAATCAAATCCCAACTTCTTTAACATGCCTACAAAATTCTGATAATCCATATCATAAAATTCAGCCGGAAAAGAAGGTGCAACCAACGCAACTTTTCTATTGGGGGAATTATGCAGCAGATCCATGACTTCATCGGCATAACTCACCACCTGCTTGGCTCCCTGGGAGCAAACCTTTACACAATTGCCGCATCCGATACACCTTTCGGGTATAACCCGAGCCTGACCGTCAACTATACTGATAGCCTTGGCGGGACAATTACGCACACAGGTAAAACAAGTCCGACATTTGTCTTTAATGGTATAAACCAGTGAAATATCTGTAATCTTCATTGGTTGTTTCTCCTCACGTGAAGCAATTCATGACTCTTTTTGCCCAATGGTTTTCCTAAAAACTCAGCATATACTTTTTTAATCGATTCATTTTCATGGGAAAATCTCACTTGCTCCCGGGAATCAATTTTATAGAGGGCTTCCATTCTTTCCCTGATCTTTTCCTGGTCGGTACCGATGGGTTGCCCACCACCGCCCACACATCCTCCGGGGCAGGTCATTACTTCTACAAAATCATATTCTTCTTCTCCCCTTTTGATTCCTTCGAGGAGTTTTTTGGCAGCACCCAGCCCATAGACAACCGCAACTTTCAAATCAAAATCCCCTACTTTCAATTCTATTTCCTTATGATCCCGCAAATTGCGCAAAGTTGAAATTTCGGGCTCTTTCATATTTTCTCCGGTGATCAGATAATGGGCAGTTCTCAAAGCCGCTTCCATAACTCCCCCGCTGGCCGCAAAAAGCTTGCCGGCTGAGGAATGCTTGCCCAGCAAAGTATCCGCCGGACTGGTCTCGGTTTTTTTTACTTCGATACCGTGGAGCTTGATCAGTTTGAGAAATTCTCTGGTTGTCAACACAGCATCGATATCTTTGTTTCCATCAACCAGCAAATCGGAACGCTCTGCCTCCGATTTCTTTGCAGTACAGGGCATGATGGCAACATGGAAAACATCATCAGCATTTATCTTTTGACTTTGAGCCCAGAATGTTTTTACCAAAGATCCGAGCATTTGCTGGGGACTTTTGCAGGAAGAAAGATAATCCCGAAATTCAGGATGGAATTTTTCCACATAATCTACCCACCCCGGAGAACAACTGGTAAACATTGGCAATTTTCCACCTTGCTGCAACCTCTCTATCAATTCCGAACTTTCTTCCATAATTGTCAGGTCAGCCGAAAATCCGGTTTCAAAAACATAATCAAAACCCATTTTTTTCAAAATCCCAGTTAAAACCGCCTGGGGATCAACCTGAGGATCAATTTCAAGCTCCTGGGCTATGGTAACCGATACTGCAGGTGCATTTTGCACCACAACTGTTTTGGCCGGATCATTCAAAACCTCCATTACTTCATTCAAACAGGATTTTTCCTGCAGAGCTCCGGTGGGACACACCATGATACATTGTCCGCAGCCGATACAGGTTGAAAGATTGATACTATCCTCAAAGGCAGGAGCAATACAAGTATCGGCTCCCCGATTTACAAAATCAATTGCTCCAACCTGTTGCACTTCTTCGCAAATTCGAACACATTTTCCACAGAGGATACATTTGGCGTTATCCCTGATAATGGAATTTGAAGCAATATCCCTTCTCATTTCCTTTTTCACCGCTCGATAGGGTCTTTTGTCAATATTCATCCTGGAACACAACTCCAAAAGATAACAATCATCTTTTTTGCCACAATAGAGACAATCATCCGGATGAGTGGCCAGCAGTAATTCCAGAATAGTTCTTCTTGCCTCCAGAACACGATTGGAATGGGTTTGAATTTCCATCCCCGCCCTGACCGGATAAGAGCAACTTGGTACCAGGCCCGGAAAATCCTTCACTTCAACCACGCACATTCTGCAGGAACCGGTGGGAGGAAACCCTTGCATGTGACAAAGAGTAGGAATATCAATTCCTTCCTTTCTCAGAACTTCCAGAATTGTGTTTCCGGTGGTTGTTTTTACTGTTTTATTGTTAATTTTTACTGAAATCATTTTTCACCTGTCCGTAGATTATTCGGTGATTAGATTAACTGCCTCGAAGCGGCACACTTCCAGACAAACTCCACATTTTATACATTGGGAATCCACTATGTAATGGGGTGCTTTGCGAGCTCCCTTGATAGCTCCCGCCGGACATTCCCGGGCACATAAGGTACAACCGGTGCATTTATCCACATCTATGCGATATTCCACCAGGGCACTGCAAACTCCGGTTGAGCATTTACCTTCAAAAATATGTTCTTCATATTCGTCACGAAAATATTCGAGGGTGCTGATTACCGGGTTGGCTGCGGTCTGTCCCAGCCCGCACAAACTGGTGTCTTTGATGACTCTGGCCAATTTACGCAGAGAAACTATGGCCTGCATTCGTTCCAGAGGATTGTTCAGACTTTCATCTTCATCTTCTTCACCGGTTATCATCTTGAGAATCTGAAGAACACGACGGGTTCCTTCGCGGCAGGGAATACACTTGCCACAACTTTCTCTTCTGATAAATTCCATAAAATATTTGGCTACATCGACCATGCATTTTTTGTCATCCATGATCACAAGTCCCCCACTTCCCATCATGGCTCCAACTTTTTTGAGAGATTCATAATCTATGCTGGTATCTATGAATTTAGCCGGGATACAACCTCCAGAAGGTCCTCCAATCTGAGCAGCTTTATATTCTCTGCCGCAACTGACTCCCCCTCCAATGGTTTCCACTACTGAGCGAATGGAGGTTCCCATTTCCACTTCCACCAGACCGGCTCGATTGATATCGCCGGAAAGGGCAAAGATTTTTGTTCCCTTGGAGTTTTCTGTACCCAGTTTTCTGAAACTTTCGGCTCCCCGGGCAACAATCCAGGGGACTGTGGCCAATGTTTCAACATTATTGATTAAAGTAGGTCGGTTAAAAAGACCTTTGACTGCAGGATAGGGAGGCCTTGGTCTGGGCATTCCCCTTTTGCCTTCAATAGAATGCATCAAAGCTGTTTCTTCCCCGCAAACAAAAGCTCCCGCTCCCTTCTTCAGTTTAACTTTAATATTGATCTGACTGTTCAGGATATTTGATCCCAACAATCCATGTTCCTGAGCTTCTTCAATAGCTTTTTCCAATCTGCAAATTGCCAGAGGATATTCGGAACGGATGTAGATATAACCATCAGATGCTCCAATGGCATAAGCGGCTATCAACAATCCTTCCAATACCCGATGAGGATCTCCTTCAATAATTGCCCTGTCCATGAAAGCTCCAGGATCACCTTCGTCGGCATTGCAAATTATATATTTTTGTCGGGAACTTTCTAAATAGGCAAATTTCCATTTCCTGCCGGTGGGAAAACCTCCGCCTCCTCGACCTCTCAAACCCGAAGCTTCAATTTCATCACACAATTCAACCTGGGTAGATGAGTTTAAAACTTTGGAAAGAGCTTGATAGCCTCCTCTGGCGATATATGAATCCACGCTCATGGGATCCACAATTCCGCAATTTTCCAGAACTACCCTTGTCTGTCCGGCAAAGAAGGCATGAGCAAAGAAATTGTCTACCTTGTTCCAGGATTCAAGAATTTCATTGGGAAAACGTCCCAACACCCTGGCTTTCGGTATATCTCCGGAAAAAACCTTATCCAGAAGCTCAGCAACTTCTTCAGCCTGCACCTTGGCAAAAGAAAGTCTTTCTTTACCAGGTAGCTGGATATCTACCAGGGGTTCGCCCGAACAAAGACCAACACAACCTACTTTGATCAATTTGCAATCTTGGTGATTGTTATCGGTCAGCCATTTTTCAATCTGCTGCCTGGTTTCCTCGGCTCCTGCACCAAGACCACAGGTGCCGTACCCGATATAGATTACTTTGTCCTCTCCGGTTTCATTTCGGATTATTCTCAGATTTTCCTGGCGAAGTTGGCTGCAGGATGAATCATCATGGCAGGAGATTTTTCCCGCCAGGCAGAGAATTCTGTCACGACAGGGGGTTTCCAAACTGTGGTTGCATTTTTCGCAACATCTGAACTGAGAAAGTAAGCTCATTATTCTTGCTCTTCCTTTCTTATCTTTTTGATTATTTTCTTAATCTTCTTTTTATCCACGTCGGCATAGAACTTATCATTGACGACAATTAGCGGGGCCAGAGAACAGGCACCGACACAGGATACAACTTCCAGACTGAAAAGCCCGTCTTTGGTGGTTTGATCCGGAGCGATCCTCAATTCTCTTTGCAAATGCTCCAGAATTGTTTTTGAACCTTTAATATGACAGGCTGTTCCCCGACAAATTTGAATATGGTATTTACCCGGAGGATTAAACTTGAATTGATTGTAGAATGAAGCAACTCCGTAAATTTTGCTCTCGGACAACTTGAGCAATTTACTCACCTGGGCGATTGCTTCTCTGCTCAAATAACCCAATTCTCCCTGAATATCCTGCAAAAGGGGAATCAACGCTTCGGGACCGGCATTTTGATATTTGTTTTTCACAACTGCAAACTTCTCATTTTCAATCATAATCTTTCTCTTTCCAGTTCCTGCCGGAACCAAATTCACTTGTCAGCAAACCAGGCCACTTTCTCCAAAGTCGCTCTGAGATTCATATCCTCCACAAACACTGAAGGTGGAACCAGGAGACGAGCCGGAGCAAAATTAAGGATTCCTCTTATCCCTTGATCAACCATTAAATTGGCAGTGATCTGGGCTTCCTGAGCCGGAACAGCTAAAATTCCGGTTTTGACGTTCTTACCGGAAATTACCCTGGAAAATTCTTCCACGGGGTAAATTCTGGTACCACTGAGCACCCGTCCTATTTTGTTCTTATCTTTGTCAAATACGGCTAAAATTTCGTATTTGGGTTTAAGAGGATAAAAATAAGTAAGCAAAGCCCGCCCCAAAGTTCCAGCTCCAAAGAGAATAGTTTTAATTCCATCTTTGAAGTTAAAAAATTCATCAATTGCTGCCTGTAATTGCACGACATCGTAGCCATTGCGGGTATTTCCCGCATAGCCTGTAACCATCAGATCCCTTCTTACTTGAGATGGTTTGACATGGGCCAGTTTGGCCAAATCTTTGGAATAAATCGCTGATACGCGACTTTCATGAAGTTCTCTCAGAATAAAATGATAAATTGTGAGTCGTTCAATTGTTTTTTCTGAAGCCAAAATCATACTCCTTAAATTTGAACCATCCATAACTTCACAAACCATTCAGTATTGCCTTTATTGGTTGTGAAATCTTTAACAGCTAAAGTTAATATAGGGAATAATTTGTTCTCGTCAACCTTTTTGTTAAATTTTTCTCAAATAATCTTATTTTCAATGCCTTTATCTTTTTATACGTTTTATATCAGGATATTATGAACTTTATATTTTTCATTTCTTCTTAATATTTTCCGTCTTTTATATATTTTTTCAATATTTTTGGAATATAATTCCCCCGAATATATTATTTGTGATTTTTTTCTTATTTACCCTTTATTTTTTTTATTTCTTCCCTATATTACAAATGAGTTCAATTGTTTTGTTCTGTTCCAACTTCATGCTCTCAACTATAATCCATTTTCATATCATCTGTTTATACAATTTTGCAGATTTACTCTGATTATGGATTTACTAGTTCCCATCCCAGAAACACTACTTCTATGATGGGAACTTACTAACAAAGACCTTATTTCAAGGATTACAGTTAAATTTTTCACTGAAATTTGGTCGGGAGAGTGTGTACAATGCAAGCAATTATCAATCAGGAAGAAATTGAAGATATTCTCAATCATTCCTTCACCCCTGACAAAATTGATCAAATCCTCGAAAAAGCTTCCCGCAAACAAGGTCTCAATCTTCAAGAAACAGCAGCTTTATTGAGTATTGAAAAAGCGGACGAACTGCAAAAACTTTTGGGAGTTGCCAATCAGATTAAACAGGAAATGTACGGGAACCGACTTGTACTCTTTGCTCCTCTCTATATCTCTAATTACTGCATAAATGACTGTACTTATTGCGGTTTCAGGAAATCTAACCATTCTGTCAAGAGGAATTTTCTCTCCCTCAATGAAATTAAGGAAGAAACCAGATGTCTACTTGCCAAAGGTCACAAAAGAATTTTACTGGTAATGGGAGAAGCTTGGCCTTCGGAAGGTTTTAACTATTTGCTCAAAGCCATTGAGGCCATCTATTCCGTTGAGGTCAAGGGAAATAAAATCAGAAGAATCAATGTAAATACCGCCCCCTTGAAGGTGGAAGAATTTAACAAATTGAAAAAACTTGGTATCGGCACCTACCAGCTTTTTCAGGAAACCTACCATCGCCAAACTTACAAAAAAGTGCATCCCGAAGGACCAAAATCCAATTATGACAATCGACTTCAAGCTATTGATGATGCTTTCAGCGGAGGAATTGACGATGTGGGCATCGGCACCCTCTTTGGTCTGTACAACTATAAATTCGAAATTCTGGCCTTGATGCAACATGTTCGCCATCTTGAACAGAAATTCGGAGTCGGACCCCATACCATCAGTGTTCCCAGACTGGAACCGGCACCAGGTTCATCCCTGGCCTCCAATCCCGACTGGCCTGTCAATGATATGCAATTCAAAAAGATCATCGCCATCGTGCGACTGGCAATCCCCTATGTGGGAATTATTCTCAGCACCAGGGAAAATCCTCAGATCAGAAATGAAGCCTTGAACCTGGGTATTTCCCAAATCAGTGCCGGCAGCAGAACCAATCCCGGTGGCTACAGTAGCAAAAATGCGAGTGTTCAGTTCTCTCTTGGAGATCACCGTCCCATGGATGAAATAATCAGGCAGGTTGTAAATGGCGGTTTTCTTCCCAGTTTCTGTACCAGTTGCTACCGCTTGGGTCGCACCGGAGAAAATTTCATGAAAGTTGCCAAAACTGGTCATATTAAAGAAAAATGCCTACCTAACGCCCTTCTGACTTTAACTGAATATCTGCTTGATTATGGTTCACCTGCTACCAAAAAAGCGGGTTTTGCGGCTATTGAAAAAAATCTTGATGAACTTGAACCGGAATTAAAAAAATTTCTGGAAAAGAAATTTACCGAATTGAAAAGAGGAAAACGCGATGTCTATCTTTGAATCTGAAATGAAAGAATGGGAATTGCCCCATTATTTAAAGAAAAAGGAAAAAGTCGATTTTCTTGTCTCCCGTATGGTAACAGAAAAATATATTCCAAATCTGGCTGAAATCAGATTTTTGCTTTCTCTGGAGGGAGAGCTTGCCAGCCTTGTTTATAATGCCGCCCACCAAGTTCAACTTGATAATTTTGAAAACAAATTGCAAATACGCGGGATCCTGGAATTTTCCAATATTTGTGAGAAAAATTGCAAATATTGCGGCATCAGAAGAAACAACAAATTTATCAGTCGCTATCACCTTTCTTTGGAGGAAATTCTGCAAATTGCCCGGGAAATTGAAAAAGCAGAAATAACAACCATAGTCCTGCAAAGTGGTGAGAGCAGATATTATCCCTTGTCCAGTCTCATAAACATTATCAAAGCGATAAAAGAAAACACCAGCCTTGCCCTTACCTTGTCAACCGGCGTACATACCAGAGAAGAAATAGAAAAATTGGCTGAAGCCGGCTGCGACAGATTTCT